>DASTVZ010000081.1:0-16482 GCA_035758845.1 Vicinamibacterales bacterium
GGCTCGTTGGTCAGCAATCCCGGACCACGCGGCACACCGTTGGTCGTGGCGAATGGCGACACCTCTGGATCGCGGGCCGCGGCTTGTTTCTCAAACACCACGAACAACCCGTACATCAGCACCGATGACACCGCGACAACAACCAGGATGGCAATGCCGAAGCCGATGATGGTGCGGAAGTTGGCGTCGCCGTGCTCGTGCGCGACGTCCTCGTTGTGCATCTCCTCATCGGTGTAATGATGCCCGCTGCCGAGAGGCGGATTAGTGGCCGTCATGCGCGAAGGCCTCCTTGAAGAACGGGTCGTTGACCGGCAGCAACGCCCGGCTGCGCAGGTTGCGAGCGAAGAGGAACATCCACATACCCGTGAGACCGACCGGCAGCGCAATGTCCATCCAGTGAATCGGGAAACCCTGTTGCGGGAACATGGGCTCGACCAGCCAGACCAGATCGACGACGCGCATGAAGAGGACCGCGATTGCCACTTTCGCGAGCAGGTTCGGATGCCGCTTCAAATCGCGCGAGAGCAAAAGAACGAATGGCAATGCGAAATGGCCAAGCAGGATGAGCAGCGACACGTATTGCCAGCCACCGCGGAACCGGTTGTAGAAAAACGGAATCTCTTCGGGAAGGTTTCCAGCCCAGATGATCAGGAGCTGCGAGAACGAGAAGTAGGCCCACAACATCACGAACGCCAGCAGCAGCTTGCCGAGATCGAGAAAATGCAGCCGCGGATTGAGATAGGTGGCGAGTGGTTCGACGTTACTGAGCGCCGCCAGTACCGCAATGGCAAGCGCCAGCCCGGCAAGTCCCTGACCGGCGACGAGAATGAACCCGAAGATCGTCGAATACCAGCTCGGATCGAGCGACATGATCCAGTCGACCGACGCGAACGTCATCGTGACGACGTAGATCAGAATCCCCGGCGCGCTGACTACTCGGAAGCGTCTCGTGTCGGCGGGGTGGACCGCCACCTCACCGCGGTCCTGACCGACGGACCACCCGTTCAGCAGCCACGACGCCAGCGCCCACAATGCAAAGAACAGCACGGCCCGGGTAATGAAAAACGGTACGTTCAAGTACAGCGCTTTCGCGTGGACGAAGTGTGCAAGGTGTGGATCGACGTCCGGCCGTGCCCACGCATACAGTCGCGGCAACCCGATCACGAGCGGGACGAACAATAGTGCGACGAATGGAAGATTCCGGCTGGCTGCCTCGAACACCCGGCGGGCGACAAGTCCCCACTGTCCGCCCGACATGTACTGCACCATCAGCAGCGCCAGCGATCCCATCGTCAGACCGAGACAGAAGAGGAATCCAATCAACCACGATCGGAGGAACTGATCGACGTTGAGGAAGGCGCCAATGATGCCCGCCAGCAATCCCCAGAAACCGGCCACCAGTCCCCAGCGCTGCAGTCGCGCCAGCGCCGGGACGTCGGTGGTCACTGCGTGTGTATCCATGCGATCAGTTTTTCCCCGGCGCGTGTTCACCGCCGGACGCCGGCTGTTGCGGAACCTTCGTCGGATCCCCGCCCGGCACGTCGGACGCCGGCGCGTGCTGGCTGTACTGCAGCGCGCGAATGTACGCCACGATCGCCCATCGATCGCGCGGCGCGATCTGCGCCCGGTAGTCCGGCATCACCCCGAAGCCGTTGGTAATGACGTCGTAGAAATAGCCGACGTCGGCTTGCCGAAGCCGATCGATGTGATACGACGGAGGCTGCCTGGCAAAGCCGCGCTGAATCACCATGCCGTTGCCGCCGCCCGTTTTGTCGTGGCAGGGGCTGCAATAAATGTTGTAGCGCTCCTCGCCGCGATTCAGCAGCGCCTCGTCGATCGGGATCGGGAATTCCTTGACCGTGGCCTTGTCGATCTTCCCGGTAAAGAATGCTTCGTCTTCCTGAAGAGTCCCGCGCGCCACAGTGCCTTCGACCAGCGGCCGCGCGCTCGATCCATCCGCGAAGAACGCGCTCGGCCTGAGCCCGCGATACTTCGGCTGGTTGTGCATGTCTTGACGGCAGCCTGCTAGCGCGAGAAGGGAAAAGGCAAAAGGCAAAAGGCAAAAGGCTCGGAGCCACTTCGTCGTTGAGCGGCGCGGATCCCGGATCCCGGATCCCGCATCCCGGCTGAAGTTACTCCTCAACATCGCTAACGTCCTTCGCCCCAAGACTCTGGAGAAACGAGCGCGTCGCCGTGCGATCGAACTTCGGGTCGTTGGCCTCGATCGCCAGATAAAACCGGTCCTGGCTCGCGTGCATCGCGAACCGTTCGACGTTGAACACCGGGTGATACGGCATGGGCAGTCCGTTCAGGCCGAACATGCCAAACACCGCCGCAAAGGCGGCGAAGAGAATCGTCAACTCGAACGTCACCGGGATGAACATCGGCCAGCTCAGATACGGACGGCCGGCAATATTCAGGGGATACGCAATCGCCGACACCCAAGCCTGCAGCCCGAGCCCGGTGCACATTCCGGTGAGTCCGCCCAGCAGAACCAAGAGTCCTACTCGCTTGTCGCGGATGTGCATGACTTCGAACAGGTCGTGAATCGGAAATGGGGAGTACGCCTCGAACTTGCGGTAACCCTCGGCGTACGCCCGCCGCGCGGCCTCGACGAGCGCCGTCGTGTCGTCGAACTCGGCCATCACGCCGTAAAGCGCCGCAACCGGACGTTTGGTTTCCATGAGTCGACGCGCTCAGTGCGCCTTCCCTCCCTTCACCTTTGCCGCCGGCACCATCGTCCGCATCTCGAAGATTGAAATCATTGGCAGGACGCGGATGAACAGGAAGAACAGCATGACAAAGAGCCCAATCGTGCCGAAGAACGTCATGATGTCCCACCGCGTCGGCCAGTACCAGCCCCACGACGAGGGCAGGAAATCCCGGTGCAGGCTCGTCACGACGATTTCGAATCGCTCGAGCCACATGCCGACGTTCACGAACATCGAAATGAAGAAGAGCATCGCCGGACTGGTCCGGATACTCTTCTTCCAGAGCAACTGCGGCATCACGATGTTGCACAGAATCAATGCCCAGTAGAACGGCCAGTACGGACCGAACATCCGGTTGTAAACCATGTACTGCTCGTAGATGTTGGAGCTGTACCACGCGAAGAAGGCTTCGAACACATAGCCGTAGCCGACGATGAGCCCCGTGACGAGCATGACCTTCCCCATGTTCTCGAGGTGGCGCATCGTCAGGAAATCTTCGAGGTGGTAGAGCGCGCGCAACGGCACCGCGAGCGTGAGCACCATCGCGAAGCCCGCGTAGATCGCGCCGGCAACGAAGTAGGGCGGGAAGATCGTCGAGTGCCATCCGGGAATGATTCCGATCGTGAAGTCGAAGCTCACCACCGTGTGCACGGAAAGGACCAGCGGTGTCGAGAGACCCGCGAGGAGCAGGTAGGCCTCTTCATATCGCTCCCAGTGGCGCGCGGCGCCGCGCCAGCCGAGCGACAGCACGCCGAAGAGCCGGCGGATCGGCAGGCTCTTTGCGCGATCGCGGAGCGTCGCCAGGTCGGGTACGAGGCCGACATACCAGAACAGAAGCGACACGGTCAGATACGTCGACACCGCGAAGACGTCCCAAATCAGGGGACTGCGGAACTGCGGCCAGATACCCATCGTGTTCGGGTAGGGCAGCAGCCAATACGCGGCGAGCCACGGCCGACCAGTGTGAATCAGCGGGAAGAGACCTGCGCAGACGACGGCGAAGAGTGTCATCGCTTCGGCGAAGCGATTGATCGAGGTCCGCCAGTCCTGCTTCAGCAGCAGCAAAATCGCCGAAATGAGCGTGCCCGCGTGGCCGATCCCGATCCACCACACGAAGTTGATGATCGCGAAGCCCCAGCCGATTGGAATGTTGACGCCCCAGATGCCCGTGCCTTTGATGAGCAGCCACGTGACCGCCATCAGCAGCATCATCGACCCCATGAAGCCGACGAAGAGGCCGAAGAACCAGCTATAGGGGTGGCGGCGCGTCAGAACGATCCCGGCGATCTGCTCGGTGACCGTCTGGAACGTGTGGCCCGGTTCTATGACCGGCGGCGGCGCGTAAACGGGTTCTGCTTTCATCAGTGTTCTGTCGTCGAGCGCGAAGCGGGCTCGAGCTCCGGATTCGGATTGCGCAGCACCGCGAGATATGTCGTGCGTGGGCGCGTGTTCAGGGTCTCCAGCACGCCGTAATTACGCTCCTGAAGCTTCAGCTTGGACACCTGGCTATTCGGGTCGTTGAGATTGCCGAAGACGATCGCGTCCGACGGGCACACCTGCTGGCACGCCGTCAGCACCTCGCCGTCGCGAATGGCGCGATCCTCGCGCTTGGCGTCGATACGTGCCTGATTGATGCGCTGCACGCAGTAGGTGCACTTTTCCATCACGCCGCGGCTTCGCACCGAGACGTCCGGATTCCGCATCGGATACAGACTCTGTGTGTCCCAATCCTGATAGAGGAGGAAATTGAACCGGCGAACCTTGTATGGGCAGTTGTTCGAGCAGTAGCGCGTGCCCACGCACCGGTTGTAGACCATGTCGTTCAGGCCTTCGGAACTGTGAGTGGTCGCGGCGACAGGGCAGACCAGTTCGCAGGGAGCGTTCTCGCACTGCATACAGGGAACCGGCTGGTGGTACGCTTCGACAGTGTTGTCGTCTTCGGTCCCGGCAAAATAGTGATCGACGCGAATCCAGTGCATTTCGCGTCCCATGGCGACCTCTTCTTTACCAACGATCGGGATGTTGTTTTCGGCGACGCAGGCGATCGTGCACGCACTGCAGCCGGTGCACGACCCGATGTCGATTGCCATCCCCCACTTGTATCCCTCGTACTTGTACTCGGGATACATCGTGAGCGTCCGTGGCGGCGTTTCTCCCTGCTCCTCGATGATCTTGGGGTCTTTCCTGTATTCCTCGAGAGTGGCGACGCGAACCGGCGCCCGCCCTTCCATCACGTGATGTTCCTGCGTGGCGGCGAGGGGGTAGCGTTCGCCTGTCTTCGCGATCTCGAGGCCATTGCCGAACCACGGCGCATCGGATGTGCGCAGGAGAAACGCATTGAACGCTTCGGCATTCTTGGGCGCGTTCCCGACGTTGCCGGCCTTTTGCCGCCCATAACCGAAGAACACCGTCACTGATTGCTGAGGATGACCCGGCACGCGGAAGATCGGCATCCGCGCGGTGTTTCCCCGGTATCTCAGCTCGATGACGTCGCCGTCCTCGAGGCCGCGCTCACGGGCGAGCTGCGGGTTGACCCAGGCGGTTGCGTCCCAGGTGACTTTCGTCAGTGGCTTCGGCAGTTCCTGAAGCCAACCATTGTTTGAGAAACGCCCATCCCAGACCGTAGGATCCGGCCGGAAGATCAGTTCGAGTCCGCCCTGTGCGCCGGCTGCGGCCGACTGCGGTGGAGTCGTTGTCGCTGGCGGCGGCGTCACAGGAGGAGTAGCCGCCTGCTGAGTGGTTGGTGCAGGCGCGCCGGCGGCAGGCACCGCGGGCATGACGCTAAGCGGGGTCGCCGGTCCGCCGTCCGCTATTGCAGTCCCACGGATGAATCCATCGTGCAACGCTCGCCGCCAGAACGCATCGAAGTTCTTGAACGGCTGGCCATCCGCGGAACGGATCGTCCACGGTCCGCCGGCGAACGCCCGCGTCCAGTGGTCCTTGAGAATGGCGTTACCTCGGCGATCTGGCTGCGACGTGAATGTCGTGAGAACTTCGACGGCGGAGTGCCCATCGTACAGCGGCGCGATAAGCGGTTGCGTGATCGTGACGGTGCCGTCAAACGACCGGGCATCCCCCCAGCTTTCGAGTGGATGCGCGTCGGGCACGTTCCAGTGGCAGAGGAAGGCCGTCTCGTCGACGTAGAGCCCGTGGTAAACGGACAGATTGACCTTCTTCAGCTTGTCGGCAAACTTCAGGTCGACGGGAGCGGAGTAGACGGGATTGAGCCCGCCAAGCATCACGAGCACTTCGACCTGACCGGCATCCATGGCGCGAACGAGATCGGCTAACGATGCTGCATGGTCGGTCGGGCCCGCTTCAACCGATGGACCGTAGGTGACCGTTGATCCGACGTTTCCGAGCGCCTGATTGATCGAGCGCGCAAGCGTGTGAACGGAGGCGGGCTGATAGTCGCCGGCGATAACGAGCGACCGCCCGCGGTGCGCTTGCAGGTCCTTTGAAATGGCGGCAACCCACTTCCCGATCACGCTTGCCGGATCGGTCGCCCGAGCGCTAGGACCCGCAGGAGCGGGAGCGCCGACTGCACCGGCGAGCTGACGGCCGAATCCCTCGATCTCGCTCGCTTTCATCGCGAGACGATGATCCGCCTTTGCGCCGGTTAACGTCGGCGTGCTCTCGATCGCATACAGCCGACTCATCTCCTTCCGCTCTTCGGTGATGCGCCGCTGTGTGGCGAAGTCTTTCTGATACCGCACGCTGCCCGGGCCGCAGGTGAGGAAATCGGCGTCGAGTGTGACGACGACGTCGGCTTTGTCGAAGTGATAAATCGGGTCGCCGACGGCACCTTCGGCAAGGGCAGCCGCTCGCGCGCCGTCGCTCGACATCGGATCGTACTGATGCCACTTTGCCTGCGGGAAGGCCGCAAGGACGCTGGCCATGACTTCCGCCATCGACGGGGACGTGATCGGGCCGCTGAGGAATCGGAGTCCGCCTCCCTGACGTCCTTTCTGTTGCGACCCCGCAGACAGCATGGCGCTGAGGAACAGACCCCAGGGCTTGATCTCTCCGCGGTTGGTGATCGCTCCCGCGCGATCCGGATCGTAGAGACCGAGAATGGCGGCCTGGGTGAACGTGTCGGTGGCGCCGAGACTTGCCTGGTGCTCTGGGTTCCCTTCGATCTTGGTCGGATGCCCCATATGGCTTTCGACCAAGACGGGATGGGCAACGCCAGAGAACGGGATCGCACTCGCGAAGAACAGTGGACGGCCCGGAACGAGATCCTCAGGCTGCCGGACGTACGGGACGATCTCCTCGGTTGGCTGCTTCGTGCACGCTCCGACCCCCGCCAGCGCTAGCGACGCACTCATCAACTTGAGGAACTGCCGGCGCCCCTTAGGATCGTTCCACTCCGAGGCCTGCTCCGGGAATTCGCGATGCAAATACTCACGAAATTCCGGCGTGTCGGCGAGCTCGCCCAGGCTCCGCCAATACACGCGTCCATGCGAGCCGGCGAGACGGGATTTAATGGAAGTCGAGTTCATAAGCAGCTATAGGCTCAGCCATCAGCTCTCAGCTTTTGCGTTGGCATCTCAGGTCCCTGACAGATGAAAGCTGAGGCTCGAAGCTCACCGATGACACGTCGAACAGCTGGTCAACTGCCCGGGACCTGCGATGTTGTATTCCTTCAGCAAGCGTTCGCCGAGCCCGGGATCGTTGGCCGGCCGCTCCCACGCCATGTTGTAGACCTGGTCACGCGGCCGTAGATTCGGCGCCGGATTCCGGTGGCAGTTGACGCACCAGTTCATCTGCAGGTTTGCCTGCTGATACATGAGCGGCATCTTGTCGACGCGGCCGTGGCAGGTCGCGCAGCCAACGCCCTTTCTCACGTGAATGCTGTGGTTGAAGTACACGAAATCCGGGAGATCGTGAACGCGCGTCCAACGAAGAGGTTTGTTATCGCGGAAGCTTGCGCGGACGGGTTCGAGAATTGGCGCGTTGGTCCACAGCTGCGAATGGCAGTTCATGCACGTTTTGGTGGGAGGAATGTTGGCAAACGCGGATTCCTCGACCGACGTGTGACAGTACCGGCAGTCAATTCCTTCGCCGCCGACGTGATGGGCGTGGCTGAACTGAAGCGGCTGCTCGACGTACATGTTCTGGTTCGTGTTGTAGCCGGAGAGGTGGAGCAGTGCGACGCCGCCGCCGAGGGTGGCAGCGAGGACGATCGCGGCCAGGATACTGAGTCGGGAGTAGATGTTGGTGGTGCGATGAAAGATCTGACTCATCGTGTCGAAACCCGCGCGAACGTACTCCCAAGAGCCTACTCGAAACCGGGGCGTTTACAGAAGTCAAGACGTTTCCTTGCGCGCCACGACATAGCGCGGCGGGTCGCCTCCGCACCGGCCGTCCCTATAATGTGAAACTTTTCACAATGTTGTCAAATAGGACAGCTCTCAACAGCGGTCAGCGGGTCAGCAACGCCGCGCCACATTCGACGTGCGGTTTTCAGGTGCTAAGCTTCTGACGCCCGCGACCAACTGAAAGACGAATATGTCGCGAGCTGAACGCTGAGAGCCGAGAGCTGAAAGCCGACAGCCGAGAGCTATGTCTAACGCCATTTCACTGACCGGTGTCACCAAACAGTTCAACGGCACGCGTGCGGTCGACGATTTGTCGCTGTCGGTGCCGACCGGTTCCATATACGGCTTCATCGGGCCGAACGGATCCGGAAAGACGACAACGCTCCGGATGATCATGCACATCCTGTTGCCCGATCGCGGCGAGATCGAAGTGTTGGGATCGCGCGATACGGCGGCGGCGCGCGACAAGGTGGGCTATCTGCCGGAGGAGCGCGGACTCTACAAGAAAATGACGATCCGCCGTTTGCTCCGCTACTACGGACGCCTGAAGGGGGC
This sequence comes from Vicinamibacterales bacterium, assembly GCA_035758845.1. GTDB lineage: Bacteria > Acidobacteriota > Vicinamibacteria > Vicinamibacterales > 2-12-FULL-66-21 > JALZOC01. The sequence continues at coordinate 8,588 of DASTVZ010000081.1, forward strand.
GTCGATGTCGGACCTCGATGCGTCTACGGAATATTGGATGCGGCGCATGGAGCTGCCTGGCCTGCTCGATCGCCAGATCGAGACGCTCTCGAAAGGGATGTCGCAGAAGATCCAGTTCGTCGCCGCGGTTGTCGCCAATCCCTCGCTCGTGATCCTCGATGAGCCGTTCTCGGGGCTGGATCCGGTCAACGCACAGGTCCTCAAAGACGCGGTGCTCGAAATTCGCCAGCGCGGTGCGACAGTGGTCTTCAGTACGCACGATATGGCGACCGCCGAGCGCATGTGCGATCGCATCTTCATGATTTTCCGCGGCCGCAAAGTCCTCGACGGCACGCTGGAGAGCATTCAGAGCGAGTACGGTGCCGATACGGTCAGGATCCGCACGTCGCATGGCGCCGCCGCGCTCGCCGGCATGCCGAACGTGGAGAGCGTCAACGACTTTGGACAACTGCAGGAAGTTCGATTGCAGGGTGATCCGCAGGCGTTTCTGACCCGGCTGGCTGCGCGCGCGACCGTCTATCACTTCGAGGTGACCCGGCCGTCGCTGCAGGACATTTTCGTTCGGATCGCGAAGCCGTAGAAATTCGTGATTGAGTCAGTTTTTTGTTTTTGGTTTTTCGTTCTTGGTTTTTCGTTCCTGGTTCCGGTTTGCCGTTTGTAGTTTGTGGTCGCGGAACCACGCGACCGAAAACGAATTTCAAACCAGAACCAAAACTAACTAACCCAAAACCCAAAACCCAAAAACGAAAAACCAAAAACCTAAAACCAAAAACGCAAAACGATCAGTATCAAGTAGCCAGCATGCCGAAAGCCCTCATCGTCGCTCAATCCGAGTTTGTCACGCTCGTCAAAAGCAAGGCCTTTCTCATCGGTCTGATTCTCATGCCCGTCGTGATGGGTACGTCCATCATGCTTGTGCGGGCGACGAAAGATGCGACCGACATGAAAGATCGCACGTTTGCCGTCGTCGACTACACGGGCGTCGTCGCCGAACCGTTAACGGCGGTGGCGAACATGTACAACGCCGGGACGGCATCGCCACTGGACGCTGTGCTTCCGCGAAAAGGTCCACGGTTCATACCCGTCGAGATCAAACCAACCGGCGCGAACCCCGAAGCGCTGAGGGTCGAGCTCTCGAACCGCGTGCGCAAACAGGAATTCTTCGCGTTCGTGGAAGTTCCGGCGGAGATTCTGGATCCAGCGTCCACCGTGGCGATTCGCTACTACTCGGATCATCCGTCCTACAACGCCCTGCCGCAGTGGCTCCGTGCGACGGTCAATGCAGTCGTGCTCAACGAGCGGTTTCGCCGGGCGTCGGTCGACCGCGCGCTGGTCGTGCGGTTGACGAAGCAGGCGCCGATCGACGAACTCGGATTGTTTGAGCGCGGCGCTGACGGCGAGATCAAAGCGGCCGAGGAAGTGAATATCGCCCGGGCGTACGGCATTCCGGTCGCGGTGCTTGCGCTGATGTACATCACGATCATGAGCAGTGCGCCGCAGTTGCTGAACAGCGTCATCGAAGAAAAAATGAGCCGCATCAGCGAGGTGCTGATTGGTTCGGTGACGCCATTCGAGCTGATGATGGGAAAACTCGTCGGCGGCGCAGCGGCGTCCATGGTCCTGTCCGCGATCTACATCGCCGGCGGTTTGATCGTCGTCCAGTACTGGGGAGGTGGTTACGCGAGCGCCGTGACCGGCGCTATCGTTGCCTGGTTTCTGCTGTTCCTGACGCTGGCGCTGTTCATCTTCGGATCGTTGTTCATTGCCATCGGCGCGGCCTGCAACGATCTCAAGGACTCGCAGAACATGATGACGCCGGTGATGCTGCTGGTCATGGTTCCGATGTTCACAGCCGGATCGGTGCTCCGCGCGCCGGACGGAACGATGGCGACCATCCTGTCGCTCGTGCCCACTGCGGCACCGTTCCTGATGCTTCTCCGCATCTCTTTGCAACCCGGTCCTCCACTGTGGCAAATCGTCGTCTCGGTCATCATCATGACCTGCACCGCGGTCGCGGTCGTGTGGGCGGCCGGCAAAATCTTCCGCACCGGCCTTCTCATGCAGGGCAAGTCGGCGACGCTAACAGAAATGGTGAAGTGGGTCACTGCGAAATAGGGATTGCGGACTGCGGATTGATGACCGTCGATTTTCAGATTGTGGAATGTCGATTGTAATTGTGGATTGTCGATTGTGCTGAATTGCTGCAATACTTCAATTCGAATGCTCGATCTTCAATCTCAATCGTCGATCGTCAATCTCAGTCGCCAATCGCCAATCGCCAATCGTCAATCTCAATCGCCAATCGGCAATCACGCAATCGGCATTCATCAATCCGAAATCCGCAATCTAATGGCCATGCTACGATTTTGAATGCGTTCCCGCAGTAATCCGTCGCGTTCGGTCATATACGCTGCGCTCTTATGCTTCATTGCCGCCACTGCTTCCGCACAACAGCCGGTCGAGTACCGCGTGTCGTTTCCCGCTCCCGAACATCACTATGCCCAGGTCGAGGTGACGTGGCCTGGTATTACGGCGGCGACCCTTGAAGCGCGTATGAGCCGATCGTCGCCCGGCCGCTACGCGGTTCACGAGTTCGCAAAGAACGTGTTTGACGTGCATGCCTTCGACGGCAAAGGGCGAGAGATGAAAGCGTCACGGCCGAATCCGTCCCAATGGGATGTCACCGGCCACGACGGCACCGTTCGCATCGTTTACAAAGTGTTCGGCAATCATGTCGACGGTACGTATCTCGCGGTCGACGATTCGCATGCCCACATGAACATGCCCGCGACGCTGATGTGGGCGCGCGGTTTCGACATGCGCCCCGTGCGCGTCACGTTCCAACCGCCTCCGCGCTCGTCATGGAAGCCCGCGACGCAGCTGTACCCGACGTCCGACCCCTGGACCTTCACCGCCCCGAATCTGCAGTACTTAATGGATAGTCCGGCCGAGCTCAGCGACTACACGCTGCGCTCGTTTACGGTGCGTAACCCGGACGGGAAGGAGTTCACCATCCGGACGGCGGTCCACCATGATGGTGATTCATCGGTCATCGATGAGTACGTCGCCGGCGCAGAAAGGATCGTCAACGAGGCCGCTGCGGTCTTCGGCGAGTTCCCCGCCTACGACACCGGTACATACACGTTTCTCGGGGACTATGTGCCGTGGGGCGGCGGCGACGGTATGGAACATCGCAATAGCACCGTTGTTGCCTCAGCGACCTCGTTCAAGAATCCCCAGGCGGTGCGCGCCGTCCTCGGGACGCTCTCGCATGAGTTCTTCCATTGCTGGAACGTGGAGCGCATCCGGCCGAAGACTCTCGAGCCATTCAACTTCGAAGAGGCGAACATTTCCGGGGAGTTGTGGCTGGCAGAAGGGTTCACTCAGTACTACGGACCCCTGATCATGACTCGCGCCGGATTGTCCGCGCCCGATGCCGCCGGGCTGGCGCGAAATGTGGTCGCGGTTATCAACAGTCCGGCGCGTCAGTTTCGCTCCGCCGTCGAGATGAGCCAGATGGCGCCGTTTAGCGACGCGGCCGTCTCCATCGACGAAAACAATCTCGGCCCCACGTTCATCTCGTACTACACGTATGGTGCCGCAATTGCCACTGCTCTCGATCTGAGTCTCCGCGATCGATCGAATGGCAAGACTACCCTCGACGACTACATGCGAGCGATGTGGCTCGCCCACGGAAAACCAGGCGGACCGAGCCCGGCGATCATCGCCAGACCGTACACGTTGAAAGACGCGCGCGATCGGCTGGCGGAAGTTTCAGGCGATCGAGAGTACGCCGACGACTTCTTCGACAAGTACATCGAAGGACGTGAACTGCCGGATTTCCCAAAACTCCTCGCCCGCGTCGGGCTGGTTTTGCGCAAAAGCAATCCTGGGGGCGCGTGGGTGGGCCTGTTGGATCAGAGTTTCGCAGGAGGCGGCCGGGCAAGGCGCGGCCGCGCGCCCGCGATGGCTGGTGCAAGCGGGACCGGCTTGAGAGTGCAGGCGCTCGTGAATTGGGGAACACCGGCATTTCGGGCGGGCATTGAAGAGGGAGACGAGGTCACGTCCGCAGACGGTCGGCCGATCGCGACGATTGAGGACTGGCAGGCTGCGGTCCGTGCGCACAAGCCGGGCGATTCGATGGCCGTTGAATTCACCCGTCATGGCGCAACTCTGAAGGCGACGATTCCCGTTGCAGAAGATCCGACGGTCGAGCTTGTCACGCTGGAATCGACCGGGGCGACTTTGTCGGCGGATCAGAAGATGATGCGGGATGCGTGGCTAAGATCGAAGAGACGCCCGTAGGGCGGGGTCTTCAGACCCCGCCGCCGCGTCCCATAAAAGAAGTGGTTGGCACGACGATCAAACATTATCGCGTCGACGAACGCCTCGGCGCTGGCGGCATGGGAGAGGTCTATCGCGGTGAGGACACGCGACTCGGCCGACCTGTCGCACTGAAATTTCTTCCCGCATCTCTCAAGTCCGATCCGGAAAGCCGGGCACGTCTTCTCAACGAGGCGCGCGCCGCCTCGATGCTGCGGTCGCCGAATATTGCCGTCACCTACGATATCGGCGAAGACAGCGGCACCGATTTCATCGTCATGGAGTACGTCGACGGCGAACTCCTGTCGTCGCGTGTCACTCGCGGCGCGGTCCCGGTGCGCGAGGTGGTCGAGATTGGGATCCAGGTGGCTGACGCGCTCGACGAGGCACACTCACGCGGCATCATTCATCGCGACATCAAGAGCGCGAATCTGATGCGAACCGAGCGGGGACTGGTCAAGGTTCTCGACTTCGGTCTCGCGAAATTCATCTCGAATGCCACCGCCCGCGATGTGACCCAGGCGCAGATGACGATGGCGGGCATCGTGGTGGGGACCGTGTCGTACATGGCGCCGGAGCAGGCGTTGGGCCGAGCCATCGATCATCGAGTCGATCTGTTCTCGCTGGGCGTGGTTCTATTCGAGTTGATGACCGGGCGGATGCCATTCGAAGGGACAACGCCGACGGAAATCATCGACCACATTCTGCACGAGGTACCTGTTCCCCCGTCTCGATACACCGCGGCGGTGCCCGCGTCGCTCGACGCCATAATCGCCCGAGCGCTCGAGAAGGATCCCGCGTTCCGGTATCAGCACGCCTCCGAAATCGCACGTGACCTCGGCCAGGTGGCGGACGAGATTGACAACGCGACCGCCGGCCGAATCAGTCGGACGACTACGGCGGTCACCGCTGGTCCGCTCGAAAAGTCGGTCGCGGTGATGACCTTCTCCAACATCACGCGCGAGCCTGCTGATGACTGGATCGGCACCGGTATCGCGGAAACGGTGAGTTCCGACCTGAAGAACATTCACGGGCTCACCATCATCGGTCGCGCCCGCGTCTACGACGCGCTGCGGAACCTGAGCACCGATGCGCACCTGAAGGACTCACTCGCGATCGATATCGGCCGCCGGCTTGGCGCGACGTGGGTGGTGGTCGGTGGGTATCAACGTATGGCATCGGTCATCCGCATCACTGCGACCGTCGTCGAGATTGCGACAGGTGCCGTGACCCGGACCGTCAAGGTCGACGGAAAGATCGACGACATCTTCGAGCTGCAGGACAAGATTGTCTTCGAGGTCAGCCAGGGACTGAACGTCGCATTGCGAGGGACCGAGATTGCCGACATCGAGCGGCAGGAAACCAATTCCGTCGCGGCCTACGAGAGCTACGCGCGCGGGATGATGAACCTCCGCCAGGCGACGCGTGATTCGATCGATCGCGCAATCGCCGCGTTCGGCGACGCCACCAAACATGATCCGGAGTACGCGCGCGCGTGGGCCGCGCTCGGTGGCGCATATGGGCTCAAGGGAAATTTCCTCAGCATGCCCGAGATGGTCAATGAGGCGATCGATCTGGAGCGCCGCGCGGTCGCCCTTGATCCCGACCTTGCCGACGCGCACCTGTGGCTCGGCGGCAGTCTTCTCTCCACCGGCCGAACCGATGAAGCTATCGCCGAAATTCGAGAGGCGCTGCGGCTCGAGCCGGAAAACGGCCAGGCGTATCAAAGCCTGGCACGCGCGTACTGGGTCGGCATCGGCGATTTCAAGTCGGCGATTCCGCTCTTCGAGCGAGCGATCGACCTGAATCCCGAGGCCGGGTATTCGTACTTGCAGTTGTCGTTGCTGCTGGCGTGGGATGGCCAGCTCGATCGCGCGGAAGAGATCAGCCGCCGGGCAGTGGAACTGCAGGAACAATACATCTCTGGGAATCTGGGGCTGCAGATTGTCGGCGCGCATGCGCGTCTTGGATACATCTATTACTTGCGAGCGGACTATGCCGGGGCGATTCGCGAGTACGAACGCGAGATGGCGTTCATCGGCGCCGGCGATCACGCGCTGCGCGATCGCACGCTGCTCGAGCTGAACGTCAAGATCGGCGCCGCGTATCTTCGCGAGGGCCGCACGGAAGATGCCGAGCGTCATTTCGCCCGCGCCCTCAAAAGCTTCGATTCCCGCGTCGCGAATGGCGCTGACGATCCCTTCACGCGTTATTACGTCGCGAGCCTTCACGCGCTCCGCGGCGATCGCGAACATGCGCTCGATTCACTCGAACGCGTCGCCAGGACTTTGCCGAAACTGACCGCCGCGCGCGCGCGCGTCGACATCGATCTGGAATCATTGCGCGACGAGTCGCGTTTTCAAGCCTTGACCCGTTGATGTAAATCTTGGCGATCTACGACGTCGTCATCGTGGGTGCCGGACCGGCCGGGCTGAGCGCTGCGCTCATGCTCGGCCGTTGTCGGCGCACGGTTCTCATTTGCGATAACGGCCGTCCGCGGAACGCCGCCTCACGCGCACTTCACGGCTACCTGACGCGTGACGGCATCGACCCGCGTGAGTTTCGCGCCATCGGACGCGATGAGCTGCGGCAGTACGAAACCGTGGAACTGCGCGACGTCGCGGCCACCGACGCCCAGTGTGAGCCGAGCGGGCAGTTCCGCGTGACGCTCGCCGACGGCGTTGTGGTGCGATCGAGAAAACTGCTGGTGGCCACCGGTGTCTGCGACAACCTCCCTGACGTGCCGGGCATCCAGGAGTTGTATGGGCGAAGTGTCTTTCATTGTCCATACTGCGATGGCTGGGAAATCCGCGATCAGCCAATTGCGATTTATGGGAAGGGAGATCGTGGCGTCGGTCTCGCGCTCGAACTGACTGCGTGGAGTCGCGATCTCGTGCTCTGCACCGACGGCCCTGGCGAGATTGACGATGACGATCGAGCACAATTGACGCGCAACGGGATCGCGATTCGCGAGGAGCGCGTGACCGCCCTCGACGGCCGGGATGGAGTTCTCGCGCGCATCGTCTTCAGCGCCGGCGATGCATTGCCTCGGCGTGCGATGTTTTTCACCGCCGGTCAATTCCAGCGGTCGGAATTGGCGATACGCCTCGGTTGTGAGTTCAACGACAAGGGAACGGTCCGAACGGGCAAGTATGAGTCCACGCATCTCCCCGGTCTCTACGTCGCCGGCGACGCGTCGCGCGCAGTCCAGTGGGTCATCGTCGCGGCGGCGGAAGGGGCCGAGGCCGCCTTCGCCATCAACACCGATCTGATTAAGGAAGATCTCAAGTAACTGGCCGGGGACTTGTCGCACCGAAGCGCGTCGCGCGTAGGCGGAAATACTTCCCTTCGTTTCTCCTGTCCATCGTAGGGGCCTTTCCGGACAATAGCTTCAGCCCAAATTGGACTGGACCTTCGACCATTGGACTGGCAAGTTTTCAGTGTTCGTCCCACAAATCGGCCCAGAATTGACGGTTCGTGACAGCCAATTGCCGATTGGACATCGCATAATGGTGGGGGAGCGGTCCACACTTCCAGGTCCGGGAGGAATGATGTTTCAGCAGATCGAGCGT
>DASTVZ010000232.1:0-15773 GCA_035758845.1 Vicinamibacterales bacterium
GTCGCGGGGGCGGACAGCCTCATCATCAGGATCCGCTCGACTCTGAATCCAGGATCGATGCCTTTGATCTGCCACCAGCTTCGGACCAGCAAGCCTGCGCCGACAAGTACGACGATCGCCAGCGCATACTCGGCGACGACAAGCGCACTGCGGATTCTCCGCGTCGCCGCTCCGCCCATGACACTTCGGCCGCCTTCCTCCGCGGACGGACGAGGGTCGCGGCGTAGCGTTGTCATGGCTGGCGCCAATCCGACGAGGATTCCCGCCAGAAGAGAGATGGCGAAGGCCAACCCCAGTGCGCGGACATCGAGACTCACTTCATTGAGACGCGCCAGGTCGCCGGGCCCGAACGCACGGACCAGGCGAATGCCGACAACCGCGAGCGGGATGCCAATTAGCGCCGAAACGGTAGCGAGCAGCATGCTTTCGGTGAGCAACTGGCGCACGATCCGTCCGGCACTTGCGCCGAGTGCGACGCGAACCGCCATCTCGCGAGTACGGGCCACACTGCGCGCCAGCGAGAGACTGGCCACATTCGCCGCAGCGATGAGGAAGACGCAAAGCACGGCGCCGGCAAGCATCCACAATGCCTGCCGCGATTCGGATCCGACCAATTGGAGGGTCAACGGAACGACGGTGATGCCGCGCTTTCTTTCGGACGCGGGCAACTGATCGTTGAGGCGGGCGGCGATCGCCGTCATTTCCGCCTGCGCCTGCGCGATGGTAACGCGCGGCCGAAGTCTCCCGACCACGAACCACGTCTCCGGCCCCGGAACCGCCGGCCTCGGACGTGCACCTTCCATCGTGCGCGGCGTCCACACGTCCGCAGTGCGCGTCGCGATCCGCAAATCGACAGGAAGTACGCCGACGATCTGCGAAGGCACGCCGTTCAGAACAAGCGTTGCACCAACCGCGTCGTTAGAGCCGCCGAAACGCGTTTGCCAGAAGCGATGGCTAATCAGTACCTCGGGTTGTTGCTGCTGCTGCCCTTCCTCGGTCGAAAAGCTGCGTCCGCGCACGGGCTGCACGCCGAGGAGTGAAAGCACGTTCGGGGACATGCTCGCACCGATGATCTGTTCCGTTCCTTCCGATCCCGTGAGCGTGGTGGACATAGCATCGAAGATGCCGAGGTCGATGAAACTCTGACTCTGACTCCGCCACTGTTCGACATTCCAAAGCGCCGATCGGCCCTCGCGCAGCTTCTGAGCCGGATCTTCGGTCCACAACATCGCCAACTGTTCCGGCGACTGATAGGGGAGAGGGCGGAGCAGGACCGCGTTCAGGACGCTGAACATGGTGGTGTTGCCGCCGATCACGAGCGCCAGTGTCCCGACGGCAGCGATTGCGAAGGCGCCGCTCTTGCGCAGGGTTCTGGCGGCGTAGCGGAGATCCTGTCGCGCTTCATCGAGCCATGCCCACACCCAGACACGGCGCGTGTCTTCCTTGACGAGCGAAACGTTGCCGAACGAGAGCATCGCCTGCCGGTGTGCCTCTTCCGGTGTCATGCCGCGGTCGATGTTGTCCTGGACCTCGCGCTCGATGTGATCGCGGATATCGCGATCGAGCTCGTCGAGTGCCCATCGGCGCTGCGGCCAACCGAAGCGTTGCCGTTCGGCCATGTCGGTCACTCCTGCGGCGCGGGACGGAGGATGCGGCTGATCGCATGCGCAAGCCGGTCCCACTTGTTGGTCTCGATCTGGAGCTGCTTGCGGCCCTTGGCGGTGAGGGCGTAGAACTTCGCGCGCCGGTTGTTCTCGGACGTCCCCTCGTCGAACGTAATCCAGCCGCGCTTGATCAGGCGGTGCAGCGCCGGATACAGCGATCCCTGCTCGACCGCCAGCACACGATCCGAGCCGTGCTCGATTGCTTTGGCAATGGCATGACCGTGCGCTGGTCCAAGCCGCAGCGTTCGGAGAATCAGGAGATCCAGCGTCCCCTGCAGCAGCTCAATTCGGTCGCGCTCTCTTTTAGTAGACATTCTAGGTGGGAGGACGATAATCCCCGTCACCTAGAATGTCAAGGCGAGCTTCTTCTGCGACAAGTGTGCGACCATCTTGCGGAGACGATCCGTGATCGAGTAGATGGTAGCGCGGGCGATCTCACCAGCGGGTGGACACGGCGCGCGCTGGCTTGCGAGTGCGCGCGAGCTGATCGCTCCGCGTTTTTTCTTGAAGGGCTTTCCCCCTCGGGTCAATGCTCGGAAGCAACAGCGGCTGGCCGACCGAGCACTCCGCGCCAGTTCAGAACGATCTCGAGTGGCGCGCGGATGACAGGGAGCGGCTTCAGCATGAGCAGCGATCCGTCGGCGGCGACATCATACGATGGCGCCTGTGTCCTGACGGGGGTTCGCATCCCGAAAAGCCGCACGGCAGGCTTGGATGTGAAAGTGCTGCCGGAAACGTTCACCGCAACGCTCATGACATCGTCGCCCTGGAGGTAGATCAGCTCGCGCCCGTTTCTGTTCCAGGTCGGCTCGCTTCCACCGTTTGCCGACAGACGTACCGGTGAGCCTCCACCGGGATACGGCTGTACCCAGATCTCCCGCGCGCCTAAGGCGTTCGATTCATACGCGAGCCATCTGCCATCCGGATGTAACGAGGCGCCGCCGAATCCGTCTGACGATGCGGATTCGAAAACCGCTGTTGGCTTGACGTCCACGCCGAGGGGACCGTGCATGAGCCTCCAACGCTGTTCGCCGCTCTGATTCAGCGCCCTTATCAGAAATCGACCGTCAGCAGACCACGCGAGCGGGTGATCATGGCCAGCCGGCCCAACGGGTTCCGGGGTCATCGCGGTGCCGTCGGCGGGCAGCATTCGCAGCCCCCCTGGCGGGGCAGATTCGTAGACGATGCTCTGGCCATCGCGGGTCCAGAGCGGCGAGTAGCCGAGTGCGCCGTAGGTAAGCCTCACTGGCGGACGGCCTTGGAGGTTATACACCCAGAGATCGCCGGCAATGAAAATCGCGAGACGGGTACTGTCCGGCGACAGTCGAGGGTACTGTGCAGCGGAATCGTTGATGCCGGGCACAACACGTTGCTCGCGGCCCGTGCGGTTGAAGAAAGCAGGCGTCCCTCCCCTTGGAGCGTCGGGACGGCGATACACGAGCGTGTCATTGTCGGACACCGACACCTGCGCATACGTGGGAGGCCCGATGGCGATGCGCTCGGCGATCTGACTGGCGTTGCCGATCAGCCTGAAGGTGCTGATGTCGAAGGCCTGCGCAACCAGCGATCCTTCCCGAGCAAACAGCAGGTAGTCCGTCGTCGAACCGGATCCTGGGGCGACGACCGCGCCCTGCGGTGTCGCGAGGAGTCGCGCCGCCGGCTGCGCGTCGGGCGCCGCGTCGAGCGAACCCACCCACAGGCCGGAATTAGCTGCGACGCGGGAATTCCGTAAATAAACGAAGTGACGCCCGTCGCGCAGCATCCACGGACCGATGTGCCCTGTCTCTTGGCGCGAGGCGTCGAGCGCCGTCAGCGGCGCCGGCGTGCTTCCCGACGCGGAGACGCGCATCAACGGACCAGACGGAGAACCGAAGATGATAGTGCCGTCTGGGGCCCACGCTCCGCCGCCGAAGCTCCTCGGCAGCGCGGTGATGACTTCTGGAGGCCCGCCCGCGACGGCGAGGCGCCGCACCTCACCTCTCTCCGCATACGCAAAGTAACGGCTGTCCGGCGACCAGAACTGCGACGAGTTCGTCGGGTTCACACGGGTCAGCAACCTCGTCGTGTTGGTTTCGAACGAGTGCATCCAGAACTGCGGCCCTCGTCCCAGTTCCACCGCCTGGAAGACGAGCGTGCGGCCGTCTGGTGACACACTGAAGAAGTCGCCGAATTCGGTGCCATCGGGTGGAGCGATCTGAAACCGGACCGGCACCCGGATGGGCGCGTCGGGCGAACGACGACCCATCCACACAGCAGGAAGGAGGATCGCCGCCGTGGTGACTACTGCTATGGCTAAAGCCCATGGCCGAATCGGTGACGCCGCCCCCTTCGTCTGGGCGGGGTGTGCGCCGAAACCGCCGTCGATCGCCAACCGTACGTCGCCGAGATCGCGCGCCCGCTGACGCGGATCTTTCTGCAGACATCGTTCGAGGGTCGCCCGTACCGCCGGTGGAGTTGCATTCGACAACAGGCGCCAGTCGGGATCCTTGTGCAGTGCAGCACCGATCGTGTCAGCGACATTGCTACCGTCGAATGCCCGACGGCCGGTCAGCATTTCGAAGAGGACACATCCAAACGCCCAGACGTCACTGCGTTTGTCCACGCCCTTGCCGCGCGCCTGCTCGGGGCTCATGTACGCAGCCGTTCCCAGCAACGTGCCGACGCCTGTCATCATCGCTGGCGAACTGATGGTCGGTGCCGTCGTCGCGAAAATGCTTCCGTCCGATACTGGTTCCAGGGCCTTGGCCAGACCGAAATCGAGGACTTTGACAACGCCGTCCGGCCGCAGGCTTATGTTCGCCGGCTTCAGGTCGCGGTGGATGATGCCGCGTTCGTGTGCGGCTTCGAGAGCTTCGGCAATCTGACGAGCGATCGGAAGGGCTTCGTCAAGTTGGATCGGTCCCTGGGCGATGCGGTCGGCGAGTGTTGGTCCCTCGACCAGTTCCATGACGAGGGCCTTCGCATCAGTGCTTTCTTCGAGCCCGTAAATCGCCGCGATGTTTGGATGATTCAGCGATGCCAGCACTTCCGCTTCGCGCTGGAATCGCGCCAAGCGCTCCCCGTCCGTTGTCAGCGCCTCAGGCAGAACCTTCATCGCGACTGAGCGTTTGAGCTTCGTGTCCGTCGCCCGATACACCTCACCCATGCCGCCCGCGCCGAGCTGGGCAGTGATTTCGTAGGGGCCGAGTCGAGTGCCAAGGATCAGACGCACACCGACCCGCGCGATTATACGGAGAATCGCGGGCCGCTCAACGGCATCTTGAGAACCTGAACATCGCGGACCCAAGATGGTCGCCCCTTGCGTCGCTACCGTCGGAGGTGGAAGATCGACCGACTGTTTGCCTGGTCCGAATTTCCGGCGGTTCGTGATCCTTCCAGTCACAGACACAGGTTCGATCGTCATATGAGCCAAACCGACAAGAACTACATCACCCCGAGCGGTTTGCAGCGACTGAGAGATGAGCTCAAGTTCCTGCTCGCGCGGGAACGTCCGGCGGTGACGCAAGTGGTTGCGTGGGCGGCAGGCAACGGCGATCGCAGCGAGAACGCCGACTACCAGTACGGAAAACGGCGGCTACGTCAGATCGATCGCCGGATTCACTTCCTTACCAAACGCATCGATGCCGCGCATGTCGTCGACCCCGAAGCCCCTCGAGCCGGGAAGGCGGCGACGCACGTGTTTTTCGGAGCGACGGTGTGCTACGCCGACGGAACTGGTACTGAGCGCGTCGTCAGCATTGTGGGAGTCGACGAGGTCGATCTCGATCGGAACCACATCAGCTGGGTGTCACCGCTCGCGCGCGCGTTGATGAAGTCAGGCGCAGGCGACACGGTGACCCTTCACGCGCCCGGCCGCTCACAGCAGCTGGAGATCCTCGACGTGCGCTATGAGCGCATTCCGACGGTCCCGTTCACCGAACCGCCAGGGGCCGAAGCCGCTCCGAAGCGATCGAATCCCTAGCGATTGGCGCATCTCGTGCAACACAGCGCCCTGAGGTGGAAATCTCATGCAGAAACATCGCACGTTGATGATGGGGTTGATTGCAGCGGCGACGGTCACTGTCGCGGGCCTGAACACATCAGTTCAGGCGGCGGGAGACGAAAAGGTCAAGCTGAACGGGTGCCTGGTCAAGGCTGAAGGCGATGATGATTATCTGATCACCAATCTGCCAAGCGAGCCGAGTGCGTCCACGGCGGACCGGAATCCCACAACCAGCGCGATCGGAACCGCTGGTGCGTATTCAACGGTCTTCTACTGGCTCCGCAATGACGACGATCTGAAAAAACATGTGGGGCATCGTGTAGAGATCGAAGGGGATGTGAAAGGCGACATCAAGGAAGGTGAGATCAAGCTCGACCGCAAGGACAACTGGACGGAGATCGAGGTCAAGTCGGACGGCGACGACATGAAGGCCAAGGTGCCGAACGCTTACATTTTCCCGGATCCCACAAGGGACAAGGATCGGAAGATCTCAACATTGGTCCGGAAAGTCGATGTTGAACACGTAAAGATGCTGTCCGCCAGTTGCCAGTAGGAAAGCAAACCAAGAGATGGGAGAAACGGGAGGAAGAAATCTTTCTCTCGTTTCTTCAGTTTCTGCTGTTTGAAGACGAGCCCGGATCAGATCCAACCCGTAGTCCATTTCCCGCCAGCGGTTCTTGACAGTTCCACGCAACTGCGAGCAGACTGCGCACGATTTGTCAGCCGTTTCATCATCCAGGTGGAGCGCGCAGCATTGACCCGACCCGACCGGGAGGTGGCTGTGATGAGTTACACGGGACTGGTGCGATCGCGTCTTCGTCTTCTCACGTTTGCTCTCGCCATCCTTATCGTCGTAACTGGCCGTGCCGAAGCGCAGCTTCTGTATGGCAGCGTCGTCGGCACAGTGGTCGACGTCCAGGGAGGAACCGTTCCGGGGGCGAGAGTGACCATCGTCAACAGAGACACGAATTTGAGCCGCGAGACGATTACGGACGCACAAGGCGGCTACTCGTTCACGAACGTTCAGGCTGGCCCGTATGACGTCAAGGTGTCGCTCGAGGGATTCAAGGAGGCCATCCAATCCCGCGTTCCTGTGACGGTTGGGCAAATCAGCCGCGTCGACCTGACGCTCGCAGTCGGCGCTCTGTCGGAGAGTGTCACGGTTCAATCAGCCGCGGAGCTCCTGCAGACCGACAAGGCGGACGTCCACACCGAGCTCAAGTCGACGGAAATCACAAATCTCCCGCTCAATCAATTCCGCAACTATCAGGCGTTGGTGGTCCTCGTGCCGGGCTCGATGCCGGCAACGCTCCCGAATGCCGAGACCGACACGCCGGAACGGTCGTTGAACGTTCCAGTCAATGGACAGGAAGGGGCGGCGAATACCACGCTGACCGACGGAACGCGCAACGTCAACGTGGGGCTGCCGCATCACAACATCTACATCCCGCCGGCAGAGACCATCGAGTCGGTCAATATCACGACCGGCAGCATGGATGCCGAAGAGGGAATGGCGGCGGGCGCTGCAATTACGGTGATCACCAAATCGGGCACGAACACCTTCAGAGGATCGGCCTTCGAGTTCTTCAACAACGAGAAGCTTAACGCAAAACCTTACTACTTCGGCCGGGGCGCGGTCCCGCAGAAGCTCCCGATCGAACGGCAGACATTTGGCGGCACGCTCGGCGGCCCGATTCGACGCGATCACCTGTTCTTCTTCGGCTCCTTCGAGGGGTACCGAGGCAAACAGGACCTGTTTGCCTTCTTCACCGTGCCGAATGCGGCGCTGCGGACTGGCGATTTCAGCAACGCCCTGAACACGAACGGCACCCTCCAGCGTATCTACGATCCGTTCACCGGAGACATGGCGACGGGCACCGGACGAGTACAGTTTGAAAACAACATCATCCCCGCCAGTCGGATCAACGCCATCACGAAACAATTGCAGACACTCTACCCGATGCCGAACATCGAGGGTACGGGGACCGGCGGATTCACCAACAACTACAGGACCATCCGTAATAACTACACCGACCGAGACAATTACGATCTCAAAGTCAATTGGAACCGGACGCCGGCGCATCAGCTCTGGGGCAAGTACAGCCGCATGAATGCATTCGTGCATGATCTCTTCAACTTCCCGCTGGGCCAGGGCGACAATGACGGCGGCGATACGGAAGTGAATCTCATTACCGCAGGGCAGACCTGGTCGCTCGGCAAGAGCTTCCTCCTCGACAGCGCGTTCGGCGTATCGATGTTCGATCAGTTCTGCAGCGCGCTCGATTTCGGGTTGGGAATGCTGGGTCTGGATGCGGGCATCCCTGGCACCAACGATCAAGGGCGCGGCGATCCCCGCTATGCGGGCATGCCGGAATTCAGGACCGGCTTCACAACGCTCGGCAACTCACCGACCTGGACCCCGACGTATCGCGACGAGGGAACCGTGTCGTTCAGCACCAACGTCACAAAGGTCCAGGGGAGGCACGATTTCAGGGCTGGCTACCGTGTAGATTACCTCCATCTCGACAACTGGCAGCCCGAGCGAGCGAATCCCCGCGGGCGGTTCGACTTCGCTGGCAACTCGACCAGGACCTTCGGAACCGGATCGCAGACCTCGAATATCTACAACACCTATGCGGCGTTCCTGCTTGGCCTCGTCGGCACTGCCAGCAAGAGCTACCAGTACGAGCTCTTCACCGGGCGCGAGTGGCAGCACGCGATGTTCTTCCGCGACCGATGGACGGTGAAGCCGCAGCTGACGCTGGACCTCGGGGTGCGGTGGGAGTACTACCCGATCATGCACCGCGTCGATCGACAGATCGAAATGCTCGATCGGCAGACACTCGACGTCCTCATCGGCGGCGTCGGAGGGAATCCCACGAACATGGGACTTGCCGCTCCAAAGGATGGCTTCACGCCTCGGGTCGGTGCCATCTATCGACTGGACGACAATACCATCCTGCGCGCCGGCTACGGGGCGACGCTCGAGGCACGAGGCATGTCGGCGCAGGAAGCGTTCCGCGGTGATTTCAGTTATCCGCTCGTGCTGAACGCGAGCTTTCCTCCCGCCCCGGGTACATCGACATTCGGTTGGTACGGAACAATTAATCAGGGGATTCCGCTTCTTGTCGGACCCGATCTGAGCACTGGACGCATGCATCTGCCGAATTCCTACGGCATGCAGACCGCGATACCCGAATCGACGCATCGTGGGCGGACCCATTCGTGGAACGTTGCGTTCGAGCGGCGTATCCCGCTCAACGTGTCAGTTGATGTTGCTTACGTCGGCAACAAGCTGGTCGGCGGCCTCCCGCCCGCCGAAGGTCAGACCATCAACATCAATAACGTGCAGCACATCGGCGGCGGCGACACCGACCGCCCGTACTTCCAATCGTTCGGACGTATCGGCGACATTGAGATCTACTCGCCCTATCGCAAGACGGAGTACCACGCGCTCCAAGTGGGCATTACAAGACCATTTGTCAACGGTCTACTGCTGAAGGGTCATTACACGTTGAGCCGATCGATGGCGCTGCGAACCGACTACGAGGTTCCCACTCCCGACGTGCAGGCACGTAACTGGGCGCTGGCCAACAGCGATCGCACGCATATCTTCCAGATGGCGGCCGTCTATCAGCTGCCGTGGCGCAGTGAAGGCGGCAAAGGTATCGCGCGAGTATTGATCAACGATTGGCAGATCAACGGCATCGTCGCGGGATTCAGCGGCTCGCCCTTCACGGTGACGGCTGATGGGACGACATTGAATACGCCGGGAAACTTGCAGACCGGTGACCTCGTGGGCACCGTGAAGAAAATCGGTCAGATTGGCGCAGCCGGTCCGTACTACGATCCCAGCGCCTGGGCGCAACCGGACGGCGTCCGCTTCGGGACGACCGGGCCGAATCAGGTCCGCGGCCCTGGCGGCTGGAACCTCGACATGTCGGTCTTCCGTTCGTTCCCTGTCAGCGGGACCCATCGAGTCGAGTTCCGCGTCGAAGCGACGAACGTCACGAACACATTCAAGTTCGCCAATCCGGCGAGTCCGGCGAACAACGTTACCAACGGTGATTTCATGCACATCTTCGCCTTGAACAGCTCATACGCCGAGCGGCAAGTAAGGCTCGCGGTGCGCTACAGCTTCTAGACTTGGTCCGAGGGGCGTCGCCCCTCGGACTCCCCTTCACGCTCTCTCGCGAGCCGCTTCGTCGGCTCGCTCCGTTCGCGTGGCTCGCTTCGCTGCGCTCGCTCGCGTCGTGCTTTGCCGAGCTTGCCTGATCGAACGCAGCGCTACGAAAGGGCACTGGCCAATTGTTGAGCCAACGCCGGTCATATCCAATACGTCTTACTCAAAGCACTTGAGGAACGCACGATATATTCCCGAAAGGATCCGAGCATGATATTTCATGGCGCGCGTCGACAACTCTCAGCGATCGGATGCACTGTGCTGGCGCTAGCGCTCGCGGCCCTGATTGAAGCTCGTCAGAGTGCACCCAAGGTATACCCGCTCGACTCCACCACCGGACTCCGGATGAAGGACCTCAGCGCGCAACCCGAGACGTTTCAAGGCAAGAAATGTGTCCGCATCACGTCCACCGGCGTCGAGCAGGTGGCAGTGATTGAAGGACAGGAATTCGATAACGGCGTCATCGAAGCCGAAATCGCCGGTGCGCCGGGAGCCGGTGCGGGCGAAGGAGCGCGGGGCTTCGTCGGAATTGCCTTTCGCGTCTCTCCTGACGCGCAGGCCTTCGATGCGTTCTACCTTCGTCCCACAAACGGCCGCGCCGATGATCAGGAGCGGCGGAATCACGCGACGCAATACATCTCCCACCCCGACTGGCCGTGGGCCCGTCTGCGGAAGGAGACGCCATCGCGGTATGAGTCGTATGTGGACCTGATGCCGGACGCATGGACGAAGGTCAAGATCGACGTCCAGGGCGCCCGCGCACGGCTCTACGTTCACGATCAGGCGCAGCCGGCGCTGGTAGTCAACGACGTCAAGACTGGAGCGCAAGGCAAGGGGGGAGTCGGGCTCTGGGTCGGCGCCGGCACGGTGGCGCACTTCCGTGACGTGAAGGTCCAGCGACGTTAAGCCATGCGTGATCTCGCATTCGGATTCCGGTTGTTTCGCCGCGCTCCGGGTTTCGCCGCCGCCAGTGTCCTGGTTTCGTTGGCGGTCGTCGCGCTGACCGGTCTCGTCGCCGGCATCCTGCCGGCCACGCGCGGATGCCGCGCGGCAGTTCCAGCCGAAGCGCTCGGTGTGCGATCGAGCACTGCCAGTCGACACCACGTCACGACGCGCCGTGCGCTGGTCGTCGCGCAGATCGCGCTCACGCTTCCGCTCCTCGTCGGTGCGACCGCTCTGGCGCGAAGCTTCGCGGCGGTCATGGCGGTCAATCCGGGATTCCGCACGGAGAATGTGCTGGCTCTGCACATGGCGATTCCGCGCTCGAAGTACCGTACCGATCAGGAGATTGCCGCATTTTATACACGCATCATCGATCGCGTTCGCGATCTTCCTGGTGTGGTGTCCGCCGCGATGGTGAACCGGGTGCCGTTGGCGGGAACGATCTCGCAATGTCCTTGACATTCGAGGGCGCCGAAGGTGGATCCAAAACCGTTCAGTCGAGATCCCTTGAGTGTGGCTTCGGCGACCGCCGTGCTCTTTCGTCGTCGCGGTTGTCGCGAGTTACCTGCCGGCGCGGCGCGCCGCGCTGAGTCCGCCGGCGGAGACGCTCCGCGGCGCGTGATCGATCGAGCTCGAGACAGCTTCTGAACATACAAACAGGAGAAACGGGAGAAACGAGAGAGACTTATTTTTGCTCCCGTTTCTCGCGTTTCTCCTGTTCGAGTCTTTGATTTCTTATTCTGTTCGCAATGCCCGCATTGGATCGACACGCGTCGCCCATCTCGCTGGAACGTAACTCGCGATCACGGCGACCATCGTCAACACAATCGCGACAGCAAGGAACGAAACCGGATCCGTCGCACTGATGCCGTAGAGCACGCTCCGCAAGACCCACGTCAGCGCTACGGAACACACGACGCCGATGGCCATCCCTGTGAGTGTGAGCCTGAGTCCCTGCGCGAGAATCAACCGGACGACGTCGATCCGCCGCGCCCCGAGCGCCATGCGAACGCCGATCTCCCGCGTGCGCTGACTGACTGAGTACGACATCACGCCGTAGAGCCCGACGATGGCAAGCGTCAAGGCCAGCAGTCCGAACAGACCGAGGAGCAGACCGGCAGCTCGCGCAGGAAAAAGCGGAAGCTGCATGTGCTGCTCGAGCGTTTCGACGCCGACCAGTGCCATGCGCGGATCGAGCGCGCGCACTTCATGCCGGAGTGCATCGATCACAGGCGCGCCAGCTGCGGTGCGTACGATGAGCTGCGCGCCAGGTTCGTACTCCTGCAACAGCGGCCGATAGAAGAACGACTTCGGATCTTCGCCGAGGCTCGCGTACTTGCCGGTTTTCACGACACCAATGATCTCTGCGCGCGTGCGGCCTCCGTCTGATCCCATCAGGGTCACGAACTGGCCGACCGGGTTCTGCCGCGGCCAGAAGCGCTCGGCCATCTCCTGGTTGATCACCACCACGGGCGGAGCCTTCTCGTCGTCCGTGTTCTTGAAACTTCGACCGCTGAGGACGGAAATCCCCATGGCATCGAAATAGTCCGGTCCGACGAGGGCCATGTCGATGGGCAGTCCGCGCATGGCGGACGGCGTGCGGGGTGCCTCGTGGCCATCGATCTCGACACCTTGCATGCGCATGATCTGGCCAAGCGGCAGATGATCCGCGAGACTGGCGAAGCGAACCCCCGGCACTGCGCGCACCCGCTCCAATAGTTCCGCGTAGAACGCCCGTCCGCGCGATTGGTCGTATCCGAAGGTCTGCACGTTCAGGCCGCCGGCAACGGTGTTCCGGATATCGAAGCCAGGATCGATCGATCGCGCGTTGAGAAGGCTCCTCAGACATAGGCTCGCGCCGACCAGCAGGACGACGCATGCCGTCACCTGCGCAACGACCAACGCGTTGCGAAGCCTCGATCGCGAGGACCCGCCGTGTGCCGATCCGTCCTTCAGGTTTTCCACTTGGTTTGATTTTGACTGCTGCAGCGCCGGCGCCAGTCCGAAGACGATGCCGGTCACGATCGAAGCAAGCAGGGTGAAGGCAAGGACACGAGTGTCGGGTGAAACGTTGACGACGAATGCGAGAGACGCAGGGCGCAAGGAGAGCAGCAACGGCGCCGCCCACAGTGAAAGGAGAAGTCCAATCGCGCCGGCAATGCCAGCGATCAGGACGCTCTCGGTGAGCAGCTGTTGAACGAGGCGGCGGCGGTTCGCTCCGAGCGCCATTCGTACTGCCACTTCTCGACGCCGGCTCGATGCCTTCGCCAGCAGGAGGTTCGCGACGTTCGCGCACGCGATAAGCAGGACAAGTCCCACCACCGCCATCAGCACAGCACTGATGCCGCCGGCAACGCCGCGGAACGGGGAAGGCACGAGCTCGACAGGAACCACGTCGGGCATCAGGTTCTTATTGGTCTCGGGAAAGTCTCTAGCGAGCTGTTGCCCGAGGACGGCGAGGTCCGCAGCCGCCTGCTGTCGTGTGACGCCCGGTTTCAAGCGACCGATCGCGAGAAGCCAGTGCATACGCCGTTCGTTCAGATCCAGTCCCGGGCTTACGGCGCGCTGCATAGACATTGGCGTCCAGACGTCCGGCGAAAAGCCGACGATCAGCCCCGTGAATGCCGCAGGCGCGACGCCGACGACGGTGTAGCTGCCGCCATTCAACGTCAGCGTTTTGCCGACGATCGCGGGATCAGAACCCAGCCGTTGCTCCCACATCGCATGCGACAGCACCACGACCGGCGCGGCCGTCGCGGGATGTTCGTCTTCAGACTGGAAACCCCGTCCCAATGCGGGCTGAACGCCAAGGATGGAGAAGAAATTCGTGGACACGAGCGCCGCACGGAGTGTTTCGCCATCCCCCGCGCGATTCCAGATCATCGCCGGAGTCTCGCCGGTGAACGCGCCCATCTCGGTGAACGTACTGTTGTGGTCGCGATAATGCTCGTACTCTGGAAACGAGAGCTGCATATCGCTACCGATGCCGCTGCCGCGTGTCGTGTTGCGCTGCCACACCTCGAGCAGGCGCTCCGGGTCGTGCACCATCGGCGGACGCAGCAGCAGCCCATTAATAAAGGTGAATATTGTGGTGTTCGCGCCGATGCCTAACGCGAGAGAAAGAATCGCGACGGTCGTGAGTCCGCGGGTTTTACCGAGCGTACGAATCGCGTAGCGAAGGTCCTGCCAAAGGGTTTCCATGGAAGGCATAGACGATACTGACGAACATTTGTTCGGCTTTCAGCCCATCACTTCACATGTATTGGCAGTGTCGTCAGAAGACCGCCGAGAGCATTCGTAATATCGAGACGGATGTTTCCCGGGGTGGTTGGCGAGAATTCGAAGTCATACGTCTCGCCATTCCCCATCTGGATTTCTGAGGCTCCCACGACGGATTGATCGGCGGGGAGATCCATTCCATCCTTGGCGATTCCGCGCCACGTCAGCAATTGATCGCCGCCAAGCAGGCGCATGCGCATTGAGGGTCTGAAGATGTGGATGTTGATGAAGCGGAAACGGTAGCGCTCGCCAGCTTTCATGTCCAACGGCGACGGCGTCGTCGAACCATTGATGTAAACCTTGTCGGTGTCCACTTCCTTACGCGGGACCGATACGAGCACGACGATGTCGTGTGTCGGATCGTAGGTGGCCGGATCATCGACGACCAGCAACGCGCCGTTGAGTCCCGCCTGTTGCTGCCGCATTTCGTCGACGTGCGTGTGGTAGATGAACGTGCCGGAGCGGGGCGGCGTGAAGCGCGCGTCGAACGATTGGCCGGGCGCGATCGCGGGGGCGAGGCGGGTCCCGCTTCCCGCGTAACCGGCGACGCCGTCGTAATAGCTCTCCAGCTCGATGCCGTGCCAGTGAATCGCGGTCGCGTCAGGCAATTCATTGACGACCGAGATGGTGACCGGTTGGTCTCGTTTGAGCACGATTGTTGGGCTCGGCAGGTACGGGGGTGCCGCCGGGGTGCTCTTCGTGCCTTCCTGAAGGACGAACCCGTAAGCAGGCTCGGCCGGTGTGCCGCCCTGGTCAACCTTTGCCACCAGTCGGAGGTTGCGTCGTTGGCTGGTAGTCGGTCCGACTGACGATGCATCCTTTCCGACGACGGAGATGCCCATGACCGGCCCGGCCATCATCTCGAGTGCATGGTTTTCCACGTGGTGATGCGGTACAGGCTTGCGTCCGTCAAGCGGCCACGCCGCCGCGATGTGGGCGGTATCGTGGCAATGAAAGAGCCAGTTGCCCGGCCTCGTTGGCTTCCAGGTGAGGGAGAAGGTTCGGCCGATTGCTAACCGCTCGGTGTTCACCAGCCGTGGCGAACTGTCGGCAGCGAATATCACATCCGAGCTTTCATCGCCGCGACTGTCGACTTTGAAGTAGAACCCATGCAGGTGCATTGGGTGCACGGCGGCGCCGACATTGATGACGCGCATGTGAACAAGTTCGCCGACCTGATAGGTCAGACGTTCTGTGTGCGGCCACGACTTTCCGTTCATCACCATCCGGGTAAGCCCGCTGATTGGCGCAAGACCGTTCGGACCGGCATCAGCCCAGACGCCGATGAGAATTACGCGCTCATTGCGCGGTGACGCGCCACGCGGCTCGATCAAAAACCCGCCGTACAGTTGCGTGTCGCGCGGTGCCCGCAGATTGAGCGCGACGTTTTTCGTCGCACCCCAGTAGTAGTAGGTGCCCGGGGCGCCTGCGACGAATCGCACCTCTTTTGCGTCGCCGGCTCCGATCGTGATCGGATCGGCCGCGCGCGAGGATCCAGTCGCGCGCGTGTACAGTCCGTGAAGAATCAGCGGTTCCTTTTCAAGCCGATTCCGTACGATTGCGCGAACTTCGGTGCCTTCTTGGACGCGAATGAGCGGTCCAGGAATCTGCAGCGGACCGCCCTCGAGCGCGAAGGCGAGCACCTTGACCCCAGGGTCTGCATCGCGATCGGGATGCCACTCTCCCTCGCGCGTCTCGAGACGAACGGTCAAGGTGGTCCCGT
>DASTVZ010000067.1:0-27498 GCA_035758845.1 Vicinamibacterales bacterium
GTATCCTGCGCGGTCGCGATCACGAACACCTGGATCACCGCGTTGGGCGCGAACGGCGCCGCCGGCGTGAAGTTGATCGCCGTCCCGTTCCCTGATGTTCTCACCGTGCCATCGACGAGCACGCCGTTCTGCGATACGTAGAACGCATTGGCAACGGTGGATGTGTTCAGTGGTTTGCTTACATGCAGCGTGATCGGCGTGGTGCGATCCACACCCGACCCGGTCGGCAGTTGCGTGACGACGTACGGACGGTTGGGATCGAACGTCGAGGCGGTCCTGAACGTGCTCGAGAACGGCGCCAGGTGATTACCGGCGAGATCTGTATTGTCGCCGGTTGCGACAACGGTCATGACCGTATTCAGTGGCCAATTGCCCGTGAGGAACACCATCCGGTTGTCGGCCGACCGCGTGATGCTGAAGCCGTGCGGCACTCCACCGGCAAACAAGCCAATCATCCCGTATGTATCCACCGCTGCATTCAGCGGCTCCGAGAACGTCAACGTGATCGTCGCAAACGATCCGACTTCGGACGTGCCGTCATTCGGCGTCACCGAAACGACGGTCGGAGCGGTCGTGTCGGCGGGCGCCGACGCCGTGGTAAATGACCAGAAAAATCGTGACGGTCGGTGCGGTTGCGGGAGAGGGAGCCCCGGCGGCCGTCGCGCGAGTGGGTGTCGCGGCAACCAGAGACACGACGATCGCAATTGTTCTGACGAGCGTTGTCCACCATCGTCGGTGAACGGTCATAAGTTGCCCCTGAGCCCGGACCGGAGGTAACTGCCGAGAGTGCCCCGCAGACATAAACGGCGTCGACCTGCGCGTGTAACAGTCGGCTCTCGCCTCGACTTCGCTCCTGGCGAGGTCTCAACGGAGCCTTGAGCGCAGGCGGACGCTCCAGCGCACCACGCCATTCCGCCACACATCGGCCGCACATGTGCGCGCACCCCGCGCAGCAAACGCAATGCCTCAGGTAGAAGCTCGTCAACACTCGTAAACGTTTCAGGTTGTCGAGATAAATCGAAGATGGGGTGTCTGACCCATTTTGACGGCGCAATAGGAAAGTTCCGCCCCCCGACTTTATTCTGAGGATCCGCCGGTGCTGTGGCTCATTTTTCCCTGGAGATGTCCGGCCGTCGCCGTCCGAACTCTGCCTTACGGTCCGAGGAGCGGCTTGACAGCAGGCTCCGGCGGCAGCGTAGAATGATCACATATTAACTAACTGGTTAATTTGTTTTATGCCCGGAACTCCCCGGCGGCAGAGCGGACGCAGGCGACAGGAGGAGCGGAGCGCGGCTTCTCGGCGGCGCGTTGTTCGCGCCGCCGCCGCCGAGTTCGCGGCGCGCGGGTTTGCCGGCGCCAACGTCGATCGGATCGCCCGCGCGGCCCGCGTCAACAAGGCGATGATCTACTACCACTTCACCAGCAAGGCCGCCTTGTATCGCGAGATCCTGCGCGACATGTTCGAAGCCGTCGCCGTTCGCGTCGACCAGGCGAGTCAAATGGATTCGTCTCCCGACGACAAGGTGCGCGCGTTTGTCGAAGCGATTGCGATTGAGGCGGAGGCGCGGCCGCATTTCCCGCCTATCTGGTTCCGCGAGATCGCCGAGAACGGCACGCATCTGGACCCGCCAACGATGCTCCACATGCGCCGCGTCGTCACCGCACTCGGCCGCATCCTGCGCGAGGGGATCGATGCGGGACGCTTTCGTCCGATCAATCCGCTGCTCGTGCACGCCGGCGTGGTTGGGCCGTTGCTGTTGTACTTCGCGAGCGCGCAGCTGCGGCGCAGACTCGAGAACGCAGGAGTGCCCGGCGCGGCGATGGTGCCGCGCGATCAGGTCGTGGCGCACGTGCAGCGCCTGGCGTTGATCGCTCTGCGAACGAGCGCATCGAGTGAGCCACCGGAGCGGAGCGGCTCAAAGGGGCCCCTGGAAGGAAAGAACATATGAAGATCGATCTTCGGCCGTTGCACCTCGTCATGGTGGTGGCGGCGACGGTCGCGGTGGCGTGCGGGGGTCGCGCACAGGAGAATGCCGAACGCGCGTCGGGCTACGTCGAAGCGACAGATGTTCGCGTCGCTCCGCAGGTGGGTGGGCGACTGATCGAAGTCGCAGTATCGGAAGGCGATCGCGTTGCCACAGGCGCGCTGATCGCAAAGCTCGAGACGACAGATACGGAGATCGCGCTGCGGCGAGCCGAAGCCGATCGCGATCAGGCGGTCGCGGCGCTGAAACTCCTCGAGGCAGGCTCGCGAGCGGAAGACATTCGCCAGGCCCGGGCGCAGGCCGAGTCGGCGCAGGCCGACGTCGTCGCGGCGGAATCGGAACTTCAGTCCGCGACCGCCGACCTGCAGCGCTTCGAGGCGCTCCTGCAATCCAACTCCGGCTCCCGGAAACAGCGTGACGATGCCGCGACGCGGCGGGATGTGGCGGCGGCTCGTCTGAACGCCGCGCGCGAGCGGGCACGCGCCGCCGGAGAAGGAGTTGCGCGTTTGCGGGCCGGAGCGCGGCCGGAGGAAATTGCCGGCGCGCGCGCGCGCGTGGCAGCGGCCGATGCGCAGATTGCCGCGTTGCGCAAGAGCATCACGGATGCGGTGCTGACGTCCCCGGTCGCGGGAATCGTGACGGCGAAGCTGGTCGATGCGGGAGAAACAGTTGCGCCGCGCACGCCGGTCGTCGCAATTACCGATCTCGATCACGCCTGGGCCAACGTTTACGTCGACGAACCAGTTGTTCCACGACTTCGTCTCGGCCAGCCAGTCGCGCTGCTGACCGATGCCGGGCAGCGCCTGCAGGGCAGCATCACATTCATTTCACCGAAGGCGGAGTTCACACCCCGCAACGTTCAGACCGCCGCCGAACGATCGAAGCTCGTCTATCGGATAAAAGTGAGCACCGACAATCGTGAGGGTGTCCTCAAACCGGGGATGCCGGTCGAAGCCGAGCTGCCGAAGTAACGCGATCCATGGAATCCGCCATCGCGTTCGATCGGATCACGAAACGGTACGGTCAGCTCACCGCCGTCGATACGGTGTCGTTCACCATCGAGCGAGGCGAGATGTTCGGCTTGATCGGGCCTGATGGCGCAGGCAAGACGACGTCGATCAGAATGGCGTGCGGACTGCTGCGACCCGACGGCGGTCAGATCCGTGTGCTTGATCGGGATCCCATTACGCAGCATCGGGCCGTGACCGCGGACCTCGGGTATCTCTCGCAGCGGTTTTCCCTGTACGGCGATCTGTCCATCGACGAGAACATTGCATTCTTCGCCGAGATTCACGGCGTCAGTCGATACCAACCGTCGCGCGATCGATTGCTCGAGATGACGCAGCTCGCGCCGTTCAGATCGCGTCGCGCCGATCGTCTCTCGGGAGGGATGAAGCAGAAGCTCGCGCTCGCGTGCACGCTCGTCCACGAGCCGAAGATCCTTCTGCTCGACGAACCGACCACCGGCGTCGATCCGGTGTCGCGGCGGGAATTCTGGAAGCTGCTGTCCGAGTTTCTGTCGCGGGGTCTCACGATCGTGATGTCGACGCCGTATCTCGACGAGGCGGAACGATGCGGGCGGGTGGCGCTCCTGCACGACGGCCACCTTCTGGCGGTCGATCGTCCGGAGCATCTGCAGGCTCGTCTCGAAGGAGAACTGCTCGAGGTGAGTGTTCGCGACGGACGTCCGCCACTCGACCTGCTCCGATCGCTTCCTGGGATCGCAGACGTGCAATCGTTCGGAGATCGTGCGCACGTGCGCATTCGCCAGCGCGACACCGCCCTGATGAGGGCCATTGGCGAGGCGCTCGAGCGCCAGGGATCATCCGCCGTGACGGTTCGACCAATCGCGGCATCACTCGAGGACGTCTTCATCGATCTCATCACCGCCGGCCGCACGGCGGACAATTCAGAACTGTCGAGAGAATCATGAAACCGATTGCCGCCCTCGCCCTGTTGTGTCTGATCGCGCCTGACGCCGCCGCGCAGGAACCACGGCGGCTCACGCTTGACGAGGCGATCGCGCGCGGGCTCGCGAACAGTCACCGGCTGGCGGAGCTGCACGCGCGCAAGGAAGGCGCCGAGGCGTCGCGCGCCGAGGTGTCGGCGTCAGCGATGCCATCGATCTCGTTCCTCGGTGGATATACGCGCACCAACCATGTCACGCCATTCGCAATCCCGCAGCCGGGAGGCCGGACGCTGGTCGTGTATCCGGACGTGCCGGATAACTTCCGATCGCGGTTCGATCTGGTATGGCCGGTGTTTACCGCGGGCCGAACGGATGCGTTGGAGCGGGCCGCCGCGGCGGAGGGTAAGGCCGCCGCGGAGGATCTCGCCGCGGCTCGTTCCGACCTGCGCCTGGAAATCACGCGCGCGTTCTGGGCGCTGGTCTCGGCGATCGAGTCCGAGCGCGTGCTTGCACGGTCGCTCGAGACCATGGCTGCGCACGTCCGCGATCTGCGCAGCCGTTTCGAGCAAGGCCTGATTGCTCCCAACGAGGTGCTCACGGCGGAGACGCAGGAGTCCAGGGAGCGCGTGCTCTCGATCGAAGCGTCCAACCTGCGCGGAGTATCAGAAGCCGATTTGCGGCGCCTGATTGGGGAGGACGCTTTGGTGCGGATCGAGCCGATCGCCGATCTCGAAGTACCCGCCGAATCTGCGCCGAGCGTCGAAGGCCTCCTCACCGAGGCGCGGAGGCAGCGCCCGGAACGGCGGGCGCTCGAAGACCGGCTCGAGGCGTCGCGCGCGCGCGAGGAAGCCGTCGCCGCGCAGGCTCGTCCCCAGGTCGGCGTGAATGCGGGATACGACTATGCGAGTCCGAATCCGCGGGTTTTTCCGCGGACCAACTTCTGGCACGACTCCTGGGACGCGTCGGTCAATTTGAGTGTCTTGCTCTGGGACGGCGGACGCCGGCGCGCACAACAGGCGGAGGCGGTGGCCGCCTCACGGGCGGTCGAGGCGCGAACCGCGGAGTTCGATCGGCAGGTCTCGTTCGAAGTTCAGCAGCGGCGCCTGGAAACCGATTCAAGTCGCGCGGCAATCGCCGCGGCGCAGGATGGAGTTCGCAGCGCAGTTGAAGCACAACGGGTCGTGATGGAGCGCTATCGCGCGGGGGTGGTCACAAACACCGACGTGCTCGACGCGAATCTCGCCGTCCTGCAAGCGGAACTCGATCTAACGCGCGCACGCGCGAACGCACGGCTGGCCGACGCGCGATTGGATCGGGCCGTAGGTAAATAAGCGAAACGCGGCTACTGCCCCCGCGCAGGCTGCCGAGCCAGAGCGCTTGGGGGTGGGGCCCCAAGCGCAGTCAAAAAAGAAGACAAGTGCTGAACAAACCTCGATGAACGAGACTCACTCCGTCGCCATTGACGTCAAGCACCTCACGCGTCGATTTGGTCAGTTCGTCGCCGTCAACGACGTGTCGTTCGAAGTGCGCGCAGGTGAGATCTTTGGTTTTCTCGGCAGCAACGGCGCGGGGAAGTCGACGACGATTCGAATGCTGTGCGGACTTCTGCGGCCGTCGTCAGGGACGGCGGTTGTCGGCGGGATCGATGTCGCTGCCGATCCGGAAGGCGTGAAGCGCCGGATCGGTTACATGTCGCAGCGGTTCTCGCTCTATGAATTGCTGACCGTCGATCAAAACATCCGTTTTTTTGGTGGCGTGTATGGCCTCACGCCGGAACGGCTCGAGGCGCGGCGTGCCTTTGTGATCGAAATGGCCGGTCTGCGCGGTCGAGAGCACAGTCTTGCCCGCGATCTCGCCGGCGGCTGGCGGCAGCGGTTGGCGCTCGGCTGCGCGATCCTGCATGAGCCCGCCATTCTGTTTCTTGACGAGCCCACCGGCGGTGTCGATCCGTTATCGCGGCGTCAGTTCTGGCGCCTGATCGATTCGCTGGCGAGTGCTGGCGTCACGATCCTGGTCACGACGCATTATCTGGACGAGGCGGAACGCTGCCATCGGGTAACCCTGATTCATGCCGGACGACTTGCCGCAATTGGCACCATCGCGGAGGTGAAACGCGTGTTTGCCGGCCGGCCCATCGTCGAGGTTCGGACCCCGCGCGCGACCGATGCCATGCGGGCGCTCGATGAAATGCCCGCAGTGGAAAAAACCAGTCTCTTTGGCACGGCCGTCCATGCGGTGCTAAACAACTCGTCGGTTCAACCATCGACCATCGCTGATGAGGTGCGGGCACGCGGTGTTCCCGTCGACTCGATCGAGTTGGTCGAGCCGTCACTCGAGGACGTATTTCTCGATGTCGTCGAACGCGCTGAAGCAGGGAGCGCACCCTCGTGAACAAAGCGCTCGCCGTCTATCGCAAAGAACTCCGTCAGATCGCGCGCGATCGCCGCACGCTCTTGATCCTGATCTTCGTTCCGGCGTTCTTTCTGCTGTTGTACGGCTATGCGCTGAATTTCGATATCCGACATGTCCTGCTCGCGGTCCAGGATCGTGACGGATCGCCGGAAAGCCGCGCAGTCGTCTCGGCATTCATCAACTCTGGCTACTTCGATTTTGCCGGTGCAGTCTACGACGCAGCAGAAGCCCAACGAAAGCTCGATGTCAACGACGCCCGCGCGGTGCTCGTCATTGCCGAAGGATTTGGCCGCGACATCCGGACCGGACGCACCGTACCGGTGCAGGTGATCATCAGCGGCGACAACGCCAACACAGCCACCGCGGTGCTCGGCTACGCAGGCAGCATCCTGAGGACGGTTAACGAAGAACTGGCGCCGGGGGGAGCCGAACTCGTCCCCCCACTGTCGGTCGAACCGCGAATCTGGTACAACCCCGAACTCCGCAGCACATTGTTTCTCGTGCCAGGCCTGATCGCCTACATCTCGATGATCACCGCGGTCGCTTCGACGGCACTTTCGATCGTGCGCGAGAAAGAGACAGGCACCATCGAGCAGATTCGGATGGCGCCGCTCGATACGTTTTCCTTCGTCATCGGCAAGACGATTCCGTATTTCGTCATTGCCCTCGCCTCGGCGGCGTTGATCATCGGCGCGTCGATGCTGCTCTTCGGCCTGCCGATGCGTGGCAACTGGATATCGCTGCTGGTGGCTTTGTCGTTGTTTCTGATCGGAGCGCTCGCAACCGGAATCCTGATCTCCACGGTCGCCGACACGCAGCAGCTCGCGTTTCAATTGGCGTTGCTCATTTCCTTCCTGCCAACGATCATGCTGTCCGGCTTCATCTTTCCCATCAACAGCATGCCGCCCGCGCTGCAGATCGTCACGCACGTGGTTCCGGCGCGCTATTTTCTCATCGCGCTGCGCGGGATCGTTCTCAAAGGAACGGCACTCGGTCCGCTGCTGCCGCAACTGGCGGCGCTAACCGTGTACGCCGCCGCAATGCTCGGTCTGGCCTCGGTGCGTCTTGCGAGAGAGCGAGCCTGACGTGCAGCGGCTGCGCTTTCTCGTCTGGAAGGAATTCCTCGAGCTTCGCAAGGATCCGAAGCTGTTCGGCGTCGTCGTCATTGCCCCGATCGTGCAATTGACGATGCTCGGGTATGCGGCGACGACCGACGTTCGCGACGTGCCGGTGGTGGTGGCTGATGGCGATCGTTCACCGGCGAGCCGTGAACTGATCGCGCGGTTCGACGGTTCGCGTAACTTCTCGATCGCAAACGTGGTATCGACAACTCCGGAGGTAGAGCCGTACCTGGAGCTGGGCCGAGCCTGGCTCGCGCTGTCGATACCCGCCGGCTACGGCGCGGATGTGACAGCTGGCGTGCCCGTCCGGTTGCAGCTCATTGCCGACGGCAGCGATTCCAACTCGACGACGGTCGCGCTCGGCTACGCGACGACCGTCATTGGGGCCTATGCGCAGGAGATTGTGGAAGCACGTATGGCCAGGAATCCGCCCACGGCGCTGGTCGCCCAGCGTGGCGGCATCGAGCCGCGGATTCGCATCTGGTTCAATCCGCAGCTCGAGAGCCGCCACTTCATGATCCCTGGCGTTCTGGCGCTCGTTCTGCTCGTCGTCACGGCAAATCTCGCGTCGATGGCGATCGTCCGCGAAAAGGAACTGGGGACGCTCGAACAGCTCAATGTGACGCCACTTCGCCGATGGGAATTGATCGTCGGAAAGCTCCTGCCCTACGGAGCAATTGCGATGATCGATGTCGTCCTCGTCGTCGCGGTGGCTGTCTTCTGGTTCGAAGTGCCGCTGCGAGGAAGTTTTCTGCTTCTGTTGGTCATGAGCCTGCTCTACGTTTTGTGCACGCTTGCGCTCGGCCTGTTCATTTCGACGATCTCGGACACGCAACAGCAGGCGATGATGACGGCGACGTTCTTCTTTCTTACTCCGATGATTTACCTGTCGGGGTTCATCTTTCCGATCGAGAACATGCCGGCGGTAATCCAGGTGTTCACCTACCTGATCCCGTTGCGGTATTTCCTGATTATCGTGCGGGGAATATTTCTGAAAGGGATTGGACTCGATCTGTTGTGGCCCCAGGCGGCAGCGCTTGCCGCCTGGGGATTGATCGTACTCTCGTTGGCCGTTTCACGAAGCCGGAAACGCGCCGCCTAGGCAACCCTAAAGGGCTGCGCTACTTCTTGGGTCCGATCGTCAGCGTGTTGTTTACTCGCTTGACGCCCTTGGTCGTCTTCGCGATCTCTTCCGCGCGAGCCTTTCCAGCCGCCGACGCCACCGTGCCCTTCAACGTCACCACGTGATCCTTCGTGTCCACGTTGATGTCGCTGCCCTTGAGGGCGTCTTCGTTGACGAAGTCCGCGCTGATCTTCGATGTGATCCAGGCGTCGTTAATCACTTCACCCGTCGTGGCGACCGCATCCTTGGTCTTCTCGGCGCCCTTCTTGGTCGCGTCCTTGGTCGCCTTGGCGGCGTCCTTGGTCGCGTCCTTGGTGTCCTTGGCGGCCTCCTTTGTCTTGGCCTCCGCCTTGTCCATCTTGCTCGGGCCCGTGCTGTCAACCTCGAGCTTGCTGTCCACGTCGGTCACGCCCGAGACCTTCGCCAGTTCCTTGGCGCGATCTTTCTGCGCGTTGCTGTGAACCGTTCCACTCAACGTCACGACACCCTTGTCGACTGAGACAACGATGTTGTCGCCCTTGAGCGTCGCGTCATTCTTCAACCGAGTTTCAACCCGCGTCTTAATCGTGCTGTCGTCGACCTTCGCCGCCGAGCTCGTCTGCGCCGAAGCTGCCGGAGCAACCGTCAAAGCGCCGAGCGCGAATGCCGCAACCCAGGTTCGAAAGCTCATGCGTATTCCTCCTGCGTATGAAAAGACACTCCTGTCAATACAGGAGAGAGCAACAATCGCACCACCGGTACGAGCGTGGAATTGGCGACGAGTTGCGCCGATTGGTCAGCTCAGCAATACGATTGCTGTTGTGAAAGCCTTCACTTCACAATCACGAACGACAGTCCCAGCTTCACTGCCGTGGCGTTCACGGTCCCGACTTCTTCATCGATGAAGTTCCGCGTTTCACGCTCGAGCTCGGCGAGCTCTTTCTCTTGAACTTCCAATACCTGGAGCATGCCCGTCGTCGGAGGACCGTCTCCCTCGACCGCCCACATCTGGAGCGGCGCGAGGCGCGAATACAGACGTGTGCCGCCACGCATCGCCAGGATGTCGTAAACGACTTCGGCGGTGCGGTTGTGCAGCTTGTCTTCGAGCGCGTCGGCCTTCTGGACCACGTCGTCGGAGGCTTTCAGCAGCTCAGTCACGCCTGATTCCTCCCTGCGTGATTCGAGCGCTTTCGAACGCGCCTTCAGCTGCTCCTTGACCGAGCGCAGGTCGTTGACGAGCGACGTCAGCTTCGTCACGTCGTTGCGCACGCGCAGTGCGTGTGCGAGCTGGGCTTCGAGATCCGCCTGGCTTGCTCCGCCGCGCGGATCGGCGAGGATCTGGAGCGGCGTCGATTGCGTTTTGCCGTCGACGGTCAGGCGAATCGTGTAGGGTCCGGGCACCGCACGAGGGCCTTCGATCGGATCCCCCGTGTCGATCTTGCCACCTTTGATCTTCGCCGCCCCTTGCCAGGCGAGATCCCACGAAGTCCGCTGCACGCCGGCCTCGACCGACAGGGCGGCTTTCTTCAGGTCTTCGGGATCCTCGTTGTCGTCACTGCCGTCCGGTTCACGCGGGATGCTTGTGAGCTTTCGCACGACGGTGCCTTGCGCATCGAGGATTTCGATCTTGACCTCGCCCTTGGCTTTCTCTTTGAGAAAGTACGAAATCGAAGCCCCGCGCGGCGGGTTGGAAAACCCGGCGGCTTTCGCGCCATACGCATCGCTTCCAAGCCGCCACCGGATCGGATCGGCAGCGGGAAACAGGTGAATGGGGGAGGACGCAACAGCGGCGTTGAAATCGCGGATCGGCCGCAGGTCATCAAAGATCCACAGCGAACGGCCGTGCGTGCCGACGACGAGATCATCATCTTTGACAACAAGGTCGTGCACCGCCACGGTCGGCAGATTCAACCGCAGATCGCGCCAGCTTTCACCACCGTCGGTCGAGAACATGATGCCGCGCTCCGTCCCGAGATACAGTTGCCCTTTCTTCTTCGGATCTTCGCGCACCGCGTGAAGGTAAACGTCTTGCGGCAGCTTTGCATCGAGTCGCTTCCACGTCTGCCCGTAGTCGGTGGTCTTGAAAAGAAAGGGATGCATGTTATCGAGGCGGTGTGCGTCGACGACGACGTAGGCGATCGATGGATCGAACGGCGAGGGCTCGATCATGCTGACCGTGCCCCACTCCGGCATGCCGGTCATCGTTGCCGTGACATTCGTCCAGGTCTGACCACCGTCGCGGGTCACATGCACGAGTCCATCGTCGGTTCCCGCCCAGATCAATCCCTTCTGCATCGGCGATTCAGCGATGGCAAAGACGGTGTCGTAGGTTTCGACGCCGGTGTTGTCGCCGGTTATCGGTCCGCCCGACCATTTCTGCTTCGCCTTGTCGTTGCGCGTGAGGTCCGGCGAGATCGCGTCCCAGCTTTGCCCGCCGTTGGCGGTGCGGAAGATCATTTGCGCCCCGTGATAAATCACTTTCGGATCGTGGGGTGAGGCGGCAATGGGAGCAGTCCACTGAAAGCGGTACTTCATGTCCTCACCGCCATGGCCGGATGGATTTTCCGGCCAGGCGCTGACGTTGCGTGACTCGCCCGTGCGATGGTCGTAGCGGGTAATGATGCCGAGGTACTCGCCCGCGTAGACGATGTTCGGATCGCTCGCGTCGGAGACGACGTGGCCCGCTTCACCACCGCCGACATCGTGCCAGTCGGATAAGGCAATGTTGCGGCCAAACGTTTGGCTCGGTCCCTGCGCGGTGCCGAGATCCTGCATTGCGCCGGCGACGTGATACGGCGCCCGGTTGTCGACCGAGACGTGATAGAACTGACCTAGCGGGAGCGGCGGAGCGAACCACGATTCGCCGCCGTTTGTCGAAATATCGACCCCGCCGTCGTTCGCCGCGATGATGCGCTTCGGGTTTTTGGGATCGATCCAGACATCATGGTGGTCGCCATGATGCAGACCTTTGACGTACTGGATCGTCTTGCCACCATCGATCGAATGAAGCAACGACACCTGCGGGAACCACACGTCTTCGCGGTTGGTGGGATTGACAGTCAGCGTTGAGTAATACCAGGCGCGCTGGCGGACCGCGCGCGAAGGGTTGGCCAACTGCCAGGTCGCGCCGCCGTCGTCGGATCGAAACAGTCCGCCTTTCTCCGCTTCGATCAGCGCATACACGCGGCGGCTGTCCGACGGCGCGATTGCGATCCCGATTTTTCCCCAGATCCCTTCGGGCAGACCTTCGCCCTTGAGTTGTTTCCACGTGTCGCCGCCGTCGCGCGATACGTACAGGCCGCTGCCAGGTCCGCCGCTGACGAGGTCCCACGGCAACCGCCGCGCCTGCCAGAAGCCGGCAAAAATGACGAGCGGATTGGACGGGTCCATTTCGACATCGGATGCGCCGGTGTTCTCGTCTTTCTTCAGAACCTGCATCCACGTCTTGCCGCCGTCCTTGGTGCGATACACACCGCGATCGGCGTTCGATCCGAACGCATGCCCCAGTACAGCGGCGAACGCGATATCGGGATTCTCCGGGTGAACCGCCATCTTGCCGATCTGGCCCTCGTGGTTCCAGACGTGCGTCCACGTCTTACCGGCATCCGACGATTTGTAGATGCCGTTGCCGGCGGCGACGTTGCCGCGAATATTGGCTTCGCCGGATCCGACATACACGATGCTTGGGTTCGAGGGTGCGATGGCGATGGATCCAATCGAGGAGATTGGCTGATCGTCGAAGATCGATTTCCAGCTCGCGCCTGCGTCGGTCGATTTCCACACCCCGCCGGACGCGGCGGCGAGATAGTAGGTCGCCGGGTCCCCGGGGACGCCCGCCGCGCGCGAGACGCGTCCGCCCGCTGCGGGTCCAATCGCTCGGTATTTGAGCGCCTTGAATTCCTTTGGCGTTGTCCCCTGATTCCTGTCAGTCGCACTCTGCGATGACTGAGAACTGGGAGTGTCCTGCGCAAGAACTGCCGCGCCGAGCGCCACCGTCAACGCGAGCGTAGTTGAAATCTTTCGGACGTCGAACATGCAGACCGTACCTCGCTCAGATGGGTGCTGCAGAATTGGGGATAGGCGGGGAACAGTATATCGTGTGGCGTCATGCGTCCCGTGAGCGGCTTCGAACGGCCCGGCCTTCAATGGCTCTTTCTGGCTCTCGGGATCGTGCTCATTCTCGTCGCCGCAGGAGCGGGCGTTCGGTTGCAGCAGGCGCGGACGGAGATTGCGACCTTACGTGCTGCCGACCTGAATGCACGGACTGCAATTGATCAGTTGAGCGCAGAAGCCGCTCGCGAACGCGCGGCACGCGAATCCTTCTCGCTCCAATTGGCGCGGCAGAGGGGCGCCACCGCACCCGGCACGCAGCCAACCTTGACGCTTTCTCCTTTACTGAAGCGGGGCGCTCAGCCACCCGACCCGACGGTCGCAAAACCTCCGGACCATCAGTCGATCCAGTTGCGTCTTCTGCTTCCCGGCCGCAGCGAATCACAGGATGCGCATTACACGATCGTCATTCGCACGTGGAGCGGCGGCGACACCGTCTGGTCGCGCAGCGGCATGACCATGACGACCGTCGACAACAGGCGGATGGTGACCGCATTCATCACCGGCGACGTCTTCACACCAGGAGCCTACGAGGTTGCGCTCACGCGCATCGTCGCTGGGGGTAGTCCGGCGGATGTGGCGTCGTACGAAGTGGCCGTTCGGCCTTAACGCATTCCCTTGTAGCCCTGTCTGCTTTTTTCAATGCGCGTGGGGCCCCACCCCCACGCGCGCTCGCTCGCGGGCGCCGCTCCGCGGCGCTTCCCTCCGGCCGCTCGCTCGGGCCGCAGGCGCTTAATTCGTCCCAGAATACTGTCGGTTCGTCCCAGATTGAACTCCTTTGACAAACTCCACTGCTCTCCCACAATCCTGTTGGGCGTGTGCCACTCCGGCACACGTCGCTGATATCGATCGCTCCGATGCGTGTCGAATGCGCACAGGTAGCCTCGGTACGTCCCGTGCTGCAAGCAGTCCTCGACCATTCAACAGTTCGTCCCAGGTGTTCGAGTAGTGCGAGGAGTCGCAAGTCATGAGGCGCATCGTGTGTTTCGCCATTGCCATCGTGTCGCTGAGTGCCGCATCTGCGTTCGCGCAGGGACAGCAGTATGGAAGCGCGACCGGACGCGTGACGTCGCAGGGGAACGCACCCTTGCCGGGTGTCACCGTCACCGCATCGTCGGAAGCGTTGCAGGGAAGCCGCACCGCGACCACCGATGTCAACGGTGTCTATTCGCTGCCGGGTCTGGCGCCGGGTCACTACCTGGTGAAATTCGCACTGGACGGGATGAGCTCGGTCGAGCGCCGCGCGACTGTGAGCCTGGGCACCGTGTCGATCGTGGATCAGCAACTCGCCGTCGTGCCGGTCAAGGAATCGATCGATGTCCGAGCGTCGACGCCGTCACCGGTGACATCGCGTGGTGCGTCGAACCTGGAAATGTCCGATCTCTCGAAGCTGCCGGTCGGGCGAACGCCGTTCTTGATGACCGAACTGACGCCGGGTGTGACGGACAACACCCCGAGCAACTCGCAAATCTCGATCTCCGGCGCGTTCGCGTACGACAACGTCTTTCTGATGGACGGCGTCGACATCAATGACAACGTGCTTGGCACGGCGAACAATCTGTTCATTGAAGAAGCAATCCAGGAAACGCAGGTCCTGTCGTCAGCGGTTTCGGCAGAATACGGTCGATTCAGCGGAGGGGTCGTCAACATCATCACGCGGAGCGGTGGCAACGCGCTGTCCGGGGCCTTTCGTGTCAATCTGACGAACCCGGCGTGGAGCGCCGAGACGCCATTTGAAAAGGCGGCGGCCATTTCCAGAGCGAGGAAGTATTCGCCGACGTACGAGGCCACTGTTGGCGGACCGCTGCGCCGCGATCGCGTGTGGTTCTTTGGCGGCGCGCGCCTCGAGCGGACCACGACGCAGAGTGCGTTCGCGCAGACACGAATTCCCTACACCACGAACAACGACAACACGCGGTATGAAGGCAAGGTAACGGCGACGGTTCATCCGGGCCACACCCTGCAGGGAACTCTGATCGACAACCAGACCGATCTGCGCCAGCCTTCACTCGGATCGAGCATCGATCCGGCGACGATGACGACGCCGTCGACGCCCAACCGGATTGCAGCGGCAACGTGGCGGGGCATGCTGCGCCGGGTGTTCGTCGAAGCGCAGTTTTCGCAGAAGAACTGGAAGCTTGAAAACGCGGGCGGCACGAGTGCGGCGATCGTGGATTCACCATTCCTGACCCGCGGCGTGTCCGGCATGTCGGCGAATCTGCAGTACAACGGACCGTACTTCGATTCCACCGATCCCGAGGAACGGAACAATCAGCAGTTCACGACGAACGCGTCGGAAACCTTTGCGTCGCGACGGTTGGGGACGCATGAGTTGAAGACGGGATTCGAGTCGTTCACCTCGACGCGGGTTGGCGGCAATTCGCAGAGCCTCAGCGGGTATGTCTTTCAGACCGACTACAAGGTGGCATCGGATGGTCGTCCTGAACTGGACGCCAACGGTCGCTTGATACCGCGTTTCGTGCCCGGTATGTCGCGCCTGCAAACGTGGATGCCGCTGCGGGGATCGTCGATCGATCTGACGACGGTGTCTGCCTACGTCAACGATCGCTGGACCGCCGGTTCGCGTTTCACGTTCGATTTGGGCGTCCGATACGAACGCGCGCGCAGCACCGCAACCGGCAATATTTCCGGTGCTGACGGTAGCGCGGTCGTGCCTCGCCTTGGCGCGGCCTACGATCTGACTGCGGAC
Organism: Vicinamibacterales bacterium; assembly: GCA_035758845.1. GTDB lineage: Bacteria > Acidobacteriota > Vicinamibacteria > Vicinamibacterales > 2-12-FULL-66-21 > JALZOC01. The sequence goes on from DASTVZ010000067.1 coordinate 15,350, forward strand.
GGCCGGACGGTCGTTCACGCGACCTACGGCCACTACGCGGGCAAGTACAACGACGTGCAGTTCTCGCGTAATTCGAACGTGGGCAACGCCGATCGAATCACCGGCAACTACATTGGACCGGCAGGAGAGGGACGCGACTTCACGGCGGGCTTCGATCCGGCGAATTATCAGACGTTCACCGGCACGTTCCCAACCGCCAACGTGTTCTTTGAGGACGGCCTCGAATCGCCTTTGACGCGCGAATTCACGCTCGGCTTCGCACGCGAGCTTCGCAACCGTGGCTGGGCGCGTGCAACCTATGTGGAGCGGCACGCGACGAATTTCGTCGAGGACTTCATTACCATGGCCGAAGGACAGACGATCGTGTCGAAAAACGGCGTCAACCTAGGCGCGTTCGACAATGCCGTTTATCGAAATACGACCCTGCCGACGCGCGATTACCAGGCGTTGCAATTCGAAAGCGCATATCGGCCGACCGTCAACCTGTCGGTGAACGGTCACTGGACGGTTCAACTGCAAAACGATGGCACGTTCGAAGGGGAGAGTTCCAGCGGACCGGCAGTGCCATCTTTGATCGCCGACTACCCTGAGATCTACGTCCCGGCGCGCCATTTCCCGGCCGGCCGGCTCGATGATTTTCAGCGCAATAAAATTCGTGTCTGGGCAACGTATCAACTCGCGCTCGGACGATTCGGTGCAATCGATGTCGCACCGCTGTATCGTTACAACTCGGGTCGAACCTACAGCCTCGTCGCATCCGGCGTTCCGCTATCCGCGCAACAGATTGCCAGAAATCCTGGGTATGCGCGGCTTCCGGCAAGTCAGTCGATCTTTTTCGGCGACCGCGGCTCGCAAAGCTTTGAAGGTTTCCACCTCGTCGATCTCGCGGCCACTTACTCGGTGCCGGTGTGGCAGTCACTGCGGCCGTGGGTGAAGCTCGAGATTCTGAACACGCTCAACAATCAGACGCTGGTGAGCTGGAATACCTCGGTCACCGCTGATACATCGGGTCCGAAGGACGAGAACGGACTGCCGATCACCTACACGAAGTCGGCGGCGTTCGGCACGGCGACGGGCCCGGCGAGCTACCCGCGGCCGAGGCCAGGGATGGACGGCGGTCGGACATTCCTTGTCGCTGGCGGAGTACGCTTTTAGCCTTTGTCTTCAAAGGGACAAGGGAAAAGGCAGAAGGCAAAAGGAAAGGGCACGAGGAGAGCGGACCACTACTGCCACAATAGGAGAATGCACCGGACTTCACCAGCTGTGTCGCGAGTCGGCCGAGGATGTAGCCCCGATCAGCAACCATTCGCTGCCGAAAGTCGTAAGATCTCTGATTCATGGGCGTGCGACGATGCACGGGTCATTCCTTTAAAACTCACGAGCAATTGGACCCGTTTCCAAATCACGTCGCAGTAAATGCAAGGTGTGAACAGTGGCAAAGTGGCTTTTTCTGCCTCATTGCCTTCTCTCTTCCCTTTTCCCTTCTCCCTTTTCCCTTTTCAAGCGCGTAGCGCGCTCGCTGGTTCGACGCGCGCGGCGCGCAGCGCTGGCGCGTAACTCGCCACGAGCGCGATCAGGAACAAGACGAGCGCCCCAAGTGCAAAGGTGAGGGGATCCCGCGCCGAAACGCCGATCAGCAACCCGGTCATCACACGCCCCAGCGCGAACGATCCGGCCAGGCCGAGAGCGATTCCGCCGACCGCCACCACCAAACCCTCACGCAGCACGAGGCGCAGGATGTCCCGTCGCCCCGCCCCGAGCGCCATGCGAACGCCGATCTCCTGGTGTCGTTGTGCGACCGAATACGCGATCACGCCGTAAATGCCGATCGACGACAGGAGCAATGCCAGCCCCGCGAATGCGGAGACGAGCAGCATGTTGAAGCGCGGGGCGGAAATGCCCTGAGCGATGACCTCGGCCATCGGCCGGATGTTGCCGGCGGTTAACGACGGTTCCACCGTGGGCACGACTGAACGTAACGTCGGGGCAAGTGCGTCGAGTCTGCCTGGCGTTCTGACCATGACGTAGAGCCACATGAATGGTGTTTGCGCGAACGGGGTATACAGTGTCGCCGGCGTCTCCTGGTCAAGCCCGCGATACTTCACATCGCCGACAACGCCGACAATCCTTCGCCATTCGGGTGACTGCTCGGGATTGATGATGCGCAGCCGGTGACCGATAGCATCGCCCGACGGGAACAGCTGTGCCGCAAATGCACGATTGATGACCACGATCGGCTCGCTTCCGCTCCGGTCACTCGCATCGATGGCGCGGCCCTGGAGAATCGGCGCGCGGAGCGCCTTGAAATATCCGGGCGTAGCGGCGATGAAATAGGCCGAGTCCTCGCCAGCCGTCAACGTTCGACCATCGATAGCGAAGCGGGTTCCACGCTGTGGGGTTACTGTTGGCAGGCCGGTTGCTGCGCCCGCGGCTTCGACGCCTGGCACCTGTGTCAGCCGCTCGATCAACGTGCTTGCGACCTGGTCGCGAGCCGCGACGTCCGGTAACGCCATGAATTGAACGTTGAACGAGAGCAATTGGCCGGGCGTAAAACCGGCATCCGTTCCGCTGAGCGTCAGAAAACTCCGGACGAGCAACCCGGCGCCGAGTAGGACCACGACCGCAAGCGCGACTTCAACCATCGCGATCGATTGACGCAAACGTCGGCCGCGCGCAGTTCCGGCGACGCTTCGGCCGCTGTCCTTGAGTGACTCGGTATGGCCACGCGCGGTTTGCAACGCCGGCGTCAGTCCGAAAATCAGGCCCGTGATCACTGTCGCACAGGCAGAGAAAATCAGTACGGTCGCGTCGATCCGGATGCCATCCGCCCGAGGTACGCGCACCTCGAGCACCGATGGCAGCAGATCGACTCCCCACATCGCCAGGAGCAATCCAAGCAGACCGCCAGCCACAGCGAGCACGAGGCTCTCGATCGCCAGGAGACGAACGAGTCGCGCACGACCGGCTCCCAGTGCTGCGCGGATCGCCATTTCGCGCTCGCGGACCGTCGCCCGCGCCAACATGAGGTTCGCCACGTTGGCGCACGCGATCAGGAGCAGGAGCATCACCGTTCCGAGCAGCACGCGGAGAACCGGACGCGCATTTCGCACGAGTTGTTCGTACAGAAAATCGACTTCGTAGATGATGCCCTCATTCGTTGCGGGAAATTCGCGGGCCAATCCTTCGCTGAACGAACGGACTTCCGCTTGCGCCTGGGTCACCGTCACTCCCGGTTTCAGTCTCGCCACCGCGCGGAAAATGCGAAACGCCCGGTTCTTCGCCTGCGCCGGCGACTGACGGTCGATCATGCTGAGCGGGGCCCACACCTGAAAGGTGGCATCAGGAAACCGGAACCATGGCGGTGTAATCCCGATGACGGTGAATGTGGTGCCGCTCAAATTGATTGTTTTTCCGATAATCTGCGGATTGCTTGCGAACCGGCGCTGCCACAGTCCATACCCCAGGATGACCGTGGCCTGGAGATCATCCTCCGCCGTGAAATTGCGTCCGATGAGCGGTTGAACGCCGAGGAGCGGAAGGAGATTGCGGCTCACTTGGCCACCCATCACCTGCTCCGAGTCGACACCGAGCCGAAGGTTGTACATGTTCGACGCCCAGAACGCCACTTCTTCGAACGACTGGGCCGAGGCTTCCAGATCGCGCAGGTCCTGGAGCGATCCACGCGTCAGGACCAATCGATCGGGATCAGCGTACGGCAATCGGCGGAGTAGCACGGCATTGACGACGCTGAAGATGGCAGTAGTGGCACCGATGCCGAGTGCCAGGGTCAGGACGGCGACGATGCTGAAGCCAGGCGTGCGAAGCAGAGTTCGGATGGCGTAACGGATGTCGTTCATTCGGCCCTCAACGCAGTGACGGGATCGACGCGAGCCGCGCGTCGTGACGGAAGATAAGCAGCCATCAGTGCGACGCCGATGAGCACGAGCGCAACGGCGGTATAGGTCAGCGGATCGGTACCGTGCACGTCGTACAGAAGCGTTTCGAGCAGGCGTGTCGTTGCCAACGATCCAGCGATGCCGAGCGCGAGGCCGGCACCTGCGAGCACGAGTCCTTCACGCACAACGGAGCCGACGACTTGATCCGGGCGCGCGCCGAGCGCAATGCGGATCCCAATCTCCCGTGTGCGTTGTGTCACCGTGAAACTCATCAAGCCGAAAATCCCGACCGCGGCAAGAACAAGCGCAATCGCCGCGAACGCCGACAGAAGAAGCGTCCGGAATCGTGGCTCCGCGACCGACTCGTGAACGACGTCGCTCAGCGGAATGATTCGATCGATGCCGATGTCGGGATCGATGTTCTTGGCTTCGCGTCGCGCGGTAGATGCGATGCTGCCCGAGCCTGCTGTACTGCGAACCGCAATCGCCATGAACGCAAGCGGAAACGTGTCATACGGAAGATAGAGCAGCGGGGTGGGTGGATCCTTGAGGCCGATATTTCGCGAATCACCGGCGACACCGACAATGGTGATCCAGTCCTCTGCGCTCTCTCCGAAGCGCACGCGATGGCCGACGGGATCCTGACCGCCGAAGTACTTCCGGGCCAATGTCGCGTTCACGATAGCAACCGCCGGCGCTGGATCGCGATCCTGATCGGTGAACATCCGCCCCGCGATCAGCGGAATGCCCAGCGTGCGGAAGTACTGCTTTGAAACGGATGCGATCGCGGTGGAGGGACGATCGGCCCGCGGCGTGGCTGGCTGACCTTCAATCGTGAAGGTGCCGTGGGCGTTGCGCCCTTCAATCGGACTCGGGAACAGGATCGCTGCCGATTGAGTTTCCGGTCGACTTTCGAGGGCCTCGAGCATCCGTCGGTAAAACGCCGCCTGACGTTTCCCGTCGGGATACCGCGACAACGGTAGCGGCAACGAAATCAACGTCACCTGATCGGTTCTGAATCCGGGGTCCACGTGCTGGAGGCGAATCAGGCTGTTGAGCAGGAGACCTGACGAGACGAGCAGGATCGATGTCAGTGCGATCTCGCAGAGCACGAGGACAGCGCGCGTTTTCGCTCGACGTCGACCGCCCGCCGTGGTGCGGTCCGCTTCGCGGAGCGCCAGGGACGCGTCAGTCCGCGACGCCTGAAGCGCCGGAATCGCTCCGAAGAGTAAGGCGCTGACGACTGCTGCGGCGAGGGTGACGGCTGCGACACGTGAGTCAAGCTCGATCTGATCAACGCGCGGAATTCCGTCAGGAATGATCGCCAGGAGCAGCGCGATCGCCCAGTAACCCAGTAGCAGGCCGGCGATCCCACCGACGCAGCCGAGCATCAGACTTTCGGTGATGAGTTGTCGGACGAGACGACCACGGGCCGCTCCGAGAGCCGCGCGAATCGCGAGCTCGCGCTGCCGCCCGGAAGCACGCGCCAGGAGGAGGCTGGCAATGTTGGCGCATGCGATCAGAAGGACGACCCCAACCGCGCCGAGTAGCAGCAGCAATGCGAATCGCACGTCTTCCACGATCGTCTCGCCGAGAGGCTGAACCGAGATTCCGCGTCCGCCATTGCTTTCCGGAAAGCGTCGCGCGAGGCCGTCGGCCAGTCTTTGCAGGTCGGCACGCGCAACATCCCGCGTGACCTCCGTCTTCATTCGGGCGATCACCTGGAAGTAGTGCACGTCGCGATTGCTCAACAAGTCGCCTGGCACATCGATCGGTGGAAGTGGAACCGGCTTCACTGACAAAATCCAGGCCTTCGCGCCCTCAGGAAAATTAAAGGCCCGCGGCATCACACCGACGACGGTATGCGGCACGCCATCGACACGAACGCGACGTCCGGCGACCTGGGGATCGGACGCGAACTGCTGGCGCCAGGCCTCGTGACTGATCACGATGAGCGGTTCATTGTTTGTCGTGTCCGAGGCGCGGTTGAACGTGCGGCCGATTGCTGCCGGCATCGCGAATACGTCGAAGTAGTCCGCACTGACCAGCGCACCTTGCACACGCACTGGCTCCCCGCCAGGTGCCGTAATCGTCAGAGCGTCATCTCGATACGCGCCGAGAGCGGCGAGCGTATGGTTGTCCCGCTCGAAGTCGAGAAAATCGCCGGGTGCGAAGGCGTTCCTTGGTTCCGAGGCGGTCGACGACCAAACGCGAATAATCCGGGCCGCGTCCGGATAGGGAAGCGGCCGAAGGAGAACACCATTGACGACGCTGAAGATAGCGGTGTTTGCACCGATACCGATGGCGAGCGTCAGGACGGCAACGATGGTGAAGCCCGGGTTGCTTGCAAGGTTGCGGAACGCGTAACGGATGTCGTTAACCATGGTGACGTCTAACAAGGTTCTACAGGGTTCGGCGAGGTTCTGTAGAGTTCGGTCTCCTGATCACTCCGCCCTCAGCGCGACAACCGGATCGAGCCTCGCTGCGCGTGCCGCGGGAACCAGCGCTGCTGACATCGCAACAATGACGAGGACGGCACACGCTGCGGCAAAGGTCACGAGATCGGCCATCTGCACGCCGAATATCAGTGCACCGAGCGCGCGCGCGAGTGGATAGGCGAGAAGGCTCCCGATTCCGATTCCCACGATGGTCAATTGCAAGCCGTCTCCGACGACGAGTCGCATGAGCTGTCGCGGCGTTGCCCCGAGCGCCAGCCGCACGCCGATCTCTTGCGTTCGACGGGTCACCGCGTAGGACATCACGCCATAGAGTCCGAGCGCCGCAAGCGTCAGCGCGAGTACGCCGAAAACGGCAAAGAGCGCGCTGATTCCACGCTGCTTGTCGGCGCGATCCCGCATCACGTCGTCGAACGATTTCACATCGAACACGGGCAGTGCCGGGTCGAGGGCGTGAATCTCGGCACGCATCGCAGATCCTGTGATCAGGGAGTTCGTGGCCGATCGGGCGATAACAGTTTCTCGGTCGATGGTGGAATGCTGGGCCAGGGCGAGATAGAGGAATGGTCTCGGGTCCTCGGTCGCCTCGTCGTACTTGGCAGTTCGCGCGATGCCCACAATCTGCACACGCAGGTCATCAATCTGCAGGATGCGGCCGAGGGGATCCGAATCTGGCCAAAGCGTGCGGGCGAGCGTTTGATTGACGAGGGCGACGTCCGGGGATCCGCGCCGATCGGTTTCGACGATGCCGCGGCCGCGGAGTACCGGAATCTCCATGGTCTTGAAATAGTCCGGCCCGACGCTGCTCATGAAGGCACGCGATTCGGACGCGGTGCCATTGCCCAACGAAGCGGTCACGATTGTGCTCACCATCGTGCCGCTGAGCGGCGGAAGATCGGCAACGGTGGCTGATTCGATGCCGGGCAGCGATCGCAGGCGAGTGATCAGATCGTGACGGAACGTTTCGCGCCGCTCGTTGGGATAGTTCTGGAGCGTAAGGTCGTATGACGCGGTCGACAATCGTCCAGCGTTGAAGCCCAGATCAATGGTCGCAGCCTTTTGAAGCGCGCGGAGACTCAGTCCCGCACCGAGCAGCAGCACCAGCGAGAGCGACAGTTGCATCACGACGAAGAAGCCTTGCGTGCGTGAACGGCCGGTGGCTCCCGCGGTGTGACGGAGTCGTGGGAGAAGTGCGCGACGGGTGGACGTGAGGGCCGGCGTCAACCCGAAGATGCACGCGCTCGTCAGCGCGAGCGCCGATGTAAACAGCAGGACTCGCGCATCCACGTTGGCCTCCAGCCCGCCGAAATCCAGTTCTGGAAGCCGAGCGACCAGCAGATCTGCGCCCCAGAACGAGAGAAGCAGGCCGCCGGACGCCCCGGCCGAGGCGAGCACGAGGCTTTCCGCGAGCAGTTGGCGAACGATTCGCCAGCGCGAGGCGCCGACTGCCGCTCGGATGCTGATCTCGGTTGCCCGTGCCGCGCCGCGCGCGAGCAAGAGATTGGAGACGTTCGCACAGGCGATGAGGAGCACGAGCCCGGTCACGATTAACAACAGCCCGGCGACCGGCAGCAGTTCTGCGCGTTCCGACGGCCGGACTCCGGAGGCTGCGCTCGACACGATCGCTCCACGATTCTTATTCGTGTTTGGGTGTTCAGACTCGAGGGTCGCGGCGATTCCGGCGATCACCGGCTGCGCTTGCTGAATGGAAACGTCAGGATGACGTCTTCCGATCGCGCGCAGCCACAATGTGCCGCGCTCGTTGAGCCACGTGGCCTGTGTCGTGTTGATGATTGGAAGCACGGAGATCGGGATCCACATGTCTGCGGATTGCCCGAGTTCCGGACCGACAAAGCCAGGTGGCGCGATGCCGACGACGGTGACCTGCCGGCCGTTGATCACAATTGGGCGATTTGGAATGTGTCCGCCGAACCGCTGCTGCGCAAGGCGATGGCTGATGAGAGCGACCGGCAAGGCGCCAGCCTCATCGTCAGTCGATTGCAGTGCTCGCCCCTCGGTGGCGCTGACTCCGAGCGTTGCAAAGTACGAAGCGCTGACGAGGTGTCCCCGGATCCGCTGCGGATCGCCGCCGCTGCCGAGACTGAAAGACGCTGGCGCGAAGGCCAGCACGCCGGAGAACACATCAGCCGTGCGAGCGGCGTAGTCTTGATACTCCAAATACGATAAACCGCCGGTATGTCCCGTCGTCCGAGAGACTGCGGACACCCAGACAAGTTCGGATGGCCGGGCGATCGCGGGCATCGATCTGAAGAGCGCGTTATTGGCGAGCGTAAAAATCGTGCTGTTGACGCCAATGCCCAATGCCAGGGTCGCGATCGCCCCGAACGCAAATACCGGGCTACGCGACAGCGACCGGACGGCGTACTGAAGATCCTGTGTTATCGACATCGAACCTCATTCAGCGCGAAGTGACGTTAGCGGATCGACGTGAGTCGCCCGGCGTGCAGGGATCCAGCAGGCGAGAATCGCCACCACGACCAGCAACGCCGTGACAACAGCAAAGGTCATGGGATCCAGGGGTGTCACCTGGAAGAGCAGCTTTCCCATGAAACGCGTAACGCTGATTGCGGTCAGGACGCCCAGGCCGATGCCCACGGCGATCGGCCGCATTCCCTGGCCGACGACGAGCGTGAGAATCTCGCGTCGTTGAGCGCCCAGCGCCATACGCACGCCGATCTCTCGCGTGCGTTGCGCCGCGACATAGCTGACCACGCCAAAGATCCCAACCACTGCGAGGAGCAGCGCAACCGCGCCAAAAACCGCGGTGATCGCTGCATACAGGCGCGCGCGGCCCACTGAAGTGGAGATGACATCCGCCATCGTTTTCACCGCGATCGGTAATTCATGATCGGCGGCACGAATGCGCTCACGGACGGCGGGTGCGAGCTGCGAGGGAGGAACCGTCGCGTGGACGACCATCGACACTGAACTCAACGGCTCCTGGTTGTGTGGCAGATAGATGTGAGGATAGCTCGGAAGATCCAGCCCATTGTGATGAACGTCACCGGCGATGCCGACGATTGTGACGTCCGGACTGAACATCACCCGAATGCGCTGACCGATCGGGTTGCTGCCTGGCCAGAATTGTTTGGCCGCCGTTTCACTCACAATCGCAACCGGCGCGGCTTGAGGTTTGTCGTACCCCGCCGGATAGGGTTGCTGCGGGAACCATCGAATGAGCGGCACCGATTGCCGCGCGTCTCCGTCGGTGAACAGCCGTCCACCGCGAAGCGGGATGGCGAGCGCCGTAAAGTAATGAGGCGTCGCGACGCGAAACGGCGCGTACGGTTCCTGACCCGGGGCTGGATCAGGCCTGCCGACAACTCGAAACGGCATCCAATTGTCGGCGCCACCGAGGGGCAAGTGCGAGATGGCACCCGCGGATTGCACGCCGGGGAGCGCCTCGATGCTTCCGATCACGCGATCGAAGAAGTCCCGACGTTGATACGCCTCGGCATAGCGAGTTGCGGGCAGATCGAGCGGGACGACGAGGACATCGCTGGTTCGGAATCCAGGATCGACTGCGACCAGCCGCGCGAAGCTCGTGATCATCAGGCCGCTACCGATCAGGAGCACGAGCGTCAGTCCCACCTCCGCCGCGACCAACGCATCCCGCAACATCCGTCCGTGCCGATCATCTGAGACCTGATGGCTTTCCCGTAGCCAACCGGGGCGCACGTAGGAGGAGCGCAACGCGGGCACGATTCCGGCCGCGACTCCTGTAATCAATGAAATTGCTACCGCGAGCAACAGGCCCGACCAGCCCAGCCTGGCTGTTTCCAGGAGTGGAATGTTCACGGCCGATAGCTTCGGGATGAGGTCGATAATCCACGCCGACATCAGGAGTCCTGCCGCCCCGCTCAGCATCGCGAGTACGAGACTCTCGACAATGAGTTGTTGAATCACGCGAGCACGTCCGGCACCGAGGGCAGCGCGGATCGCGATTTCGCGCTGACGATTCGCGCCGCGCGCCAGCAGCAAGTTCGCGACATTGGCGCACCCGATTAACAGGACGAAGCCAACCGCCACAACCATGAGCCAGGAGGCGCGACGAAACTCACCAACCAATTCGTCTCTCAAGGGCGTGACAGCGACTCCGTGTCCTGTGTTATCGCGAGGCATCTGGATCGCCAGCCGGTCGGCAATCGCGCTGAGATCGGCCCGGGCGTCATCGAGCGTGGCGTCAGGACGGAGACGCGCGAACGCGCTCAGGTTGTGCCGCCCGACCGCGCGGATCTGTTCGGCAACGTCGAGCGGAAGGATCAGATCAGGTGTGAGGGACTTTGGCAGCGGACGCAAGACACCGATCACTGTGTACGATTGATCGTTCAAAGTGATTGTCCGCCCAATCGCTCCAGCATCGGCCGCGAAACGTCGACGCCATAGCGGATCGCTGAGGATCGCGACTCGAGTCTCGCCGTCTGCGAACCCACGTCCGAATGCCGGAGAGACACCGAGCATCGGCAGATAGTTTGCGGAGACCTCGATCGCGTGAATCGCTTCAGGTTCTCCCCGTCCCGTCAGATTCAGCCCGCTGGGATGGGAAAGCGCGATGTCATCGAACACCCGGTTTTGCTCTCGCCAGGCGGCGAACTCGCGACCGGAGATCGGGATGTTCGCGGTACGGCTGCTCGGGCGTCGTTCGGAGATCGCCACCAGCCGGTCGGGATCGTTGAACGGAAGAGGATTGACGAAGACGGCGCGCGCCAAGGTCAGGACGGCGGTATTCGCCCCGATGCCCAGCGCCAGCGTGAGAATCGACACGGCTGCGAACCCGGGCGCCTTCAGGAGTCCACGGACGCCATGGCGGAGGTCGTGGAGCATGCCAGGCACTCATAGCGAACGGGTTGCCATCTGTTGCGCCAGCTCGCAACTTATTGAAATTGTTAATACTTACCCAGGTTTGCGGCTCCGCCCTTCTTCCGTCACACTGTTCGCAAATGGGCCGAGTGCGTCCCACAAATGTTCAATGCTCGATGTTTAATGTTCAATGTCCAGCATGAACATCCTGATTGGCACGTCCGGGTACAACTACCCCGAATGGAGGGGCAGCTTCTATCCGGAAAAGCTGAGCACGGCGAAAATGCTCGCGTATTACGCCGAGCGTTTCCCGACGGTCGAGATCAATTACACCTTCTATCGCATTCCGACCGAGAAGCTGCTGGCGGGATGGGCTGACGGGACGCCGGAGAACTTTTCATTCACGTTGAAGGCGCCGCGGCGGATCACGCACGATTCAAAACTGCAGCGCTGCGAGGATCTCCTGCAGATGTTTTGTCGCACGTCGCGCACGCTTGGACCGAAGCTGGCCACGCTCCTGTTTCAACTGCCACCGACTTTCAAGAAGGACGCACGTGTCCTCGGCGAGTTTGTCGATTTGCTGCCGGAAGGGACACGCGCGGCAGTCGAGTTCCGTCACGCGTCGTGGTTCGATGCTGAGACCTTTGAAACGTTGAGGCGCCGCAACATCGCCTTATGTGTCGCCGACAGCGACAAACTGCACACGCCCGTGGAAGTGACCGCCGACTATGGCTACTTCCGCTTGCGCGATGAGGGCTATCAGCAGCCGGATATCGAGCGATGGGCACAGACGATTCGTGGCCTTGGTCTTCAGGACGTCTTCGTCTATTTCAAGCACGAAGAGCAGGGGTTGGGCCCGGATTTCGCGCGCCGATTGACGACCGCGCTTGGTAATCCCTAGAAGTGGTTTCAAAACCAGATCGACGAACGGTGAACGCGGATCTCACGCAAAGAGCGCCAAGAGCGCAGGGAAGAC
>DASTVZ010000110.1:0-18283 GCA_035758845.1 Vicinamibacterales bacterium
CCGCTGACGCAGTGGGTGTCCGACGTGTTCACCACGCGCGAGTTCGACGGGCGGATCCTGCTGCGCGGCGTCTATTTCACCAGCGGCACCCAGGAAGGCACGCCGATCGATCGACTGCTTGGGAGCATCGGCCGGTCGTTCGGTGCGACCGAGGCGGTCATGGCGCCTCGCGGTCCGGGCAAGGCATTTTTCGTCGGCGATCTTTTGAAGCAAGTGATGATCGGTGAGTCGGGACTGGCCGGCGTCAATCGCAAACTCGAACTCAGAAACGCCTCGCTGCTGCTCGGTGTCTACATCGCAACCGGACTGCTCACGGCTGCCGCGATTGCGGCGCTTTCGATTAGCTACACTCGCAATCGTGAATTTCTCCAGGATATTGATACCGATCTCACGGCCTTCGAACGGAGCCCACCGGTCAATCCGATGTCGCCGCTTCCCGCCATCGTCGCGCGTCTTGATGGTATTCGCGCGGTCGTGGACCGAGCCGACAGATATCGCGAAACGACGTCGTTGCCGATGAAGTGGGGCCTCTATGAAGGACGGTCGCTTGGAAATGCGGCGTTGGACGCGTACGTCAATGAGCTCGACAGCATTCTCCTGCCGCGGTTCGCGGCGCAGCTTCGCGCTCGCGTCGTTCAATTCGCAACCGAGCCACAGAAGTTGTACGCGTACTTCAAGGCCTACTTGATGCTCGGCGAGCCGAAGAATTTCGACAAGGAATATCTCGGCCTGGTGGTGGATCAGGAGTGGAAACGCGGCAGTGGTGACGCGGCGGCGGCAGGACCCGCGGCGGCGCAGCACTTCCATGCGCTGCTCGACAATCGATCGACCCTCCGGAAGTTTCCGATTGACGGAACGCTCGTCGGTCAGGCACGCAACAGCCTGCCACGTAGTCTGCTGCCCAGAATTCTCTACGACGATATCAAACGCGAATCGACGGATGACCCGGGCGTCCGGATCGATCAACAGGCAGGTCTCGAGATCGAACGGATCTTCAAGCGAAAGAGCGGCGTGCCATTGTCGACGCCGATGCCGCGCCTGTACACACGCGATCAGTTCAAGCAGATCACGGTGAAGACGCGCGCCGAGATGGTGCAACTGCTGGCGAAGGATGCGTGGATCTGGGGGGAGAGTGGCGCGGGGGCAGTGGCAAGCGGGGGAAGCCTGTTCTCCGCCGTCACCGACCTTTATGAGACCGACTACATTCGCGCGTGGGACGGGTTTTTCGACGACTTGGAGGTTGTGCACTTCAGCACCATGGGCCAGGCCAACGAAGCGCTCCGGATCCTGACCTCGCCGACTTCGCCGCTGCGCGGTCTTCTGACCGTGATTTCGACCAACACAACACTGGTGGAGGTGTCGGCGACCGGGGCGCCAAAGGGCGTCATCGATCAAACGAAAGGCAAAATAAAAGGCGCGTTGGGCGGGATCATTGCGCCGATCGAGAAAGGCCTCGGTATGCCGGCGATCGAACCAGGCATGCGTGTGACGGCCCACTTTCAGTGGGTCCGCCAATTTCTCGCCGGCGAAGCCGGAAAAGCCCAGCTCGACTCTGTTCTCAGTGCCGTGGGTCAGATTCAGAAGCAGATTGACACGCTTGGCCCTGACGTCGCGGGGAAGAGCGCGCTCGTGATGTTGACCGATCCATCATTTCGTGTGCTCACGCAAGATCTTCGTCAGCAGGCTGCGTCGTTGCCCCCCGCGGTCGGCAGGATCGTGGCGGAGATTGCCGATGCGCCGGAAGCCAACGTCCGCAGAACCGCGACGGGACAAGTTGAGGAGGAATACACGCAGCGGATTGTTCCGCTGTGCACCAATCTCATCGCGAATCGCTATCCATTTGCGAGTACAGGGACCGACGTCCAGCTGCCGGACTTCGGGATGGTGTTTGGATACGACGGACTGTTCGACAGGTTCTTCACTGACTATCTCGACAAGCAGGTGGACACAACGGGTCAGACGTGGACGTGGCGTCCGGGAGCGGTGAATCCATCGCACGCGTTACTCGAGCAGATGGAGCAGGCCCGTCGCATTCGAGACATGTTCTTCAATCCGGGATCGAAGTTCCCGGAGCTGAAGTTCTACGTGACGTTCAGCGATCTCGATCCGAACGCGCAGCGATTCGTCCTCACCGTTGACGGGCTGAACGTCGACACCAGGGGGCAGAAGCAGGAAGTGAAATGGCCTGGTGACAGACAGGGCCATACAATCGCGACGTTTGAAAGTCGCTACTACGATCCGCCAACACCGTATGGTGGTCCGTGGGCGTTGTTCAGGATGATTGACGCAACCAGAGCGGGGGCTCCGGATGGCCAACGAATTCTCCTGAACATTCAGAATCCGCACCACCGCGTGAAGGCAATCATCGAACCGGCGCGTGTCGCCGGCAACCCGTTCGCATCGGGGAGCTGGCGGCAATTCGTATGCGAATCGTGAACCGCCGATGCAGGTAGGCTTCTACGGCAAGTTGCCAAGCCACGGCGACTTCCTCCGGCGCCGCGTCTCGGACGCGTTCGTCGACGCGTGGGACGCGTGGCTCCGCGAATGCCTGGCGTCCAGCCGCACGGTGCTCGGCGCGCGCTGGTTGGATGTCTACCTCACCAGTCCCGCGTGGCGATTTGTCTGCGCCGCCGGCGCCTGCGGTCCGCTGCCGGTGATCGGTGTGGCCGCTCCGAGCGTTGACCAGGTAGGCCGCTATTTTCCGCTGACCCTGGTGGCGGAGCTCCCGCCCGACGTCAGCCTTCTGGCTGCCGCCTCGTGCAGCCGGTTTTTTGAGGCGGCCGAACAACTGGTGATCGAAACACTCGCCACCGAACGCGTCGATTTCGAACGATTCGATCAGGGAACGCTCGCACTCGAACGAGCGCTCACGCCGATCGCGTTCCCGCCGGACCTGGTGCTCGACTCGAGTGCCGCCGCGATCGTGACCGACAATCCGCAGGCGTGGCAAATCCCGCTCGCGGCAGCCTCGGATGTGACGGCCGCGTTCGAGCAGATGCTGTCGCTGCACCTCGAGGCCAAGTACCGGCCGTTGGTCCTGCTCTGGACGGACGGCTCGGGTGTGGTCGAACCCAGCTGTCTCGTTCTCAAGGGCCTCCCGAGCCCGGATCTGTACCCAGCGCTTCTCGAAGGTTCGTGGGCCTCGCACCGGTGGCGTTCGGTGCAAGCCCACGTGTCCGAAGAGGACACACTGCCCGGCACACTCGTCATGGACGAAAGTACGCCGCTGTTCTTCCGTTCCGCCGCCGCCACCGATGTTGGCCGCGTCCGCACGAATAACGAGGATGGATTCGTCGAACGCCCGGAGGCGGGCCTTTGGGCAGTCGCCGATGGCATGGGCGGCCACAGTCACGGCGAGGTCGCCAGCCGAATGGTGTGCGATGCCCTGACCGACTTTCCTCTGGATGGCACCTTCGAAGAAGCGATCGACGCCGCCCGAAGACGCGTCCAGGAGGTCAACGATCACCTGGCAAGGTCCGGGATGGGGGCCGACCCGGCCGATCGAAGCGGGAGCACCGTCGTGATGCTGCTTCTCCGTGGACCTCGATCCGCGGTGCTCTGGGCAGGGGACAGCCGCGCCTACCGCTGGCGGGCGGGGACGCTCGAGCAGCTGACCACCGACCACAGTCTCGCCGCAATGGGGGGGACCGGGGCTGTGGAATCCAGCGTAATTACACGTGCCGTAGGAGTTGACGTGGAGTTGACGCTCGACGTCCACCGCGACGCCGTCCGCCCGGACGACCGGTTTCTCCTCTGTTCCGACGGCCTGACCCGCGTCGTCCCGGAGTCGGAAATCCGGAACTGGATGCAGTCGGCGGACATCCACACCGCCGTCGAGGGGCTGATCAAGGCGACCCTGAGCGCCGGCGCCCCCGACAACGTGACCGTCCTTATCGCCGAGGTGCACGCGTGAGAGCCGCTAGCTCTTCCCTCAATTTCAGGTATAGAATGCGCAGGCGTTCCGGCCCCTTCGACTCGCGTGAATCACGCTGCTCGCTCAGGGCAGGCCGCCACGCAAATGCTGGATACAACGAGGCTTCGTAATGAACGCTCGGTGGGACGGGCAGGTGCTGCTTCAGCCGATTTCTCCAGAGCAGCCGTGCGGCGTGAACCTGGACGACTCCATTTTGCTTTCGTCGTTGGATGCGCTTCGACTGTTTGGTCAAGCGCGATCACCGGAGGCCCCGGCCGATCCGGAAGGTGATGAGAAGGAGCTGTCAAAGGCACGACCGCCTCTCGAGTGGGACAAGATTCGGGCTGATGCCCTCGACGGTCTGAGCAAGAGTAAGGATATTCGGCTGCTTGCCTATCTGGGTACGGCCCTACTTCGAACCCACGGACTGGCGGCGTTCGCGGGCGTGCTCACGACGGCATCGCAGTGGCTTGAAGCGTATTGGCCGCAGGTATATCCGGCGCTCGATGAAGATGCGATCGCGAGACGGAACGCGCTGAACTGCTTCGCCGATCCGATGGCGGTCATCGACCGGATCTGGCGGCTGCCGCTGGTCACCAGTCGCCAGCATGGGCGGTACAGTCTGCGCGACATCGAGATCGCGCGAGGACAGGCCGTGCCCGGTCCGCTGGAGAACAAGCCGGACGAAGCGGCAATCTCCGAGGCGTTCAAGGAACTCTCGCTCGAAGACCTGACCGCGCTTGATGCAAGCGTCGCCGGTGCCAGCGCGGCACTGACCAGCATCGACGCGCGGATGCGAAGCGAGGGTGGACCCGAAGTAGCGCCGGATTTTGGTGCACTGGTCACGCATTTTGCGAAGCTCGGTCGGGTCTGCAAAGAGCAGCTGGCGTCCCGCGGCGAGGCCAGTGGCGATGCGGCGGCGGCGTCAGGCGACGGTTCCGGCCAGGTGGCGTTCAGGGCCGGTGCAATCAATTCCCGCGCCGACGCGATCCGCGCGCTCGACGCGGTCGCTGAGTATTTCCGTCGCAACGAGCCATCGAGTCCGATTCCGCTGTTCGTTGACCGCGCCAAGCGTCTGGTTGCCAAGGATTTTCTCGAGGTGCTTGCCGACATCGCGCCCGATGCGCTGTCGGTGGCCCGCTCGGCAGGTGGGCTGAAGGATCAGTAACGCGTCGCTTCCGGGAGGTATGTTGTGGCCAAGGCAAGTGCTCAAAAATTCATTGCCCGCAATCGGGCGCCCCGTGTGCAGATCGAGTACGATGTCGAACTCTACGGAGCCGAAAAGAAAATCCAGCTGCCCTTCGTGATGGGTGTGCTCGCCGACTTGTCAGGGAAACCAACCGAACCGCTGCCGCCGGTTGCGGATCGCAAGTTCCTCGACATCGACGTCGACAACTTCGACAGTCGGATGAAGGCACTCAAGCCGCGGGTGGCCTTCCAGGTTCCCAATACGCTCACCGGCGAGGGCAACCTGAATGTCGAGCTCACGTTCGATAGCATGGACGACTTTTCGCCGGCAGCGGTCGCCTCGAAAGTGGATGCGCTCAACAAGCTGCTCGAAGCACGCAAACAGCTGGCGAATTTGATTACCTACATGGACGGGAAGAGCGGAGCCGAAGATTTGGTGGCCAAGCTGCTGCAGGATCCCGCTCTGCTGCAAACGCTGGCGGCCACGAAAAACCCCCAGGGCGAGACGTCCTGATCCCGGCGTGACGTGAAGCGGAGAACATCATGGCAGATCCCAAAGCCCAGCAGCAGGAAACGTCGGCGATCGGCGCCACCGAAGTCAGCGACTTCGATTCGCTACTAAAGAAAGAGTTCAAGCCGAAGACCGACGAAGCCAAAGAGGCGGTTGAACGAGCCGTCCGGACGCTCGCCGAACAGGCGTTGTCGCAGACCAAGCTCATTAGCACCGATGTCATCAAATCGATCGAGGCGATCATCGCGCAGCTTGATAAGAAGCTGACCGAGCAGATCAATCTGATCCTGCATCACGAGGACTTCCAGAAGATGGAAGGCGCGTGGCGCGGCCTCCATTATCTGGTCAACAACACCGAAACGGACGAAATGCTGAAGATCCGTTTCATGAACATCAGCAAACAGGATCTGGGCAAGACGCTGAAGCGGTACAAGGGCACCGCGTGGGATCAGAGCCCGCTGTTCAAGAAGGTCTACGAGGCGGAGTACGGCCAGTTCGGTGGCGAACCGTTTGGCTGCCTGGTCGGCGACTACTATTTCGATCACACGCCGCCCGACACGGAGCTGCTGGGAGAAATGGCGCAGGTCGCGGCCGCCGCGCATACACCATTCATTTCCGGCTCCTCGCCCACGATCATGCAGATGTCGTCGTGGCAGGAACTCGCCAATCCGCGCGACTTGACGAAGATTTTCACGACCCCCGAATATGCGGCGTGGCGATCGCTTCGCGAATCTGAAGACTCGCGATACCTCGGTCTCGCGATGCCCCGGTATCTGTCCCGGCTTCCATACGGCGCGAAAACGAACCCGGTCGAGGAATTCGCGTTCGAAGAAGATACGGGTGCGGCGGACCACAGCAAGTACACATGGTCCAACGCCGCCTACGCAATGGCGACCAACATCAACCGGTCGTTCAAGTTATATGGATGGTGCTCGCGTATTCGCGGCGTCGAATCGGGCGGCGCCGTCGAAGGCCTTCCGGTGCACACGTTCCCAACCGACGACGGTGGCGTGGATATGAAGTGCCCAACCGAGATCGCCATCAGCGATCGTCGCGAGGCGGAACTGGCGAAGAACGGCTTCATGCCGCTGTTACACCGCAAGAACTCCGACTTCGCGGCATTCATCGGCGCGCAGTCGGTGCAGAAGCCGTTTGAGTACACCGATCCGGACGCGACGGCAAACGCGAACCTTGCCGCGCGGCTACCGTATCTGTTTGCATGCTGCCGCTTCGCGCACTACTTGAAGTGCATCGTCCGGGACAAGATCGGGTCCTTCAAGGAACGCGAAGACATGCAGATCTGGCTGCAGAAATGGATCATGAACTACGTCGATGGCGATCCGGCCCATTCGTCGGAAGCGACGAAGGCACAGAAGCCCCTTGCCGCCGCCGAAGTGCAAGTCGCGGAAGTGGAAGGCAATCCTGGGTACTACTCGGCCAAGTTCTTCCTGCGTCCGCATTATCAGCTCGAAGGACTCACAGTGTCGTTGCGACTCGTTTCAAAACTGCCGTCCGCGAAAGCGAGCTGACGGCACTTGTACGGTTTCAGTGAGCTGATCGTTCATTAGAAAAGCGGTAGAGGAGCGTTGAACCATGGCATCAGACATTTTCGCAAAGCTCGGGGACATCAAGGGGGAGTCGCTCGACGACAAGCACAAGGACGAAATCGAAGTGCTGTCGTACTCGTGGGGCGTGACCAATGCTGGCTCGATGGCGCACGGCACTGGTGGTGGTGAAGGCAAAGCAACGTTCCACGACCTGTCCTTCATACACAGGTACGACAAATCTTCTCCAGTGCTCATGCAGTACTGCGCGACCGGCGTCCACCTGAAGGAAGCGACGATCACCAATCGCAAAGCAGGTAAGGGGCAGCAGGAGTACCTGATCATCAAGATGAACGACGTCATCGTGACCGGCGTGACCCACGGCAACAGCGGGTCCGATGGTGCCACGGAAAACGTGAGCGTCGCGTTCGCGAAGGTGGCGGTGGAATACAAACCGCAGAAGCCGGACGGTTCGCTCGACGCCGGCGTTATTTTCAAGTACGACCTCAAGGCGCAGAAGGAAGCGTAGAGGCGGAGGGACCACGTGGCGCCTACTTCTGAGTCTCGCGGCCCCGGCGCCGGGGACATGTTTTTCAAAGTCAAGGGCGCCAAGCACGGCGAGATCAACGGCGAGGCCCTGGACCAGAAGCACAAGAACGAAATCGAAGTGCTGGCCTGGTCCTGGGGCATGCAAGGCAAGTCGTCGCTCGGCGGCGGAGTCGCCACGGGGAAGGCGACGATGCGCGAATTGCGCATCACCAAGAAGGTCGACAAGTCCTCGACCGCACTGATGTCCGCGCTTCGCACGAACGAGCTGATCAAGGAAGCGACGCTGACGCTCAGGAAGATCGGCAAGAGTCCGCTCGAGTACTTGATCATCAAAATCGAAGAGGGCCGCGTAATGGCCATCGACCTCGAGGCCGGCGATGCCGCCGGCAGTCCGGCCCTTCTCGAACGCGTCAGCTTTTCGTTCAACAAGATCTCCATCGATTACACCCCGCAGGGTGCTGACGGCATGCCGCAGGGCAGCACCAGCTTCCAGGACGAGTGGACCACTCAGGGATAAGCGATGACTCTCTCGGATGTCGCCGCACGGACCCTGAAAGAGGGTGATCCCCGAGCCGCTCTCGCGCGCCTGCAAGAAGACATTCGCGCCAAACCATCCGACGCCAAGCTTCGCGTTTTTCTCTTTCAACTCCTCTGCGTGCTCGGCCAGTGGGATCGGGCGCTCAATCAACTGAAGGTTGCTTCGGAGCTCGATCCGCTCGCGCTGCCGATGGCACAGATGTACGGCGAGGCCGTTCGCTGCGAAGTGATTCGCGACGAGGTCTTCGAGGGCAAGAAATCACCGATGGTGCTCGGTGAGCCGGAGCAGTGGCTTGCGCTTCTCATCGAGTCCCGGCTGCGTGCCGGACGAGGTGAAGCCGCTCAGTCCGAGGAGCTTCGCCAGCGCGCGTTCGAAGCAGCGCCAGCCTCGGGCGGCAACATCGACGGCCGCCCGTTCGAATGGGTCGCCGACGCGGACTCACGTCTGGGTCCGGTATTGGAGGCGATCGTCAACGGGCGGTACTACTGGGTTCCGTTCACCCGCGTGCGCGAACTCACAATGGAGGCGCCGGAAGATCTCCGGGATCTGGTGTGGATGCCGGCGCATCTCGACTTCGAGAACGGCGGCGAGTCCGTGGCACTCATTCCAACGCGATATCCCGGCTCACAGGACGCCGAGGACGGGAGCCTGGCGCTTTCGCGCAAGACTACATGGGAGCCAATCGCCGAAGACGCGTTCCGCGGCCTCGGCCAGCGCATCATCGCGACCGACACCGGCGAGACGCCGTTCCTCGAGATTCGCGCGCTCTCGATCTCACCAGTCGCCGAAGCGGCGCCTGACGGTGCGGGCGCCGATCATGCCTGATCAGCTCCCTCCTCAGGATCAGCTTCAGCCCGCGCTGTTGGACCGTCTGACCGACGAGGAACCCGACAAGAAGCTCGAGCCGCGGCTCCAACGGGTGATCTCCAAGCGGCGCTTGCGTGAGGCCGTGCTGCGAGATCTCGCGTGGCTATTCAACACGACGCGTCTCGATGCGAGCATGGATTCGGCATCGTTGCCGCATGCCCGCAAATCGGTCATCAATTACGGACTGCCGGCGCTTGCCGGCCAGACTGCGTCGACGATCGAAGTCCCGGATCTCGAGCGCGCAATAAAACAAGCGATCCTCGATTTCGAACCACGCATTCTCCCGGAGTCGCTGCACGTGCGCGCGCTCGAGACCGCGGGCCTCGATCATCACAACGTCATCGGCGTCGAGATTTCCGGTCAGTTGTGGGCGCAGCCGCTCCCGCTCGAGTTGCTTGTCCGCACGGAAATCGATCTGGAGACCGGCCAGGTGGAGGTCTCAGACCTCGCGCCACGCGGGTGACGTGATGGATCCCCGTCTTCTCCAGTACTACGAACGCGAGCTGGGACATCTCAGCGAGATGGGGGCGGAGTTTGCCCAGCAGTTCCCAAAAATTGCCGCGCGCCTCGGCATGAACGGTCTCGAGGTTGCCGATCCGTACGTCGAACGGCTGATCGAAGGGGCGGCCTTCCTGGCTGCCCGCGTGCAGTTGAAGATCGACTCGGAGTTCCCGCGATTTACGCAGTCGCTGCTCGAGATCGTCTATCCCCACTATCTTGCTCCCACGCCATCGATGCTGATCGCGCAGCTGCATCCAGACAAGGACGATCCCGGTCTGGCGAGCGGCACGCGGACGGTGCCGCGCGGAACCACGATGCATTCGATCACGGGGCCGGACGAGGCGACCGCCTGCGAGTTCCGGACAGCCCACGACGTCACGCTGCTGCCAATCGATATCGTCTCGGCAAACTACTTTTCGTTCGCGCCAGATTTGCCGCTCAATACGTTACCGATCGCGTCGCGGATCAAAGGCGGGCTTCGGTTCAGACTGAAGACGACCGCCGGACTCAAGTTCGCGCAAACGCGGATCGATCGCCTGTGCTTCTATCTTGCGGGACGAGAAGACGCCGCGAACAAGCTGCTTGAACTCTGCCTGGCAAACGGCCTCGGTGTCCTCGTGCGGCCCTCTGGCGGCCGGCCGACGGCCGTCACGCTGCTGCCGCCGTCAGCCATCCGGCCAGTTGGCTTTGCCGACGAGGAAGCGCTTCTCCCGGTCAGCCTTCGATCGTTCCAGGGATACCGTCTGCTACAGGAGTACTTCAGCTTTCCGCAGCGCTATCGATTCCTCGAGTTGACCGGACTGGCTTCGGCGCTGAGCCGCGTGTCTGGGAACGAAGCGGAGATCGTCATTCTCGTTGGCCGGGGGGATGCCACGCTGGAAAGCGTGGTTGATGCTTCATATCTCCAGCTCTCCTGCACGCCGGCGATCAATCTTTTCGAAAAGACACGCGTCGATCGCATCCACGTGAGCGACTCGACCTTCGAATTCCACGTCGTCGCCGATCGCACCAGGCCGCTCGATTTCGAAATCTATCAAGTCACCAATGTCGTCGGACACGGTACCGGCGACGACAGCGAGCAGCGGTTTCTTCCGTTCTATTCGTCGGAGAGCCTCGACGTCGAACACCACCAGCCAGCGTATTTCACAACCAGGCGTGAGCCGCGCGTGATTCCGCCGGACCAGCGGCGTCGAGGACCGCGTTCGAGTTACATCGGCAGCGAAGTGTATCTATCGCTGGTCGATTCGACCCAGGCGCCGTACTCCGCAGATCTCCGCCAGCTCTCGGTCCAGGCGTTGTGCACCAATCGCGATCTCGTGCTGCATATGCCGGTCGGCCTCGGGCAGAGCGACTTCTCGTTGAACATCGCCGCCCCGGTGACCAGCGTGCGCACGGTCAGCGGCCCGAGCCGCCCGTACTCGGCGATTGCGGATCGCGCGATCGCGTGGCGCGCGATCAGTCATTTGTCGCTCAACTATTTGTCGCTGATCAACGCCACCGGGCCGCAGGCGGCTGGCGCCTTGCGCGACCTGCTCGAACTGTATGCGACGACGACCGACGTCAGCGCGCGTCGTCAGATCGAAGGCATTCAATCGGTCAGCGTCCGCCGCGTCGTGCGCCGCTTGCCGATGCGAGGTCCGATTGCCTTCGGCCGTGGACTGGAAATTACTGTCGATGTCGACGAAATGGCATTCGAAGGAGGCAGCGCGTTCCTGCTCGGTGCCGTGCTGGAGCGACACTTCGCGCGTTATGTGTCAGTCAACTCGGTGACCGAGATGGTACTGCGTTCGCCGAGTCGAGGCGAGATCAATCGATGGACGCCAAACTGGGGCACGAGGCCGACGCTCTGAATTTCCTCTCGGACCTCGCAAGAGAGCCGTATCGTTACGATTTCTATCAGACGATGCGGCGGCTCGAGTGTCTGTACGGGGAAAAGCCGCGCTGGGGGACGGCGCTTCGTCCGATCGATGAGCCCGTGCGCTTGGGACAGGATCCCGATCTTTGCTTTGCGCCGGCGCCACTGGCATCGCTCGAATTTGGAAAAGAAGGCGCGCCGCCGCGATTGCAGGTCCGATTGTTCGGGCTGCTCGGACCCAACGGTCCACTTCCGATTCATCTGACCGAATACGCGCGGCACCGGCTGCGTCAGGCAAATGATCCGACGCTGAGCCGGTTCCTCGACGTCTTTCATCATCGGTTTCTTGCGCTCTTCTATCGCGCATGGGCGCAGGCGCAGCCGCACGTCAATCGTGATCGAATCGACGAGGATCATTACCTCACCTATGTCGGCGCGTTCATTGGAATCGCGCCCGGTTCGCTCCGACAGCGGGACACGGTGCCGGACGTCGCCAAGTTGTTTCACGTCGGCACGCTGGTGCGGCAGGTTCGCGATGCGGATGGATTGGCGGCGATCATCCGGCAGTATTTCCACGTGCCGGCGCGGCTCGAGGAGTTCGTCGGCCACTGGCTGGTGCTGGCGCGGCGCGATCGCACGTATCTCGGTCCGGAAAGCAAGACGCTCGGTTTGAGCGCTGTTGCGGGCGGCAGGGTCTGGGATCATCAGAGCAAGTTTCGCATTCACCTCGGTCCGCTGACGCTGGCTCAATATGAATCGTTTCTACCGGCGCCGGGCGCGGCCAGCAGCGGCGAGAAGTCCCACGGCACGCGCTTGCGCAAGCTCGTAGACTGGGTGCGTTTTTATCTGTGTTTGGAACTCGATTGGGATCTCCGGCTGCACCTGAAGAAAGAGGACGTGCCGGCGTTGAAACTTGGCGTCAAGGGGCAACTGGGTTGGACGACGTGGCTGGGCCGGCGAACGCCTGCGACGGATGCCGCCGACCTGTACTTGGATTGCGAAACCTTCGTTGATCGGGAACTAATCGCATGAGCGAGATCAGTCGTTCCGCGTCGTTCGGCAAGCTGAATAGTCTGGCCTACAAGGCGATCGAGGGGGCGACGGTGTTCTGCAAGCTGCGCGGAAACCCGTACGTCGAGCTCGTGCACTGGATCCAGCAGATCCTCCACACGTCAGACTCCGACATACACCGCATCGTCCGGCACTTCGAGATCGATTCGTCGCGGCTGGCGAAGGACATTACCGAGGCGCTGGATCGTTTACCGCGCGGCGCGACGTCGATCTCCGACTTGTCGACTCACGTCGAGACCGCGGTTGAGCGGGGATGGGTCTATGCCACGTTGATGTTCGGTGACACGCGCATCCGCACCGGCCATCTGATCGTGGGAATGGTGAAGACGCCATCGTTGCGCAATGCGCTGCTGGCGATCTCGCGCCATTTCGACGCGGTCAAGTCCGACACGTTGACCGACTCGTTCGCAAAGATCGTCAGCGGCTCACCGGAAGATGCGCTGGGAGCGACCGACAATACGACGCTCGCGGCGCCCGGCGAGGCAAGCAGCGCGATGCCGCCGGCGCAACTTGGAAAGAAAGAGGCACTCAAACGCTTCGCCACCAATCTCACCGAACGCGCGAAGAATGGTCAGCTCGACCCGGTCAGCGGACGTGACGAGGAGATCCGGCAGATCATCGACATCCTCATGCGCCGTCGTCAGAACAATCCGATTCTGACCGGCGAAGCGGGTGTCGGCAAAACCGCCGTCGTTGAAGGCTTTGCCGGACGGATCGCGCGCGGCGACGTTCCTCCTCCGTTGAAGAACGTCCAGGTCTACACGCTCGACATCGGGTTGCTGCAGGCGGGCGCCAGCATGAAAGGGGAGTTCGAGAATCGCCTGCGCCAGGTCATCGACGAAGTGCAGGCGTCCGCGGAGCCGATCATCCTGTTCGTCGACGAGGCGCATACGTTGATCGGCGCCGGCGGCGCCGCCGGCACTGGCGACGCGGCGAATCTGTTGAAGCCGGCGCTGGCGCGCGGAACCCTGCGAACTGTCGCGGCGACGACGTGGGCTGAATACAAGAAATACATCGAGAAGGACCCGGCACTCACCCGGCGCTTCCAGGTCGTGCAGGTTGCCGAGCCGAGCGAGGACAGAGCCTTGCTCATGCTACGCGGCGTCGCATCGACGCTCGAAAAGCATCATCGCGTTCAGCTGCTCGACGAAGCGCTCGACGCGGCGGTCCGACTGTCGCACCGGTACATTCCGGCACGTCAGCTTCCTGACAAAGCCGTCAGTCTCCTGGACACGGTTTGCGCCCGCGTCGCGATCAGCCAGCACGCGGTGCCGCCGCAGCTCGAGGACTGCCGCAAAACGATCGAAGCGCTCCAGATCGAGCTGGGGATCATCTCGCGAGAGGAAGCCGTCGGCGTGAATGTGACAGACCGTCGCCGCGAGTGCGAAGAGAAACTGGCTGCCGAGGAGAAGAGGCGCGAGCAACTCGAAACACGCTGGGCTGAGGAGCACAAGCTCGCCGATCGACTCCTCGAGATTCGCGCCAAGCTGCGTCAGGCGGTTGAATCTCCAAGTCCGGCTCCAAAAGAGGCGCCTGCCGTAGTCGGCGCTGGAATGGCGGAAACGAGCGCTGCGACCAGTGCAGCGGCTGCAGCGATGACTTCATTGACGACAGAGGAGCGCACTCAACTCCTGACGGAACTGGCCGACCTGCAATCAAAGCTCGCAGCAATTCAGGGAGAATCCCCGCTCATCCTGCCGAGCGTTGACGAGCAGGCGGTCGCGGCGGTCGTACAGGACTGGACCGGCGTGCCGGTCGGACGGATGGTCAAGAATGAGGTGGAGTCGCTGCTGAATCTCGCCGACACACTCAATCAGCGTGTCATCGGGCAGCGACATGCGCTCGACATGATCGCGCGGCGCATTCACACCTCGCGCGCGAAGCTCGACAACCCGAACAAGCCGATTGGCGTGTTCATGCTGTGCGGTCCGTCAGGCGTTGGCAAGACGGAAACCGCGCTGACCCTCGCCGAGGCGCTCTACGGCGGCGAGCAGAACGTCATTACCATCAACATGAGCGAGTTTCAGGAGAAGCACACGGTCTCCACCCTCAAGGGATCGCCTCCAGGATATGTCGGTTACGGCGAAGGGGGGATCCTCACCGAGGCGGTGCGGCGACGTCCTTACAGCGTCGTTCTTCTCGATGAAATCGAGAAGGCGCACTCGGACGTGCACGAACTGTTCTTCCAGGTCTTCGACAAAGGGTGGATGGAGGACGCCGAGGGCCGTTACATCGACTTCAAGAACACAATCATTCTGCTCACATCGAACGTCGGCACGGAGCTGATTGTGAGCATGTGCAAGGATCCGGAACTCATGCCAGATCCCGAGGGTATTGCCAAGGCTCTGCGTGAGCCCTTACTCAAGAAATTCCCGGCTGCTCTGCTCGGGCGCCTGGTGGTGATTCCTTACTATCCGCTCAGCGACGCGATGCTCGCGAGCATCGTCCGGCTCCAGCTCGGTCGCATCAAGCAGCGTGTCGAGGAACACCACGAGATTCCATTCACCTACGACGACGAGGCGGTCAAGTTGATCGTCAGTCGGTGCACAGAGGTCGAGAGCGGCGGTCGCATGATCGACGCCATCCTGACCAACACAGTCCTTCCGGAAATCAGTCACGAGTTCCTCAAACGGACGATGGAAGGATTGACGCTCAAGGGCGTTCGTTTGAACGCATCGAACGGGAACTTCGTGTATCAGTTCGACTGACGTTGCCACGCCGGTCGGATGGGAAAGACGACATGTTTGGTGAGCACATGCAGGATCTGCTGCAACAGAAGACCGAACCCGAACCCGGGGAAACGCGCGAGCTGACTGTCGACGAAGCGCTGCACATCGCGATTGGGTTGCAGCAGGACGCGCGACTCGAGGAAGCCCGCGTCGTCTACAACGAGATTCTGGTCGTCGATCCGTCGAATGCCCGGGCGCTGCACTTCTCAGGAGTGCTCGCGCACCAGCTCGGGCACAGCAGTGACGCCGTGGAGTTGATCCAGAAGAGCCTGTCGCTCGTGCCGGATGTGGCCGACTGGCACAGTAATCTTGGCATTGTTCTCCAGGAGTCGGGACATCTCGACGACGCGATTGAGGCGTATCGGCGCGCGATCGCTCTCGATCCCGACCACGCCAATGCCTTCAGTAATCTCGGCGTGTTGCTTCGCGCGACGGGCAAACCTGAAGAGGCGGAAGAGGCCTATCGTACGGCGATCCGGCTGAATCCGGAGCACATCGATGCCTATACCAATCTCGGTGTCCTTCTCTACAGCCTGAAGCGGAGAGAGGAATCAGTCGCGTGCTTCTGCAAAGTGATCACGCTCAGGCCGAAGCACCCGGAAGCGCGCAGGCTCCTCGCGCTTGCACACTGCACGCTTGGCGAAGTGGACAAGGCGGTTCGAATCTTCGAGGACTGGCTGACGGAGAACCCTGACGACCCGGTGGCGAAGCATATGTTGTCGGCTTGCAGCGGCCGCGACGCTCCGGAACGCGCATCGAACGCGTACGTCCAGATTTCATTCGACAGTTTTGCCGCCAGCTTCGAGTCAAAGCTGGCAAAGCTTTCGTATCGCGCGCCGGCACTCGTGGGCGCGATGCTCGAGGACACTGGACTCACGGCTGCGCAGAATCTCGATGTACTCGACATGGGGTGTGGCACCGGCTTATGCGGTCCTCTGATTCGTCCGTATGCCCGTCGTCTCACCGGAGTGGATCTCTCGCCCGGCATGCTGGCGCAGGCGAAGGAGAAGCAGCTCTACGACGAGCTGCTGCAAATCGAGCTGACCGAGTACCTTCGTAGCCATCCGAACTCGTTCGACGTGATCGTGTCGGCCGACACGCTGGTGTACTTCGGGGCCCTGGATGCCGCCATCGCCGCGGCGGCTGGGGCGCTCCGGCCTGGAGGTGTCCTGATCTTCACCCTCGAGCATGGTGTCGCCGCCTCTGCGCCCGACTATCATCTCGAGACGCACGGCCGATACACGCATGCGCGCCCGTATGTCGAACGATTACTGGAACGCAATGGATTGAGGCCGGAAATCGGACAGGCGGAACTGCGAATGGAGTCCGGAGTTCCCGTCGCCGGCCTGGTGGTTCGGGCGCGAAAGGGCGGACGCGTTGAAGGATAATCGGTGACTATCTGTTCGTATATGAATACGAGGACGTGTGTCCATGCCGAGGGATGTCATGGCTAGAGTCATGGAAATCGTCACGCCGCTTGGCGAGGACGTCCTGCTGTTCCATGGTATGAGCGCGCGCGAGGAGATGAGCCGGCCGTTCGAGTACCACCTCGATCTCCTGAGCAAGAAGAAGGACGTCAGCGTCGATGAGATTCTTGGCAAGAACATCACGATCAAGCTCGGGCTTCCCGACGATCAAACGCGGTACTTCAACGGCTACGTCACTCGTTTCGCGCAAGGAAACATGGCCGGACCTTACTACCGGTACCGCGCGGTCGTCCGCCCGTGGCTGTGGTTTCTGACGCGCACCTCAGACTGCCGGATCTTTCAGGACATGAAAGTGCCGGACATCATCAAGTCTGTCTTTGCCGATCACCCCGTTGCGGACTACAAGTTGGAGCTGACTGCCACATACCGGAAGTGGACCTACTGCGTGCAGTACCGGGAAACTGACTTCAACTTCGTCAGCCGACTGATGGAGCAGGAAGGCATCGGCTACTACTTCCGGCACACGGATGGACACGACACTCTCGTGTTGACCGATTCGACCAGCAAGCACACGCCGGCGACGGGATGCGAGAAGCTGTCCTTCATTTCTCCGGAACAGCAGGTGAAGCCCGATACGGAACACATTCATTCCTGGGATTTTCAATGCGAGATTCAGCCGGGCGTGTACGTCCACGACGACTACGATCTCGAGCGGCCGAGCGTCGAGCTGAAAACGAACAAACCGCTGCCCCGAGGCTACACGCCGAGCGACTACGAGGTCTACGACTATCCGGGGACGTATCTCCAGACGTCCGACGGCGAGCAGTACGCGTCGGTCCGGATCGACGAAATGGGCACGGAGTTCCACACCGCGCGCGCGTCGACCAACGCGCGCGGCCTCACCGTTGGTGCGTTGCTGAACCTCGAACACCACAAGCGTGAGGATCAGAATTGCGAATACCTGATCGTCGGCGCGAGCTATAGCCTGTCGTTCGAGGACTACGAGTCGCTGCCAGAGGCCGGTGGCACCGGTTACCAGTGTTCGTTCGCGGCGATGCCGAGTTCGCAGCAGTTCCGTCCCAAGCGGATCACGCCGAAGCCATTCGTGCAAGGGCCGCAAACCGCCGTCGTGGTCGGGCCTGGCGGGGAGGAAATCTACACCGACAAGTACGGCCGCGTGAAAGTGCAGTTCCACTGGGATCGCCGGGGCAAGAAGGACGAGAACAGCTCGTGCTGGATCCGCGTGTCGCACCCGTGGGCGGGGAAGAACTGGGGTGCGATCTCCAACCCGCGTATCGGGCAGGAAGTGATCGTCGATTTTCTGGAAGGAGACCCTGATCAGCCGATTATCACCGGCCGCGTCTACAACGCCGAGCAGATGCCGCCGTACGATCTACCGGGTAATCAGACGCAGTCCGGCATGAAGAGCCGCAGCTCCAAGGGTGGCGGCGGCGCGAACTTCAACGAGATCCGGATGGAAGACAAGATGGGCTCCGAGCAGCTCTTCATCCATGCGGAGAAGAACCAGGACATCGAAGTCGAGAACGACGAGACCCACTGGGTCGGGCACGATCGGAAGAAGACGATCGA
>DASTVZ010000136.1:0-8733 GCA_035758845.1 Vicinamibacterales bacterium
ATATCGAAGAGTGGGCTCGCGATCAGGTCATGGAATCCCGGTTTGTAATTCGCCTGCCGGAGAAATGCTGCGATCTGGGCCCAGTGACGCAACTCGTGAGTGATGGCCTGGAGAATCATCTTGCGACATGTCACGATCCGCTTGTACGCGCCGAATGACATTTCCCGCGGTGCATTCCACTCCGCTTCCGGGAACGATGCCAGCAGCTCGAGCAACGCGCGACGGCTCTCCTGGCCGAAGGCAAAGAGCGCGTCGACATCGTCAGCGGGGATGGTCGATGTGTCCGTGAGCGGTGCTTTCAGGCAGCGCTCAACGTAGCGCTTTTCGGCCGAGAAGATGTGGCGCACGAGCTCACCGATCGTGCGAATGCGACCGTTGTTGTTAGGGCCAAGGTCGACAGCCAGTGCAGCCGGCCCTTGCTCGCGCAACCACTCGTGCCACTGTCCGCGTTCCCAATCGGAGTAGGTGAGCAGATCATCGAGCGTGAATGCTAAGGGCATGATGTCTCTCCGGGATCCGTTTTCCGGGATCCGGGATCCGGGCGTTCTCTTCCCGATACTTGTGGCTTCCGCCTGACCTCTAGGCGCTGCGGAGCGATCGCGCGATCAAGCCGAGACCGCCGAACAGCAGTCCAAGCATCACGATCGTATTGAACAGTGTCGTTTGACGGAAGTAGATGTCCAAGTTCATCAGGATGCCGGCGAGAATGATGGCGAGGCCGAGACTCGTCAGCAGCCATCCGACGATCGACTTTCCGTTGTAGAACAGGAATGCGACACCAATCAGCAGCGGAAGCAGCGTCGGACCGAAGCCGCCAAACCTCCCGAAGTTCCAGAACGACGTCGTCACCTGCACCTGATTGAGCAGCAGATAGATGCCAACCACCGCCATCGTCAATCCGATGAAGAATTGCCCAACGCCTCCGGGGGTGCCACCCGCACCCCGCTTTTCTGGCATGGTCTGAGTGGTCGTCACGCGGGAAGGATAACAGAGAGCGAACAGAGATCAGCGTTCGTTCTTGAGAACCAGTGCCGGTACCAGGAGAAGTACACCCTGCACAAGATCGCCGACGGCGAAGTCCACTCGATGCAATTTCAGATAGACGACCGGAGCACTGAGAAGAATCGTCAGGGCGACAAACCGCGCGAGGAACAGCCCCTCGGATTTATGTTGCATGATCCATACGAACGCGATCGCGGTCACGGCACCACGCACGATCATCGCGATGCCCAGAAACGCGAGCGGCACCTCGACGTCCGGCGACATTGTCAGATTGAGTCCGGCCATCATGCCGGCGGGGTTGGCAATGGAGGCAGCGCCCTCGAGACACTGCAACAGGCAGGTCAGTGCAAGGAGCACGAGCAGGGTGCCGCGCACGACTTTCATGAACGGGTCACTTTCCGAGTACGAGATTCCCCGCGCCCAGGTGCGCCCGCAATGTGTACTTGCCCTTGCCAGACCAGCTGAAATCCTGGAGCAGCCCTGATTTCGAACCGCCGAAAGGGCTCGCATCGAGGTCGCCGGCCTTCACCGCAGCGTCGACGCTCGCATAATCATTCGGATCGCCAACGGCGATCTGAACGTTGCCGGCGTAGCTCTCGACATCCTTGTTCCCAGTGATTGCAGCGATCTTCAACTCACCACCACTGAGGCGCACAACCAGGTCCGCAGTTGCCGGCACTTCGACGATGGCTCGGAAGTTGTTATGCGGAGTGTTCTTGATGTTTACATTTGCGCTGCTGCCATCAACGGCCACATCAACTTTGGTGTCGCCGCTGTTGCCGCTCACGGCGACGCGAATGTGATTATCTGCAGCGCTCTTGATTTCATAGCCGCCGCCGTCGAGATCGAAGTTGATTCTTCCGGCAGCGACAAATGGTTTATCAGCCACCGATGAAGGCGGCGCCTCGGCTGGCGTGTCTTTTGCCGAACTTTGCGGCTGCTGGCACGCCGACAGACCCAGAGCCGTTGCGAGGACGAGGACGCGACATAAAGTTGATCGCACAAAACCCTCCGATAATGTTGCCGCAGCAACTTGCGCCGCTGCCGCGTTCATCAATGACTTCGTGGATCAACGGCCTTGCACAGGTCCAAGTACTCACTGACGGGGATCAGCCGTGGGCCGTGTCCAATGAGCGCCAGACGAATTTCCCGAACCCGCTCGCGCATCCACGATACCTCGTTCAACAGCTCGTTCGTCGGGCGATCGTCGAACGATGGGTCCCACACTATATATGCCCGGTTGTCGAACGAGGAGGGTTTCGAGAATGGATCGGCGAACAGATAGGACCTGGTCGCAAGGTCCTCCCCGTATTCCGACAACAGGCGGTGCAAGTACGATGGCCCCATGACGAAGATCGCGTCCGCTGCCACGCATGCGTCGCGGGTCACTCTCGCCGGCCGATGTCCGCTCGCATCGATACCCCACGCGCGCAGCAGCCGCTCCGCACGATCGTTGATCACGTCGCCTGGGTCCAACCCCGCCGAACTCGCCGGCGAGTGGCAGAGATGTCGATACAGATAACAAGCCAGCACGGAGCGGCAGCAATTTGCGTGGCAGACGAAGAGTGGACCGAACATCGGATTGGCACGTTCAGGAAACGATGGCGGCGAGTGAAAGCAGAATTTGACCGAGGATCGAACGTGTATCGTTTCCAGCAGATGATAGGGGTGTCGTTAACATAAGTGTCGCACCGCCGTCTTTCCTCTCATGGCCCATAGCCCGTTCCGTGTGCTCGGTCGATCCCCAGCCTTCGCGCTCGGCGTCGTGCTGCCTCTGTCTCTGGGGATCGCGCTCGCGGCGATCACCTCCGCGTCTGTGCACGCGTACTTGATTCGGACATTACCGTACCCGGCGGCCGATCGTGTCTACCACGTGATGTATGCGCCGCCCGGTCCATGGGAGCCGCGTGGCTTGTCAGGAATGGACTGGGCTTCGCTCAACGACGTCGTCGAATACCCGCTCGCGTCGGCCGCTGACACGTTCTTCGTGGCCGACGGCGGTGCGGCTCCGCCGTTGCGCGGCCGCAGGATCACATTCGGCGTGCTTGCCGGCCTTGCGTTGCAGCCCGCTGCCGGTCGGCTTCTGGTCGCGAATGACTTTCAGAGCACTGCCGAGCCTTCGGTGCTCATCGGCTATCGCGTCTGGCGGGATCGCTTCGGGGCAGATCCCGCCACGGTGGGCCGCCAACTGCGCACCGAAACCGAGGCGGGTCGCGTTGAGCAGTTTCGAATTGTCGGCGTGCTTCCACGGGACTTCTACATCGGAGGCGACAGCACGCAACCCATCGATGTCGTCGTGCCGATGGACGGATCGGCTCGGCGCTACTACATGGCGCGTCTCCGACCGGGAGTGCCACCGGCACTCGCACAGCGGCGGCTCACCGAGGCTGCTCTGCAAGTCGCCAGCGACGTGCCGGCCGATTGGAGCGGCGTCCACCTGGAATCAGCGCACGAGCGTTACACGGGCCGATTGCGTCCTGTGCTCACCGGCATCATCGTCGCGGCTGCCTTGCTCCTGCTCATTGCATTTGCCAACGTCGCGGTCCTTATCGTCCTGCGAATGGCACGGCGGCAGAGAGAAATGGCGCTTCGGCTCGCGCTCGGCTCGACGAACGCACGACTGCTGCGATTGCTCGTCGCGGAAACCTGCGTACTGCTCGTAGTCTCGCTCTCGATCGGCTTGGTGATGAGCCGCTCGGCCCTGCAATTACTCACCCCGCTGATCGAAGCGCAACTTGGCCGACCGGCACCGGGCGGGACCGCTTCGATCGTGATCGACACCGCGGTCATGCTGGTTTTCGCCGCGGTCGGTATCGTGGCGCTCATTGCGCTCACGCTGCCGCCGCTTGGCTTGCTGCGGCGAGGGCGGCTCGCAGCGATGCTGCAGCGATCGGCCGCGACCACGACCGACGGCGCTGGCATGCGACGGCTGCGATCGACAATGCTCGTCGTCGAAGTCGCGGCGACCGTTGTGCTGCTTGCCGGGTGCGTTCTGATGGTGAGAAGCGTCGCGGGAATGCTGCGAGTGGACTTAGGATTTCAACCGCATCAACTTGCGCGAGCGCGAATCGCACTCCGTCCTGTCGACTACCGCGATCCACAAGCCTTTACCCGTTTCTTCGAACGATTCATCGAACGTGCGAGCGCCGCGGGCGCGCCCGTGGTCTTCAGCAGCTGGCCGCCGTTCGCGGAATTTCCGGAACACGCAATCGAAATCGATGGACGCGCAGGACATGTCTTGAACGCCGGATTTGTCAATATCGGACCGAACTACTTTTCGACACTCGACATTGCACTCCGGCGAGGACGCGAGATCACCGCTGACGACGTCGCCTCATCGGCTGCCGTTGCCGTCGTCAGCGAGTCGTTGGCGAAGCGTTTATGGCCCGGAGGAGATCCGCTCGGCAGACAACTTCGACAGATCCAGATCACGGCTCGGGGTCCTGAACCGCCCGGACCGTGGCAAAGGGTCGTCGGTGTCGTGGCCGACGTGCGCCAGAGCTACGGCGACGCCAACCTGCACGACGTCTACTCGCCCTGGATTCCGAATCTCCGGTTTGGATCTTTTTATACTCGCACGTCGCACCAGCTCCCCTCCGCTTCTCGAGTGCTGCAAGGAGTGGCGAGAGACATCGATGCTCACGCTGTCGTCAACGACCTCCGCGCGATCGACGACGAGAATCGCGAACTCGCCGGTGCAATGTTCCTGAGCATGATGTTGGCGGGATTCGCAGCGGTCGCCACGATCGTGGCGGTGCTGGGCATTTATGCCGTGACGGCGTACTCGGTGCAACAACGCGAGCGCGAGCTGGCGATCAGAATCGCGCTTGGCGCAGACCGCGGCGCGGTCGCGGGTTTGTTGCTGCGTGAGAGCGGCATTGTCTTGGCCGCCGGACTCGTGCTGGGCATCGCCGGTGCGCTCGCCACGGCTCGCGTACTCGAGCATCAAGTGTTCGGCGTGCAGACTTTCGATTTGTCCACCCTCGCCTTGACCGCAGCGCTAACGGCAACGACCTGGCTCGCCGCGACGTGGTCCCCGGCCCGCCGAGCGACCCGAACGGATCCGGTAGTGTCGCTGAAGGAGATCTAGACGACGACGTTCATGGGTCGCCCGGCGAGGAATGCAAAGACGTTATCGATGGCGAGAGCGAGGCCTGCCTCGGTTGTTTCAGGCGTGATGCCGGCCGCGTGCGGGGTCAGCACGGCATTCGGCAACGAATGCAGCGGTGAAGCAGGCGGCAAAGGCTCGTGCTCGAATACATCCAGGCCTGCGCCGGCAATCCGGTTGGCCTGAAGCGCATCGATCAGATCCGTTTCTTTCACTACGGCGCCGCGAGCTGTGTTGATGAAGATGGCACCGGGCTTCATCAACTCAAAGTGTTCACGGCGGATGAGTCCGGAAGTGTCAGACGACTGTCGCACGTGGACGCTGACCACGTCGGATTGGCGGAACACCTCGTCAAATCCAACCCACTCGGCGGTCTCGCCTCCAGGGTGAAACGTCCACGCGACGACCCGCATGCCGATTGCCCTTCCTAGTTTGGCCACTTCGCGCCCGATCGCACCCGTTCCAATCAGGCCGAGAGTTTTTCCGCGAAGCTGCGGCACCATCGCCCGCGGCCACTTGCCTTCACGCACCTGCCGGTCGACCGTCACGATCTGTTTGGCGACGGCCATGATCAGAGCCAGCGTGTGTTCCGCCACGGCGACGGCGGAGACGCCGGGCGTATTCGTGACGCGAACGCCACGCGCCTTCGCGGCGTCGAGGTCGACGTTGTCCGTTCCAGTTCCCCAGATCGAAATCAGGCGAAGCTGGGGACACTGTTGGAGTACGTCGGCGGTGAACTTCGACGTCGAGCGGATGTTGATCACGATCGCGGCATCGCGAATGCGCGACACGAGTTCGTCAGGGCTCGAAGGACGATCGTTGAGCGTTCGCACGTCGTGACCTTTGAGCCTGGCGTACGCCGCACTCGGCGTCATCACGGCAGGCTCATCGTCCGGTATGACAATGCGCGACATTACTCGTGACGCCCGATTGCGGAATAGCGCTTCGTGTCGCGCATCATCAGCGAGACCATCAGCGCAATCGCAATCACACCGGTGAGGTAGTAGGAGAACCACACCTCGTGACCGATGGACTTGAACCACAACGCGATTGATTCGGCAGGTCCGCCAAAAATGGACGTCGTGATCGCGTAAGGGAATCCGACGCCGGTGGCTCGCACTTTGGTGGGAAACAATTCCGCTTTGACCACGGCATTGATCGACGTATACCCGGCAACGATCAGCCATGCGGCTGCAATCAAGAGGAACGCGCCGAACGCGCTCGTCGTCGCCTGCAGGGTCCGAAGCAGCGGAATGGTGAAGGCCGTTCCGAGCAACCCGAACCAGACGAGCAGAGGCTTGCGCCCGATCCTATCGGAAATGGCTCCGTAAATCGGCTGCAGGCAAAGTGCAAAGACCAGTGATGCGGCACTGACGAGCGTTGTCCGATTGTCGCTCAAACCAACCGACAGCTTCAGGAACTTCTGCATGTAGGTCGTATACGTGTAGAAACATGTCGTCCCGCCGGCAGTCAGCCCGACGACGATGAGAACCTCGCGCGGATATCTGAGAAGCCGACGTACCGAGCTTTCCCGTTTTACGGCGGTCTTCGCTTCAATGAACGCGTCGGTCTCGTGCAAGTTCCGCCGCATCATCACGGCGACGATCGCAAGCAATGCGCCGATGACGAAGGGAATGCGCCATCCCCACGCGCGCATTTGATCGCCGGTCAGAAACACCTGCTGGAGCACGAGCAGCACCAGGATCGCACACAGCTGGCCGCCGATGAGCGTGACGTAATGGAAACTCACGTAGAAACCGCGATGCTTTTCATCGGCGACTTCGGTCAGATACGTCGCGCTTGCGCCGTACTCGCCGCCGAGGCTCAATCCCTGGATGATGCGGGCGATCCCGAGCATCACCGGAGCAGCAGCCCCAATCGACGCGTAGGTCGGCGTGACCGCAATGACCAGCGATCCGAAACACATCAGCATCACCGACAACATCAGCGCAGTACGACGGCCGTGATGGTCGGCGAGATGGCCGAACACCACACCGCCGAGCGGCCGCATGATGAACCCGATCGCAAACAGAATCGCGGCGTTCAGCTGCTGGACGACTGGATCGTTTCCGGGAAAGAAGGAATGCGCGAAGTACAGCGCGAACGCGGTATAGGAGTAGAAGTCATACCATTCGACGAGATTTCCAACCGATCCGACGAAGATCGCCTTTAATCGCCGGCTGACATCAGTGAAGGTTAAGGGCTCGGAAATCATGCCGAAAACGCTGATTGCTGAAGAGCTGATTGACTATCACACAATCAGCATTCAGCAATCAGCAATCAGCATTTCAGCGTCAATAGCTAAGCGGTCAGCGGCGCCACCAGCCGTGTGTTGTTGACAATGCCCGCCTTCTTCGTCGCCACGCGCGCAGGTATCGTGTCGGCGTAGAAGTCGACGACATGATCGATGATTTCGTCGAGGTGGACGGTCGGCCGATAGCCGATGAACTTCCCGATCTTGGTGATGTCGGGGGCGCGCCGCCGCATATCCTCGAAGCCGTCGTCGAAAACCTGGTTGTACGGGACGAACGCGATCGGCGACTGGCTTCCGGTCTTGAGCTTCACCTTCAACGCCAGGTCTCGAATGGTGATTTCCGTGGGGTTTCCGATGTTGAAGACTTCACCGCAGGTATGAGGAGTCTCCACGAGTCCGATGAGCGCAGAGACAACGTCGCCAACCCATGTGAAGCTGCGGGTCTGGGCGCCGTCGCCGTGCACGACAATCGGTTCGCCGGACAAGGCGTGGCGCACGAAGTTTGGCAGAACCATGCCGTACTGGCTGTTCTGACGTGGTCCGACGGTATTGAAAAGTCGCACCACTCGAACCGGAAGCCGTTCTTCCTTCCAGTAGCCCAACGCCAGAAATTCATCGAGCAGCTTGCTGGTCGCGTAGTTCCACCGCGTTTTATTGGGTGGACCGAGGACGAGATCTGCGTCCTCACGAAACGGCAGCACGGTGCTCTTGCCGTAAACCTCGGATGTCGACACCACCAGCGTGTTCTTCCGGCCGCGGCTGGCATGGCGGAGCACGGCTTCGGTGCCGTGCACGTTGGTATGAATCGTATGGATTGGCCGCTCGACCACGAACTTGACCCCCAGTGCGGCGGCGAGATGAAAAATGGTGTCGCACTCGTCGACGAGAGGTCCGAGCACTGCTTCATCCATCACTGATCCGATCGTGCAAGTGAAGCCCTCATGACCAACCAGGTGCTCAATATTCTCGAGGCGTCCCGTCGACAGATCATCGAGAATCGCGACGTGATGGCCCTGTTCCAGAAGCCGTTCGGCCAGGTGCGATCCGATGAACCCCGCACCGCCGGTAATCAATACTCGCATCCCCAGGGTCTCCTTGATGTGATCAGAAGCGGCGTATCAGTGCCGCTCCGACGCCGAACGCTCGAAACGCGCCGCTCTCGAGCCGACCATTGAGCGTCGCGCTGCCATTGACTTTCAGCACCCACGGTCGGTATATGCCGAAGGTCGCCTCACCGCTGACGTTGCCGCCGAAATGGAAGGACGGCTCGGTGTTGTCGCGCTGCACGCCGAGTGCGGCGGTCAAGGCGAGCCCGACATTCTCACGAACCTTGATGTACGGATAAATCCCGGCCGCGTAATACTCGTAG
>DASTVZ010000117.1:0-5439 GCA_035758845.1 Vicinamibacterales bacterium
CCGCCGGCAAAGGCAGTTCAGCCGCCAGCAACGCGCCGCTCAAACTGATGTCGAGCATTCGCACGCGAGTACGAAGATCGAGGCGGCACTGCACGGCGCCATCCAACGGAATGCGCGGCGCTTGACGACGCTCGCTGAATCGACTGGTCATCGGCCTACGCTCCCGCGCCTTCGCTGCGCGCACTGATCGCCCATCGATCGATGAGTTCGAGCAGCGCCGGCTGCGACGACAGGAACTCAATCCCAATCAGATACGTGCGCTCGCCATCAGCGGATGTCTGCGCATCGACATGAGAAACCCGCACGGGCACTGAGACATCGTGGCCATCGGCACTGAACGCAATCCGATGAACAGACTGTGATGGAAGCGGAACGTGTGAGTGAATCAGCGCTCCACCCCGACTCACGTTTCTGAGCGGCAACTGCACGACGGTCTCGAGCGTGCCCCACAGATCGCCGACGATGTCGAATCGCGGCCGAATGCGCCGGTCACCGATTTTCCGCCTCACGCCGTCTCCTTCATCAGGACGTTCGCGGTCTTTGCGTCGCGTCCGATCACGCTGATACCGGTTGCGCATCTCTCGCCGCCTGCGAGAGGAGCGCGTCTGCGGTCCGACACTCCGGAGAAAAGGCCGCGTGGCCAACACGCACGCCGGCCAGATTCAGCCGATTAGCGGTCTCACCAAGTCGACGGCGAAGCCGGGTCACTACCTTGGTCGATCCGGCGTCATCCGTATGCGTCAGGAGGGCGGCCACTTTGTCGCCGTTCATGATCCCGAGCACGTCCGACCCGCGCAGCTCCTGCCGAACCGCCGCCTGCATCAGAGCGGTTAACCGCTCCGTCCCGGATGCTGATTCCGAGATGTTGATCAGCACGAGCGACAGCCGAAGATCGAAACGCTTCGCGCGCTCGAGCTCCTCTTCGATCCGCCTCACGAACTCCGAAACCGCAGGTCGAACGGACTCACGCGTCACGTCGCCAAGAGAGGGCTCAGCCCCGACCAGCCACGCCTGCAGCACGCGAACGGCGACCCGCGTGACGAGCTCGGCCTCGGGTCGAAACGATTGGCCAGGCGAGGGACGCTGATCGAGAAGAGCGAATGCCGTATCGCCAACCGGCAGCCTGCACACGAATTGACCGGGGGTAAATTGTTCGACGGCCGCGGATCCGTTCGCCGCCGGCACGTCATTCGAATTACCGATACAAACGATGCGACGCTCCTGACCTTGACGATTCAGAACGAGCGACGCGTAGATGGCGCCGGTCTTCTCGGCCAACTCGCGAACGAAGCGAACCGCCAGGAGTTCCGGCACCGTACCGCCCTGCTCAACGAGGGCTTGAAATTGATCGCGGGTGTGGTCGCGCTGCTTCGATCGGATTGTTTCGAGCTGGACGCCGACGATCCGACCGAGGACGGCGAACAGGGACTCGGCATCCTGCGGAAACGCGCCAATCAGCGCCAGCACCCAATCTGGATGGCCGCCAACCGAAAGGGGCACGAGGACGACGTCAGCACCCGAAACCGTTTGACCCCACTCGGGGATCGGCCCTGTTCGAATCGTGTCGGCGCCTCCCGCGAACCAGTGGGGACTGAGATGCTTCGCTGCCTCCTCGACCTGGGCGCCAGGAAGCGCGGTATGAAGCACAAACTCCCCCGACAACTCGCGCTGAAAAATGCGAGCGTCCACGTCGAACCAGACCGCCGCAGCCTGAACGATCGCATGCGCGAGATCGGTCTCCGTGCCCGTTTCAACGAGATGACGCAGGAATCTCAGAGTGGCGAGCAAGCGGCGCGAGTGCTGGCGCTCGTCGCTCAACGCCTCGCTGGCGGCAAAGTCTGCTTCGACAATCGCGCGCGCCAACTCCGGCCATGCACGCTGGTCATCAATCGAGTCGGTGTGGCGTTCAGAGCGGCGAACCGCGACAAGAGCCGACGCGTGGCGAACCCGCGCCGCCCGTCGGAGAGGAAACACCTGATACTGCGCACCGGCGTCGCCGAGCTGCTCGGGTCGTCCGTCGGCCAATGCCGCGAGCAGGGATTGGCGAACGACGGGGGATTCCTCGATCATGCGCCCCAGCGCTGTCGTCGACGCCGGATAGACGTGCTGCAGCGTCGCGTCGAGAACCTCGACTTCGAGACCGAAACGCGTTCGTGCCCTTTCGAGCAGCTGCGACAGCGAAGATGACAGCATTGGAATAGTGTTAGGGGACCCACCGATTCCGCCCCGCTGAACTTATGACGGATGGAAACTCAACCGCTGCAAAGGTGCCGCCACGTTTTGGAGAATTTTGTCAGCGCTCCAATTACTTTAAATACATGAATTTATCGACAAGTCTCCAAATCGTTACAGACCTCAGCCAAGAAGGCGCCTGGAAGTCTACCTTCAGGCAGACTTATTTCCACTAAAACTGTGGACTTTTGTCCGCCCCAGCGCCTTGTTTCCCGGGAGGCGCCACGGCGACTTCGACCGTCTTTTCGCTCGGAATCGGAACGCCGTCTTTCTTCGCCGGCTCATACAGCCAGCCCTTCGCCGCGCGCAGCAGTGATTGGTCGTACGCGGGATGCACGGATTTCAGAATCTCGGCGCTCACCACCCGACCTTCCGCTGAGATCTGGACGCGAATCGCGCCGCGGAATTCGGTCGCACGGCTGACCGGATCGGGAAGCCATGCTGGCAAACGCTGACTAATCACCACCGGCGGAACGATGACGCTTGTGCGCGGAGCGACCGGCGCCGGCGCGGGCTCCGCCGGCTTCGGTTTGGCGGGAAGCGCCTTGCTCAGTTCGAGGAACCCGGAACCGAGCTCTCGAAGTTCGGAGACCGTCGCCTCGTTGCGAACCTCCGCATCGTTCGCGACCCTGAGCATCGCTTCGAATTGCGCCACGGCATCTTCTCGATCTTTCCGCTCCATCGCTGCGCGCCCCTGCTGGTAATACTTCTTCACGAGCGATGGGCCAATTCGTCTCCGCACCTGGGAAAAGAGGCTCTGAATGCGTGGCGACGCTTGCGCCGCGTCGGGGCGGTACTCGGGCCGGGCCATGAGAACCGTCTCCACAGCCTGCGCAGCCTCGTCGATCCGCCCGAGGGCCACGAGACAAAACACGCGGTACTGCTCCGCCTCGAGATTCGGCTCGCCAGGCGAGTCAAACTTGCCGACGGCTGTCAGCGCATCCTCATAGGCAGCCGACTCATACAGATCCTTGACGGCCTTCAGAGAATCCTGCGCGTCGGCTCGCATTGCCGGAGTCAGCATCGCGAGCAGAAAGACGGAGCAACTGATGACAAACGACGTTCGAGTGATTGGCATGGCGGTTCCCTGGCGGCGCTACTTCTTCCGCAAATCGACACCGAGTCGAGCCGGCTTGCCGACCGCAATCAGCACTGTTTCGCGGCGCTCGCCCAGATCGGGATGTCTAAAGATGACTTCATGCGTGCCGGCACGACGCGTGAGATTCCCAATTGGAGTTTCCCCCACTCGTTCGCCGTCAACCCACACTTCCGCCCACGGCTGCGCGTTGATGCTGAGCGAGCCATTCGGCAGATCAATTTTCGTTGCGGTCGTTTTTCCGGCGGTCACGCGTACCGTGCGTCGTACTGAAAACCCGACGCTCTCATTGCTGAATTCGATGTCGTGATCGCCAGCCGTCAACATCAGCCGGTCGGACTCGCTGGTTCCAATCAGTTTTCCGCCTTCCTTCAGCTGAAGAGCAACAGGAGAGGTGATCGAGATCCATCCCGCAGAAACCGTTCCGGGCTCGGGTGGCGGCGGCGTTGACGAAACGATCAGAGAAGTGGTCTCGCGAGCGTGAATCGTCACCGACCGTCGAACCACACCGCTCGCGGTGCGAACAGAGAC
The DNA here is from genome assembly GCA_035758845.1 of Vicinamibacterales bacterium. Taxonomy (GTDB): domain Bacteria; phylum Acidobacteriota; class Vicinamibacteria; order Vicinamibacterales; family 2-12-FULL-66-21; genus JALZOC01. The sequence continues at coordinate 3,860 of DASTVZ010000117.1, forward strand.
CTCGTGCTCTCCGGGCTGCAACTGCTCGATGGCAACGGGAGAGACACCGCGCTGAGTTCCGTCGACGAACACCGGTAGACGACTTGGCTCGGTTTGAATGCGCAGACCACCTGTCGCAGCGGCTGGGGGTGCGAGTGAGTCAGCGAATTCGACTCGCTGCACGAGCGACGAGCCAGCAGAGATATTGACTTTCACGGTTCGCACGTTAGGTTCCGAACCAACCTGAAGTTCATAAGCGCCCGCGGCCAACGTCGTCGTCAGAGGCGTTTTTCCAAGCGACTTTCCGGCGAGCGTGACTTCCAGGCCGGACGGTGAGGTTTCCACAGTGACGGTCCCAGATGTCGTCGCTACGGCGAAGCGCTTCTGATACAAGAACACACCGGCCACCGCGACCGCTGCCGATGCAAGCACAACTGCCGTCCACATCGCCGCGATGGGCAACCACTTGGGCGTCTCAAACGGGGTTCGCGGTGAAGGTGGCGGAGGCGCAATGCGAACTTTGGGTGCCGGTGTCGGGTCTGACTCGGATCCGAAAGAGTCAAGGCCATCGGCGGGCGCGTGGGCAGGCCGCGTAGCTTGCGCGACCGTTGCCACTCGGCCGATCAGCAATGCTGGCCATAAGCGCGGAACTTTCAAGATAGTCACGGCGGGGTTCCTCCTAACCAGGCCCGGGTCTGGACGTAAGGGGTTCGTTCCCGCGTAGGCGAACGCCGTACCCAGCGACTTGGGCAAATCCCTTGGGAAATTGCGCAGGCGCGTGAAATCAGTGAACCTTTAGTCGCTTGAAAGGCAGACTTTAGTCGCGGCAACAAAGAAATAGCGCGTAACGGGAAGACATAAGATCGTCACTCGCAGCTGACAATCTCCGGGCCGAATTAAGTCATGCGACGAGGAGAGAAGTGTCGGCGAATTGACAGGACCAGAAATGTAAGCAGCTGAAGCACTTCGACTTATTGAGGAGTCTCGACTGGCAATCTTCCTGCTCACCTGCTGGGGCGTGCGTATCAAGTGTTTGGTCTTCGCATCGTTCATCTCCGCGGTCCCGTCATTGGCGAGCGCGGGCACCATCGACTTCCTCGGAATGGGGAACGCCGAAATCGTCACCGTCGCAGGCGTCCGAAATGTGCGCACCTGGGCCGGCGAACTCACCTGGTCGTGGCTTGACGGAAAACCTGCCGGAGGTGACCAGACCTTCTACTCATACTGCGTTGACCTCCTGAACAACGCGATCGATCCGCAATACAACGTCAGCATCAAATCGACGAATGGAATGCTGACTGATGGGATGGTCTCTGCTCCCGGTGCCGCGCAGAAAGCTGCGTGGTTGTTCAACAGCTTCGCGAGCAGCGCACATGCTTCCTCGGGCGATGCGTTGGCAACGGGGCTTCAACTCGCAATCTGGGAGGTGTTGTTCGACGACGGGCTGAGTCTGGTTTACAACGCGAACGTGGGTAACGGGTTTTACGTGACCGCGGCATCGGCCGGTGCGTTGGCCGCCGGCAAAAACTACCTGTCGCAGCTCGCACAAGCCGGAACGAGCTACATGTCCGCTCAGGCGACCTGGCTCGACGTGCCTTCCG
>DASTVZ010000183.1:0-15677 GCA_035758845.1 Vicinamibacterales bacterium
TTGCCGCGCGCGCCGTGGCCGGTGGTGACGGCTGCCTTCGTCGATGTGGATCACGATGGCGATCTCGACATCGTCGCGGCAGGCACGGCTTTGCAGCTTCTTCGCAACAACGGGGCGGGCAATGGATTCACCGACATCACCGCCGACGCGCATCTTGATGGCGCAGTCGGGCGCCCCGTCGCGGTGGCGCCAACGGATTTCGACAACCGTCGGGACATCGATCTGCTGATCGCCGGCGGCACGCGCGGCGCCCTGCTCTATCGCAACATGCGCGACGGCACGTTCCGCGATGCGAGCGGTGACGTGTCGCTGTCGCAGGCCGATGCGGTGACCGCCCTGGCGGTCGGCGACGTCAACAAGGACGGCTATCCCGACCTGTTCATTGGCGGACGCAGCGACAGCCTGCTCGTCAGCAGCAATGGAAAAGGACAATTCCAGACACGGGGCGTGACCGACGCAACGGTCGCCGGGCAATTCATCGACTACGACAACGATGGCCTTCTCGATCTCTTCACCCTGTCCGAACAACGCGGCGCACGGATCTTGCGAAACGTGGGTGACGCCTGGTCGGAGGCCACAGCGGCCGCGCGTCTGGGCGCACTGACGCCGTCCGCCGGCGCGACGTTTCAATCCCTGGCGGTTGGCGATCTCGACGGCGACGGAGACGACGACGTCGTGGTACGCCAGTCGAACGGCACATTGCGCGTGTGGCAGAACCAGGGCGGCGAGCGTAACGCGTCGCTGCGTGTGCGTGTGACCGGACGAGTCAGCAATCGCAGCGCGCTCGGCGCGAAAGTTGATCTTCGCGCCGGCAGTCTGCGGCAAACGATCGAGACGTCCTCTGCTTCCCCGGCGGTGGCACCTGCTGACGTGATCTTCGGTCTCGGCTCGAGAACGTCGGCCGATGCCGTCCGTGTCCTCTGGCCGTCGGGCATCGTCCAGGCGGAAACGCCAGCATCGACGACCGCTCGCGCCGCGGTACTTCCAATCACCGAACTCGATCGCAAGCCGTCGTCCTGCCCTTACCTCTTCACGTGGAATGGCTCTCGATTCGAATTCGTGACCGACTTCATGGGCGGCGGTGAAATGGGAGACTGGATCGCTCCGTCGTTATGGAATCAGCCCGATCCCGACGAATACGTTCGCATTCGCGACGACCAGCTGAAGCCGCGAAACGGGCGCTACGAGCTGCGCATCACCAATGAACTCGAGGAGGTGTTGTTCGTCGATCGACTACAGCTCGTTGCCGTCGATCATCGAGCGGACGTTTCGGTGTACCCGAACGAAGGATTGCGCCAGCCGCCGCGGGAAGCGTTCCAGCCGATTTCCATTCGTAACGCGCGGCCGCTCCGGGCAGCGAGTGACGAGCAAGGCCACGACGTTTTGCCGCGACTCGCGATGTCGGACCGCCGCTACCCAGATGATTTCCCCCTGCTGCCGATTCGCGGCTATGCTGCGCCGCACTCACTGACCCTGGATCTGGGGCCAAACAGCGACCACGCGGTCCTCTTGCTGACCGGCTGGACCGATTACGCCTTTTCGAACGACAACGTCGCCGCTTCGCAAGCTCGAATCGAAATGTCGCCCCCTTCGCTTCAGGTCAAGGATGCGACCGGCGCGTGGCGAACAGTGATCGCTGACGTCGGTTTCCCTGTCGGAAGACCGCAGACTCTTGCGGTCAAGCTCGCCGGCAAGTTCCTGTCCGCTTCGCGCGAGATTCGGATCCTGACCAACATGCGAATCTACTGGGATCAGATTCTGGTTGCGGACGCGGACGCGTCTGTGCCGACGCTCACCAGACTCGATCCGGCGTCGGCCGATCTTCGCTGGCGCGGCTTTTCCAGCGAAACGACTCCCGACGGACGGGAACCGATCGGCTACGACTATTCCCATGTGTCGACGACGGTGCCGTGGAAGATGTTCGTCGGCCGCTACACGCGTGAAGGAGACGTACGCGAACTCATTCGAAGCGTGGACGATATGTTCGTGATCTCGCGTCCTGGGGATGAGATCGCGCTCTCGTTCGACGCCCACGCGCTGCCACGGCTCCCGTCCGGCTGGACGCGGTCGTTCCTTCTTTATGCGCATGGATACAGCAAGGAGATGAACCCGCGATCAGCAAGTCCTGACACGGTCGGCCCCCTCCCCTTCCGCGGGATGACGAACTACCCGTACGGCGCCGAGGAGCGCTACCCCGACACCGCACGGCATCGTGATTACCTTGACCGGTACAACACTCGGGTTGTAAGCAAGACCATTGGTGAATTGGTGAATTGGTGAAAGCGCCTGCGGCCCGAGCGAGGCGCCGGAGGGAAGCGCCGCGGGCGCGGCGCCGCCGAGCGAGAGCGCGTGGGGGTGGGGCCCCACGCGCATTAATAAAAGCAGAGACCCGACAATGACAACCCATCCCATTCGATATTCCGCTGCCGCGTGTCAGACGGATCTGCCCAATCCGCTCGAACGATCGCAGATGCGGACGAACACCGATCGCATGCTCGAGATGATCGATGCGGCAGTTGCGGGCAGTGCGCCTTTTCTACCAGTGCGGCTGGTCGTTTTTCCCGAGTTCGCGCACGCGGCACCGGTCTACGCAACCGTCGACGGACTGCTGGAGAAGCTGGCGGTTCCGATACCGAACGAACACACCGATCGTCTTCACCGCAAAGCACGCGAGCACGGGATCTACATCCAGACTGGCTCGATGATCGAAGTAGATTCGCAGTGGCACGGAGTTGTGTTCAATACGACCTGCCTCATCGGCCCGGAGGGCATCGTTTATAAGTACCGCAAGGTGAACCCGTGGATCCCCTACGAGGTCCACTCCAGCCCGCACGAGATCGACGGGTACGTCGATCCGCTTTTTCCCGTAGCCGACACACCTATCGGACGGATCGGCTGCGCGATCTGCTATGACTGGCTCTTTCCCGAAGCGATTCGACAGCTGACGGCAAACGGCGCCGAGGTGCTGATCCGCGTGTCCGCGTACATGGATCCGTGGGGCGCGACCGAGCCGATGAACTGGTGGACGCTCGTGAACCGCTGCCGCGCGCTCGAGAACACCGCGTTTGTGGTTGCCGCCAATCAGGGGGCTAGCCTCAAACACTATCCGCCGTACTCGTGGCCCGGCGGCAGTCAGGTCGTCGACTTCGATGGGCGGATTCTCGCGGAGGCGTCACCAGGTCCCGGCGAGCGCATTGTCGTCGCCCCAATCGACATCACCGCACTTCGGCATGAACGCGAGACACGTCGCGCCCATAGCATGCTCGCTCACCTGAGGACGGAGGCGTACCCGGTCTATGCCAAGCATCAATATCCGCCCCGTGCCAGCGAGTGGCGCGCGTTGTCGTACGAGCGCAATAACGAATTGATCGATGAAGCGAAGCGATCGCGTGAGCTTGATGCTGACAATGGGCGCTAGCGCCTGCGGCCCGAGCGAGGCGCGGAAGGGAGCGCCGCGAAGCGGCGCCGCCGAGCGAGAGCGCGCGGGGGTGCCCGCCTACGCCAAGGCTACGGCGAGGTCTCGCCGTACGCGCGGGCGTGAATCACGCGCGGAGGCGGAGGGCCCCGCGCGCAGTAAACAAAGCTGACCTTACGTCGTCAAACCCGGCGGCCGATTAGGACGCCGTCTTCGGCACAATGTCCAGCTGCAATGTGGGATCAGCCGCAGGCACGTACGCCGTCGGCAGACCAAGCTCTTTGCGCACGACATTGCATCCCTGCGCGATGGCGCTGGCTTTGTAGAACGCAATCTCGCGGTTCGCACCTTGGCGTCCGAAGCCGCAGTCGCTCGAGACGATCAGCTGCTCCGGCGCGATGTGTTTCAGCGCCGTACGGATCGCGTTCGCGACATCTTCGGCCCGGTCGGCCTGCAGTACTCGATGGCTCACCGCACCGATGCAGATCTTTTTCGGGAGCTTCCCTTTCAGCGCCGCGAACAGTTCGATGTCCGCGAAATTCCGATCCTTCGTTTCGATCGTCCACACATCGCCGCGCATCTCGTTCAGATAAAGTTCGAATGACGCGCGGTAGCTGGTGTCTTCCATCACGCGCTGCATATTCGGATTGCCCCAGCACGTATGAATCCAGATCTCCACGTCGTCGAGGCCCTGCACCTCGCGGTTGTAGCAGTCGACCATGAACTTCACTTTCTCGTCGCGAGCGCCGAAGGTGTTGGCCATGAAGTGCAGCGTCGGCTCTTCGATCTGAATGCAGCGGCAGCCGGCGTCGCGCAGTGCCAGGAGTTCCTTGTTCATCGCGACGGCCATGTCCCAGACGACCTCGCGGTTGTCCTTGTACTGCTTCGTGTGGATGTCGAGGAAGAGGCCCATGACCTGCGAACAGCATGTGCCGAAGCGAACGGGCTTGCGGGTCTTGCTTTGCGCGATCCGCCAGATCTTCGGATAGTCGAGGGGGCGATGTTCAATTTTGCCGGTGACGCGCGGCCATCGCCAGGCGGTGTAGATCTCGTTGAGCAGCGTGCCCGGCGGATACCGAAGCCACGGGCTCCGCGTTTCCTCGGACTGGAGCAGATCTCCCTCGAATCCCGTCCACCGCTGCAACGGGTAATGGTGCCAGCTGCGACCAGCAAAGTCTTCGTCGCAGTGGAAGTCTCCGTGGGTGAGGATATCCAGCCCGGCCCGCTCCTCGTCACTGATGACAACCGCCAGCGCGTCCTGGAATTTCTCGCGGAACCGGATGTCCAGCATGCAGGTGTCGAGCGGCCTTGCCCACATGCTCATGTCGAACCATCGCGGCCTCGGCCAAGAGCCCGTGACTGTGCTGGGGAGTATCACGTCTTTCGTTACGGTGTACGGCATTCTTGAATCCCTTATCACTCATCACTGATCCCGAATCGCTAGTCCTGAATCGCTGATCCTTTGATCGCCGAATCGGCGAATCCTTGAATCGCAGAATCCAGAATCCCGGATCACTCAGCACCGGATCCGGATCCCGGACCCCGGATCCCGGCTGCAAGGCGCAAAAGTTGGCGAAATTCCCAGCAGCCAGCAGCCGACAGCCAGAAGCCAAGACAAAGCTGGATGCTATCATTCCGGGCACAATCAGTGCATTTGGGCAGGACTCTACCGGACGCTGCCGGCAACGGCTGTGGCCGTTGACCGTTTGTACTTTGTCTTAGGAGGAAGGTCTCATGCGACGCAGTCTGCGTGTGGCGTCACGAAACTTGCGAAAGCCCTCGCTTGTCGCGCTCGTCGTGGGCGCATTGCTCATGCTTATTCCGACGACCGCGGCTGCACAGGCGGTCACCGGAACTCTGCTTGGCAATATCACGGATTCGAGCGGGGGTGCCGTTCCCGGTGCAACGGTTACGGCTACCGACGTCGACAAGAACATCAGCCGCACGGCCGTCACCAACGAATCCGGTTACTACATCTTCAACAGCCTTCCCAACGGCAACTACACCGTGGATGCCGAGCTCCAGGGATTCAAGAAGACCGCGCGGCAGAACGTGAAGGTTGACGTCAACACGACCGTCCGCGTCGATCTTGCGCTGAGCGTCGGACAGATGACTGAAGAAGTCACGGTCGCGGCCGAGACTCCGGCCCTGCAAACCGACCGCACCGACACCGGACGCATCCTCGAGTCGAAGATGGTGTCGGAACTCCCTCTGACCTTCAACCGAAATTTCCAGAGCCTCTCGATGACGGTGCCGGGAATCACGCGGCCGCATCGCGAGCACTCGCAGTTCTTCAACTCGCAGGACTCGCTCCGCTACGAGGTCAACGGACAGCCAGGCATGGCGAGCAACACGCTCATCGAAGGGTTGGACGATAACCATAAGACGGGTCTGTTGCAGGTGATCATCCCGGCCGCCGACGCGCTGGAGACGGTCAGCATCTCGACCAGCAACTACGACGCGGAATTCGGCCGATCGGGCGGCGCCGTGACCAACGTGACGCTCAAGTCCGGCACGAACGACCTCAAGGGCAGCCTGTTCTTCTTCGGCAATAACGAGAAGACCAACGCGGGCGACTACTTCACCCACATCCAGGCTCCGACGAAGTTCGTGAACGGCGGCTTCACGCTGGGCGGCCCGATCGTCAAGAGCAAGCTGTTCTTCTTCGGCGACTACCAGCGCACGCTCGACAACAACGGCTACGTCGTCCGGACGACGGTCCCGACTCTCGCGATGCGCAACGGCGATTTCAGCGCCGCGGCGAGCAAGATCTACGACCCGTTCACCGGTGATGTCAGCGGCGCGAACCGCGTCGCATTCGACGGCAACGTCATTCCGCAGGACCGCATCAGCCCGATCGCACGGAAGCTGCTGGCTTTCATTCCCGAGCCGAACGTCACCGCCGCCCTCGGTCAGCAGAACTATCAAAAGGCGCAAGTCCGAGAGAAAACGACAGATGGGTTCGACGCAAAAGTGAACTACACGCTGAGCGCGAAGGACCAGATGTCGTACCGTGTCAGCTTCATGCGTCCGGTCGTGTTTGATCCAGGTCTGTTCGGGGAGTACGGCGGCCCCGCAAATGGCGCATTCGCCGGGACCGGCACAAACACCAGCAGCAGCACCGGGGTGACGTGGACCCGCGTCTTCGGGCCGAAGACCGTCCTCGACGTGCGCGGCGGCTTGAACTACTACCACAACGTCACTGCGACGACAGGCAATGGGCTCACGACAAGCACCGACGTTGGAATTCCCGGCGCTAACCTCGATGAATATACGAGCGGCGTTTCCAGCATCAATATCAACGGTTACTCCAACGACCCGTTACTTGGGTTCTCCGCCAGCCAGCCCTGGGATCGCTCCGAGAAAACCTGGAGCGTGGTGACGACGTTGACCAAGATGATGAGCACGCATACCGTCAAGCTCGGTGGCGAGTGGCGTCACAACCGCGACATGCTGCTGCAGACACAGGATGCGGGCGGCCCGCGCGGACAATTCACTTTCACGTCATCCGGTACTACGACTCCAGCAGATCAGACCAGTTCTCTGAGTGTGGCTAATGCTTTCGCAGCGTTCCTGCTCGACTGGCCGGCCGGGGTGCGCCGAGATCTCAAGGTCATCGACGAGCCGGGCACGCAGCACATGGGGACGTTCCTCTACGCCCACGACAAGTGGCAAGCGAAATCGAACGTCACCGTCGACCTTGGCCTTCGCTGGGAGTACTACACGCCGCTTCAGGGACTCGAGGGTAAGGGGACGCTCGCGAACTACGATCCGTCCACGAATACGATCCGCGTTGCGGGGTACGGGAATCAAGATAACGCGCTGAATGTGAAGAGCACTTTCACGAACTTCTCGCCGCGCACCGGTGTGTCATGGCGTCTCAACGACAAAAACGTCGTTCGAGCAGGGTATGGCGCGAGCACGATTCCGTTCCCCGACAATCGCTACGCCTTCAACTATCCGGTGAAGCAGAACTACAACGGCACAGCAGCTAACGGTTTCCAACGCCAGGGCTCCATGGCCACCGGCTTCCCCGACCCGGTGCTGCTGAACATCCCGTCCGACGGGATCATCCCGGTCACTGGAAGTCTGCTGAACTCGACGTTCGATGTGATTCCAACCGACCTCCGCGAGGGCACGCTGCATTCATGGAACGTCGCGTACCAGCGCGAACTGCCGTACCGGTTTACCGTCGATGTCGCGTATGTCGGCAATCGCGGCGTGAACATCGTGATGGACGTCGACACCAACGCCGGCATGGTCTACGGCGCAGGTAACGCGGGACGCCCGCAGTTCGCGACGTTCAATCGCACCGGCGTTTCGCGCACGCGGACCAACGACAACAAGACGCAGTACAACGGGCTGCAAATGAAGATTGACCGCCGGTGGAGCAACGGGCTGCTGGTGACAAACTCCTACACGCTGAGCAAGTCAATGGATTATGTCAACGAAAACGGCGGCATCGCGACACCAATCAACTTCAACGACAGTTGGGGGCGATCGAACTTCGACCGCACGCACAATTTCGTGAACACGGTCATCTATGAACTGCCGTGGGGGCCGAACAAGAAGTGGTTGAACCAGGGTGTTCTGGCCAACATCATCGGTGGGTGGCAGATCAGCAACATCTTCATCGCGCAGTCGGGCGTGCCGCTGTCGATCACCGCGAGCGGGACGTTGTTCAATACGCCTGGAAATACGGCTTACGCTGATCTGGTCGGCGAGCAGACGATCCTTGGCGGTCTCGGACCCGGGAAGTTGTATTTCGATCCGACGGCGTACGCGCAGCCGGCGAATGCGACGCAAGGGAATTTGACGCGCAACGAAGGGCCGGAAGGCCCAGGCTTCTGGGAGCTGGATTCGTCGTTGTTCAAACGCTTCAGCGTCGGCGAGAGGCGCTACGCCGAGATCCACGTCGACATGTACAACACGACGAACTCGGTCCGCTGGGCCAATCCGATCACTGGCTTCAGCGCCGCGACGACCGGCAACAACTTCGGTCAGATCCAGAACCCCACCGGTGGCCAGCGCACGGTGCGGTTTGGTCTCAGGTTCGTGTTCTAGGACAGCTACCCGCCAAAAGACAAAACGGCGGCTCCAAAAATCGGAGCTGCCGTTTGTTTTTGAACCGGATCCCGGACCCGCACTACGGATCCCGGAACATCTCAATCGCCTCACATCACGTCTTCACGCTTTCCATTTCTTCACCGCCACGCGCGTCCCCTGGCCAGCGCGCGATTCAATTTCGAATTCATCGACCAGGCGCTTCATCGCACGCAGCCCCATCACGCCGGTGCCGTCAGATGGCGCATCAATCGCCGCCCGCAGCACGTCGGAGATCCCTGGTCCCTCATCGCGCGCAATGACGAGGACGCCGGGACGCCCGTTCTCCTCGACCGGCTGAAGCTCGATCTGCCCCTTCTGTGCATAAAGGACCATCGGAATCGCAGCGGCACCATCCGCAACCTCCCGGACGATCACGAATCCGGGTTCTGATTCGAGAAGCCGGCGCAACCCGTGTCGAAAGATTGAGTGCTCACCGGCAACGATCAGCCTGATGAGTTTGGTGTGCATGAATCCGGCTACCCCGTGACTGCACGAGTCCGGGCATACACACAATCCGCCGGCGGACGTATGACGCGGCTCGCAGGGTGACACGTCGTAATTGACGCCGCTATTACGGAACCGAATCCGTAAAACGGCCGGCGATGCAAACGATGAACCGTCGGTACTTCCTTGGCGGGATCGAGAGTGGAAGTTTACTGGATCGTCGTACCGCCCCCGCCGGGTGCCATCTGTGCCTCCGTCGGGGCTGCTCCCGTGGGATCGAAGAAGATGGCACCCGACCCGGAAGATGCGAACGCGCGCAGTCCGCTCAGGCCTGCTGCCACCGGGACGGCGGTAGTGTAGTACGCAGTGATCGTCGCGATGCCGTTGCAGTCGTTCGGTCCGGCGGCCGACGCCGCGGCAGGCCCAATCGTGATCGTGTAACCGCTCTTCACAGCCGGATCGATCGACAGGTCTGGAGAAATGAACGCAGCGGTGCTTGATGGGCACGGTGTCGCCAACGTCGCCAGGAGTGGTGCGAATCCGCCTTTGCCCGCCACCGCGGCGTAGCCGCTTTGCGCGCTGTTGAGCGCACGGAGCGACCCGATCGCTGCGGCCTCATTCGCCGTCCGCCGCGCACGGAGCATGCCCGGCACCGCGATGGCGGCGACGATTCCTATGATCGCAATCGCGATCAGGAGCTCGGTCAGTGTGAACCCCGAGTGTCCCAACCCCGTGCGCCCGTTACAGTTCTGACAGCCGGCAGACATAATTTTCTCTAGCGACGCTCATCAAGCAAGTTCTGTAATTTCTATCGTTTAGACGGTTCCTACGGCCGCTGGGTGGTGAGGCGTCTCTAGCTCGAGTGCAAGCCCATTTCCATTTCCAAAACCGAAAAAGGTGGCAGGCACCTTTTTGGACAAGGCGCAGGTTAAGCTGTCTCCCGCGTTCGCATTGCCGGCAATTATGAGCATCCGCTCTCTCTTCATCGTCACAGCCCTCGCACAACAAGTAGCACCGCAACCATCAACAGCCGATCGCAGTATCGTGCCGCAATGTGCAACGTCGAGCGACGAGCGGTATGGCCTGCAGATCGGAACGCCCGTGCAGGTGGGTGGCGGCGCGATGTACGGACCCGCGCGCGAGCGCAGGTATCTCGACGTGCTGCGCGGTCCGGACGGTCAGGTCGTTCGCTACAAGCGGGTCGGCTCCGTGCCTGCCGCCGACGGCAGCACGATTCTTGACGCGTACGAGGCGACGTATGACGGCCTGGCAAAGCCGATCATCATCTACGTCGATGAATATCACTTCACTGATCCGATCGCACCGCGTGGATTCGTCTGCGGTCAGCCGATCGGCCTGCCTCTTCCACCACCGGATCCGTTCGAGGCATCAGTAGCACTACTGACGACCGCGATCGAACAAGCTCGCGAATTCGCACCAATCGCGCTGGACAGTGACGGCTCGACGACGCACGGTGTCGTCTTCGATCACTTTCGGTTGGTTGCACAGATTGCGCATGTCACCGGCGTGAAACTTGACCCGCAGACACCTCCGCCCGGATTGAGACAGCCACGCACCGTGGTGCTCGCTTATCCGCTGTCGTGCGCCGGGCGGACGCTTGCTCCAGTGTCGATCGACATCGTCACCACACCGGGTGCGGCGCCCAGGAGAGATGGAGACTATGCTCGCGACACGGAACTGGCCAGGCTGTTGCCAGGCGTGCAGGCACCGGTCGCGAGTCTCGCGGCGACGTTCGTGATGCCGACGCTCCGCCCGTTCGACACGGTACAGATTGGCTACGCCGGCGGCGGGACGTGTTCGGGTGGAGATTCGAAGGCCATTCTGCCCGTCAAGTTCTCCGAGGGCCGCGTGATCACTATGCCGTCCCCGACAGCCCCCTCAGGCATAACTCCAGGCGACACGCCTGTACACCTGCAGGTGCTCGTCGATCTCGAGGGCGTGCTTCAGCACCCCGTCTACGTCGGCGGACCGCCAGAGCTTTCCCACGCAGCAATGGAGGCCATCCGTCATTGGCGATTTGAACCGCACCGGATCAACGGCGCGCCAATTGCCAGTGCCGCGATCGTCCAGGTGCGGTTCAAGAAGTAATCAGCGAATCTTTCCGTGCACGGTCAGCACGACCGCACCACTGACGGTCGTCACTCGAAGTTGATCGAGATGGTCGAAGTACGAACCAAAACCGCGGCGATCGGCAAGCGCGCGAAGATCGATCTGGATGCGATCGTCTTTGACCGTGATGCCGGCCGGAAGGGCGTTGAGAAATCGCAACACCGGTCCAGCGAACATCATCAATCCGGTTGTTTCCAGTCTGAGGACGAGAATCGGCAGCGCCGGCAGGTCGGGCTGACGTTCGACGGCGAGAACGATCTTTACTCGCGGAACGAGGGTTGAAGATCCGACGCGGAAGCGCACGGCGAACCGATCGCCTGCCTCGGGAGTGACATGCAGCTCGGTGATCGGCGCGGAACGTGGAAGCGTCTCTGCAATCAGTTCGTTGAGCAGCCGCTCGGAAATCGGCAGGGTGATGGCCGCCTGCGCACCGCGCACATCGGGCAAGCCGTCGCCGAGTTGCCGGCGCAACACGCGCTCGATTCGCTCATCCACGGAAGCCTCCGCGCACACTTCCAGCGAGGCGCTCGGCGAGCGACAAGGAAGACGATGGAAATGACCGTGTCTTAGACCGCTGGTCCGACCGAAGTCCGCCGGCAGTCGTCACACCGGAAGTAAAGAATCGGAAAAGACTCGGAGCGCCCGATAATGCGCGCATTCGGACTTCCGCATTTCGGACAGACTTCGCGCTGCGGAACCGTAATCTTGGGGGTGCTGCTGCGCTTCTGGCGACGCTCTGCGGGAATCGATTCTGGATGCATAGGTGTACTGCTCATCATATCCAATCGCAGGCAGGCCTGTCGCTCTGGTTAGACGCACGAGACGGACAGGCCAACGCTGGTCGGGACCAGGAATAAGGCTCGAAAGCCCTGCCGTTAGGCGTTCGTCAGGTCAGCGGCAACCGCGAAACACCGCTTCCTGGTCATAAGACGTTGCATGAGTCGCGCCGGATCCCGCCGGAGTATCGGCGCGATTGCGGCAATCGCGTTGATGTTGGTAAGTCTATGAAACTTAGGCTACTTAGCGGTCATGTCTCCGAGGTTCTAGTATGTCGACGCGGCCGGGGCCGCTTTTACGACCAGGTTCTCAATAAAAAACTCCATCATTCGGTCGTTATTGATCCCGCTGTGGCCGCGGTCCGGACCGACCTGCAAATCGAAGCTTTTTCCCGCATTCTGAAGCGCCGCGATGAGTTGCATCATGTTCGAAGGGTGTACGTTGTTGTCGGCGGTTCCGTAATACAGCATCAATCGTCCCTTCAGGTTCTTCGCGTACGTCATCGCGCTTCCGGCGTCGTAACCGGTCTTGTTCTCCTCAGGAATCCACATGTACCGTTCTGTATACACGGTGTCGTAGTGGTTCCAGGCCGTGACGGGGGACGACGCCGAGGCCGCAGCGAAGACATCCGGATGGCGAAGCAGGCACATGACGGCTGAGTATCCGCCGTAGGATGTGCCATAAATCCCCACGCGCGTCTTGTCGAGGTAAGGACGAGCCCAGAGAGCCTTGATCCCCTCCGCCATGTCGTCCATGTCGACCTGTCCGAGTTTCAGGTAGATCTCGTCGAGCGTGCGCTTCCCTTGCCCGGGAGCGGCGCGCGAGTCGAGGTTGATGAGGAGGAACCCGTACTCGGTCAGTGCGCTCGGTACGATGAACGTCTCGCGCGCGGTGTTGCTCGCGGACGCCGGACCGCCGTAGACGCTGACAAGCGCCGGATACTTTTTCGAAGGATCGAATGTCGATGGGAACTGGATGGTCCCGTGCAGCGTCGTTTTTCCGTCCGCCGCCTTGTACGTGAACATCTCCGCTTTCTTCAGACCGAGCTCGGCGAATTTCGTCACGTCGCTTTCAGCGAGTTTTCCGACGACAGTTCCGGTGACCGCATCAACGAGCTGAGTCGAGGGCGGGGTGTCGTGGGTCTGGAAGACGTCGACGAAATACTTGCTGTCCGGAGAAATGCCGCAGCCACCAGCCCCGGCACCAAATTGTCCGCCGCCGCCTCTGCCGCCGCTCGGTGCCACGCAGGTGCCCACGCTATGGTGAAACGCCGGATCTGTCAGGCGACGGTCCCCTTTGCCATCGAGTCCGACGCGATGCAGTTGCAGCTTCAGAAAGTTGTCGCCGTCGCGAGCGGTGTAAAACATGATTCCGCCCGCTTCATCGATCTTGATGACGTTTGCCGCTTCCAACGACGTGTACGACGTCAACGGTGTAATTAGCCTGCCGCCGAGATCGTACAGATAGAAGTTCGTCCAGCCGTTCCGCGACGATTCCCAGATGAACCGCCTGCCGTCCTTGAGAAAGTAGATTGACGGGCTGTTTTCAATCCACCCCGTCGACCATTCCTCGCGAACAATGACGCGCGTCGTTCCGGTCGATGGATTCGCCGCGGTGAACTCGAGAACGTTTTGACGACGGTTGGTACGGTTGAAGAGGAGCTCGGTGCCGTCGGGAGACCAGGTGATGCGATAGACGTAGTGACCGATCACCGAATTGTCGAACGGCTTGCCGTCGCGGACATCAATGCGCGTCGTCTTTTTCGTCGCGACGTCGTAGACGAACAAATCGACAACCGGATTGGGTGCGCCTGCCTTCGGGTACGCCTCGGTATCGATGGTGCTCTGAATCTTCGTCTGATCGGTCTGTATAAAGTAGTCCGGCACTTTCGATTCGTCGAAGCGGTAGTAGGCAATCTTGGAGCTGTCGGGAGACCACCACATCGCCGTCGTTTGCGAGAGTTCTTCACCGTAGACCCAGCTCGCCGTGCCGTATTTGATGCGGGTCTTCTCGCTACCCTCCGTGGTGATCGGCGTCTCGCCGCCGCCGGCGGCATCACTGAGCCACAGATTCCGATCGTGATACGAGGCCTTCAATTTGCCGTCGGGCGACATGGTCGAATCGAACTGACGCCCGCGAGCCGGTCCGCCACGCCCTCCACGCGCTGTCGTCTCTGGCGTCGCGCCGGCCGCTAATTGAGTCGCCGTCCTGGTCTGCAGGTCATACCGATATCGCTTCCCGTTGCGCGAGTAGTCGAAAGTGCGAGGGTCAGTCCACGTCACCGCGAGGCTGCCTGACTTCATCGCCGAAGGGATCTCGCGCGACATCTTCTCGTAGCGCGCGTATCCAGGCATCGACTTCAATCGATCCTGCGCCTGGAGCGCCGCGTGCAGCGCGCCTCCGAGACCAACGATCAGACAAAACCCGACGAGAGCCCTCGGAATGCGGGGGGTCACAGCGGTTACACTCCTTGGCAAGGTAACCGTATTGTACAAGGGAAAGCGCCTGCGTCCGCCTGCGCCGAAGGCTCCCGCGAGACCTCAAAAGGAAGAAAGGAGGATGGATTCTCCTTTCTTCTTTTCTCTCTCTTCCCGGCCCTTACAACGCCGCCAGGATCTGATTCAGAAGCTGTGCGAGCCCGCTCGGATTGTTCAGCAGGTTGGCGACACCACAGAGCAGGTTGCCAAGCAGGTTGCCGGCGCCTGACTGTGCGGTGATGTCCAGCACCACACGGCTCAAATCAATTTGCAAACCGAGAATGTTCAGCGACAGCGGCCCGAGATCGAGATGCAGGATCTCGCACGTGGCGTCAGTAACTGCGGCCGGCAACGCCACGTTTTGGAGCACGCCCGTGACGACTCCAGCGGCGTTGGTGAGGGTCCCGCTCAGATTGCCGATGGCCAGGAGCTGTCCGTTGCGGGCCACAAATCTCTGAAGCGTGAATGTCCCGTTGAACGTAGCTCCTCCGCCACTGCCGACAATTGGTATCGCCAACCTTGGTGTGGTTGGCGTGGTTTGCTGCGCGGAGAGTGTAGTCGCCGGAGCGATCATCGTTGTGGTCAAGGCGAGCAACGTCGCCACGGCAATTTGTTTCATCTTCAACGTCATTAGTTCTATTCCTCTCAAGTACGTCAGCACACTTTCAACTAAGTCAAATCACCTGCCATGTGATGTCGACTAAGGCTGAGGCCTACAGAGGCTTTGGAGGGCAAAGGTCGAACGACGTGCCTACGCGGTACGCCGGCTCGGTTGTCTTGTGATCATTCGAGGTTTGAAACGGTGGCGCTGGCGGTCACGACTTCTGCACAACATCGGCAACGAGGAGCCATTTTCCAGTGGCATCGCGCTGCCACACGCGAACATACGCACCCTTCTGCGGTGACGGGGCTTTCACCTCGTACGTTCCGTAGCTGTAGCCGAGATCAGCCGAGTTCGCTGCGTCTGCAGCTCCTGTCGAGGCTGACATCGCGGAAGCATTAGCCTCGAACCAGGCTCGAATCGCCGCGCTGCCAACGGATGGCATGAAGCCGCTTCTATGCAGTCGCGAGCTGCTGCTCGTGACGGCGGAATACGCGGCGCCCGGGCCGTCAGTACCGAGTCGCGCGTTCAGCGCTGTGTCGGCCTCGAGTAAGGTGGCGACACCTGCTGGCTTTCGATCGGGACCCGAGTAATGCGATGGCAACGGGAACCGATTGAAACCCTCTGCAAATGTGACCGCGTTTGGCGGATCAGATCCGATGTCGATGAATACGCGCCACGGCCCATCAGATTGCCGGCGCCATACTGATAGATAGTTGCCATGGTG
>DASTVZ010000199.1:0-9359 GCA_035758845.1 Vicinamibacterales bacterium
GTACGAGGATCGCGGTTCCTTTCTGACCATCTCCGCATTGCGTCCCGGGATGTCGGCGTCGATTGCCGGCGAAGTGATCTCGTGCGGGATTCGTCCGACCCGCCGGCCGCGTTTCAAGATTTTTGAAATGCTCGTCCGCGACCACACCGGCGCACTGCGTGCGGTGTTCTTCAACCAGCCATTTCTGAACGACGTCTTTCATCCGCACCAGCGCGTGATTCTCTTCGGCCGGCTCGAGCTCACCTCGCACGGCATGCAGATGCAGAATCCGCAGTACGAAATTCTCAAGGCCGAAGGGGATGCGGAGGCGACCGCCGAGTCCGACGATGAGACGCTGCATACCGGGCGGATCGTTCCGATTTACGAGAAGACCGGCACGCTGACCACGAAGATGCAGCGCGCGATCGTTCACCAGGCGTTGGCCGCCATCCCCGCCGCCGTTGCCGATCCATTACCCGCGAACGTCCGTGCCCGCCAGCAGTTGATCGATCGGCGGACGGCCCTGCTCGACGTGCACTTTCCGCCGGCGGGAACGCCGATTGACACGCTGAACGCCTTTCGATCGCCGGCGCAGCGCCGCTTGATCTTTGAAGAGTTCTTCCTCTTCCAGCTTGGCCTCGTCCTGCGACGGCGGCAATTCGACGCCGAACGCAAGCCGCGATCGGTCGTCGTCAACGACGAAATCAGGGAATCGGCGCGCCGCGTCCTCCCGTTCCGGCTGACCGGCGATCAGAAGAAGGCGATCGCTGAAATTGTCGAAGACATGAAACGGCCGCAGCCGATGAACCGGTTGCTGCAGGGAGATGTGGGATCAGGGAAAACGATTGTCGCCCTGATGGCGGCGCTCGTCGCGATGGAGAACGGGTTTCAGGTCGCGTTCATGGCGCCGACTGAAATCCTGGCCGAGCAGCACTTCATCACCATCCGACGCCTGCTCGAGGCTTCGAAATTCCGCATTGCGCTGTTGACCGGCGCAACCCCTGCGAAACGGCGGCGCGAGATTCAAGCGGAGCTGAGCGGGGGCTCGATTCATCTTGCCGTCGGGACGCACGCGCTGGTTGAAGACCCGGTCGGGTTTCGTGAGCTCGGGCTCGTCGTCATCGACGAACAGCATCGCTTCGGTGTGCTTCAGCGCGCCACGCTGCGGGCCAAAGGCCTGCGACCGGACGTGCTGGTCATGACCGCGACGCCGATTCCGCGCACCCTGGCGCTGACGACCTACGGTGACCTCGACGTCTCGGTCATGCGCGAGATGCCCCCGGGAAGACATCCGATCAAGACCATTGCAAAGCCGGAGTCGCGGCGGGATGAGATCTACGACTTCATTCGGAAGCAGATCGATGCCGCACGACAGGCCTACGTGATCTATCCGCTCGTCGAGGAGTCCGAGAAAGTGGACCTGAAAGCGGCGACCGAGATGGCCGATCACCTGTCGAACGATGTGTTCCCGCACTATCGCGTCGCCCTGCTTCACGGCCGCATGAAGCCCGACGCGAAGGAACGCGTGATGGCGGCGTTCTCCCGGGGCGAGTTCGATGTCCTCGTTTCAACGACTGTCGTCGAAGTTGGTGTCGATGTCGCAAATGCTTCGGTGATGCTCGTCGAACACGCGGAACGGTTCGGCCTGTCGCAGCTGCACCAGCTGCGTGGCCGGGTCGGCCGCGGTCCACATCAGTCATATTGCATCCTGTTGTACCAGTCGCCCTTGACCGACCAGGGGCGCGCGCGGCTGAAGGCGCTCACCGAATCGACCGATGGCTTCGAGATCGCAGAACGCGATCTCGAGCTGCGCGGGCCGGGTGATTTCTTCGGCACGCGACAATCCGGGATGCCCACGCTTCGCGTCGGCGATCTCCTTCGCGATCACCAGATCATGGAAGCGGCGCGGCGCGAGGCCGTGGCCGCGCTCGACGATCCACAGCAGGCGGCAACGCTCATGGCCTTCGTGCGCACGAACTGGGAGCGGAGGTTTGGGCTGGTAGGAATCGGGTAAGTTGGAGAATCAGCGCTGGAGAACCAGGAAGAGATGGACAGGAGAACGGAGAAAGGAGAAGAAAACTTCTTTAGGTTTCACACACACAAATTCTCCCTTCTCCTTTCTCCTGTGATCTCTTTCACTGATTGACGTCCAATGAGGATAGTCGCAGGGACCCTGAAGGGCCGACGCATCGAAACTCCGACCTGGGATGGACTCAGACCAACGTCCGACAAGCTCCGCGAAACGTTGTTCAACGTCCTCGCGCCGAGAATTGAAGGCGCCCGCGTGCTCGATGGGTTCGCCGGAACCGGTGCGGTTGGCATTGAGGCACTGAGTCGCGGCGCATCGCACGTGACGTTCGTCGAATGCGATCCGCGCGCCATCGCGCTCATCAAGTCCAACCTCGAGCGCTGCGGCATCACCGACCGCTATGCTATTATCCGCGCTAGGTTTGCCGGCACAGCGCGACCGCCCGATGGCGGATCGTTCGACATCATTTTTCTCGATCCGCCGTATGGCGCGCGCGAGTTGGTTGGCGCGATTGAAGCCGCAGCACCGCTTGTCGAACAAGAGACGCTGCTCGTGATCGAACATGCCCGGCGCGATCCGGCGCCTGAGTCGATGGGGATCCTGGTTCGTACGCGAGTGCTGACCTCTGGTGACAGCGCGCTCGCGTTTTACCGCCGCCGATCCGGACCTTAGAACTGCATTCGAGCGAAAGGACGCGAGCACGCGCAGCGAAGCGAGCCACGCGCGGAACGGGGATCGTGGGGTCCCCGCGAGCGCGCGTGGAGGGGAGTCCGAGGGGCGAAGCCGCTCGGAGTAAATATGAATAATGTCGTGGCGATCTATCCAGGTTCGTTCGACCCGTTGACCAACGGGCATGTCGACATTATCCGACGCGGCGCGCGGCTCTTCGATCGCATCGTTGTCGCGGTCCTGATCAATCTCGAGAAGGCGCCACTCTTTACCGTGCCGGAACGAGTCGAGATTGCGCGCGAAGCATTCGCCGGCCAACCCAATGTCGAGGTGGATACCTTCGATGGACTGCTCGTCGATTACGCTCGCAGGCGGGGAGCCGGCGTCATCGTGAAAGGACTTCGCGCCGTTTCCGATTTCGAATTCGAAATGCAGATGGCGCTCATGAACCGGAAGCTGAATCCTGAGGTCGAGACCGTGTTCATGATGCCGACACAGCCGTACACTTATGTGAGCTCACGGCTGGTCAAAGAAGTCGTTGCGCTCGGCGGATCCGTGCACGGACTCGTCCCCGAAAGCGTGGAGAAGCGGCTGCGCGAGAAGAAGCTCGCGCGCGAAACCTTGAGGGCCTGAACGTATGCTCGCAGAACGGACCAAGAAAATCGGTGTGTCGCCAACGATGAAGGTTGCGGCGGAGGCGATGAAGCTGAAGGCGCAGGGCGTCGACGTGATTGATTTCGGCGCCGGAGAGCCGGACTTCCCAACGCCGAAACACATCGGTGCAGCGGCGCACGCGGCCATCGATGCCAACTTCACGAAATACACCACCAATTCCGGGACTGACGATCTGAAGCGCGCCGTGTGCGCGCGCTACAAGACTGACTACGGCGTGGAGTATTCGCCCGCGGAGACCATCATCGCGGCCGGTGGCAAGCAGGCGCTGTACAACGCCGCCATGTGCCTGTTCGGGCCTGGCGACGAGGTCATCACCCACATGCCGGGATGGCCGACACTCGTTGAGCAGGTCAAGCTGGCGGAGGCGAAACCCGTCATCGTTCACACCCATGCCGAAGACGGCTTCACGGTGCGCGCCGAACCGATCGTCGCCGCGATCACGCCGCGCACGCGCGGCATCATCATCAACTCGCCGGGGAACCCCACGGGTGCGCTGATTTCGGAATCGGACCTGCGGACGATCGCCGACGAAGCGGCGAAGCACGGGATCTGGGTCCTCCTGGATCTCTGCTACGAGAAACTGATCTACGACCCAACGCCGCACAACCTGCCGCGCATCCTCGTCGAACGCCTGCGCGATCGCACGGTTCTGGCTGGTTCGGCATCAAAGACGTATGCGATGACCGGGTGGCGTTGCGGCTGGGCGGTCGCCCCAGCGGCAGTGATTGGCGCCTGCAACGCGCTGCAGAGTCACTCGACCTCCAACGTGTGCTCTATTACGCAAAAGGCCGTAACGGCCGCTCTGAACGGACCGCAGGAATGCGTGACCGAGATGCTGAACGAGTACAGGAATCGCCGCGATCAGCTCTGTGAATGGCTCGCCGCCGAACCGCGAATTCGCCTGGTCAAACCCGCCGGCGCGTTCTATCTGTTCCCGGACGTCTCGGAGTTCCTGTCTCCCGACGGCATTCGAACGACGATGGAGCTGGCGCAGGCGCTGCTCGATGAAGCGCGCGTCGCGGTCACGCCCGGTGAGGCATTCGATGCACCCGGGTTCCTGCGCATTTCGTACGCAACCTCCCTTCAGGAGCTGAAACGCGGTACCGAGCGGCTCCTGACCTTCGTTCGCTCGCTCGAGAGCCGCAAGGCCGTGGCCGGGTGATTGCTCCGAACCTCGTCGAGGCGCTCGCTGACGCGCTGACGGCGCGACTCGGCGCCGCCCATGTCAAAACCGACGAGGCCTCACGCACGATCTACGGGACGGACGCGCTCAAGCGCGGACGCCCCGCCGACATCGTCGTTTTCCCCGGCAGCACCGAAGAAGTCGCCGCTGTCGTCCGTCTCTGCGCGGAGCGGCGGATCCCCCTGGTCCCCCGCGGTGGCGGCACCGGCTACACCGGCGGTTCGGTTCCGTTCCACGGCGGTGTCGTCGTCTCCCTCGAGCGCATGAATCGCATCCTCGAGATCGACGAAGCCAATCTCCTCGCCGTCGTCGAACCAAACGTCATCACAGGAGATCTCCAGGACGCCGTCGAGAGCGTCGGATTGTTCTATCCACCGGATCCGGCGTCGCTGCGCCAGTCCGTGATCGGCGGGAATGTTGCGGAATGTGCGGGTGGCCCGCGTGCATTCAAGTACGGCACGACCAAGCGCTACGTGCTCGGGCTCGAGGTGGTCCTGCCGACGGGAGAGATCGTCGAGACCGGCGGCAAGGTCGTGAAGAACGTCGTCGGCTACGATCTGACGCAGCTGCTCGTCGGCTCTGAAGGCACGCTTGCGATCATCACGAAGATCATCCTTCGTCTGGTGCCGAAGCCGCCGGTGCAAAAGACGTTGCGCGCCACGTTCCGCGACGTGGAGTCTGCGGCTGCGGCGGTAGTCAACATGATTCGGGAGCGGGTTGTGCCCGCGGCGCTGGAACTCATCGATGGCGATTCGCTCGAGGCGGTCGCACGCAACCTGAACGTCCGATCGCTCGCCCCCGAAGGCACCGAAGCGCTGTTGCTGCTCGAGGTTGATGGCACGCCTGAAGCGGTCGCCGAAGAAGCGACGCGCGTGGAGCAGGCCTGCCGGACGGCCGGCGCCACCGAGGTCCTGCGCGCGCGCGACGAAGCCGAGCGCCAGGAACTCTGGCGTGTTCGCCGCGAGTTGTCGATGTCGCTGAAAACGATCGCCTCGTTGAAGTTGAACCACGATGTCGTCGTTCCGAAAGGACGAATTCCGGATCTGTTCGCGCTCGTGCGCGATATCCGGGAGCGCTTCCGCCTCCGCATTCCATGCTTCGGCCATGCGGGAGACGGGAACATCCACGTCAACATCATGGTGGACAAGGACAATGCGGAGGATGTCGCACGGGCCCACGAAGCCGAGCGCGAGTTGTTTGCCGGCGTTGTCGCGCTCGAAGGATCGATTAGTGGCGAGCACGGTATCGGGCTCGCGAAGGCGCCGTTCCTGCCGATGGAACTGTCCGCGGATGAGATCGCGCTCATGAAGCGCGTCAAGCGTGCGTTCGATCCCGACGGCATTTTGAATCCCGGAAAGGTGTTTCCGTAAAATCGATGTTGCATGCGCTCGTTCTGACATGGTTGTTCACAGTCGGTGGCATGCCGCAAGCGGCCGTGCACGTGGTCGTGCAGACCGATCTTGGTGAGATCGAAATGGAGATCGACACGATAAGAGCGCCGGTCACGTCGGCAAACTTTCTGAGATATGTCGATGCCGGTCTCTACAATGGCGGCCTCTTTCACCGCACCGTCCGTCCGGACAATCAGCGCGAGAAGCCGGTGAAGATCGCGGTCATTCAAGGCGCAGCCAACGCCGCTCGCAAGAGCGAGTTCTTCCCGCCGATCGCGCTCGAGCGCACCAATAAGACGGGGCTGCTGCACAAGAACGGCACTGTGTCGATGGCGCGCGCGGGCGTCGACACTGCGACGGAAGAGTTCTTCATTTGCGTGGGCGATCAGCCGGAACTCGATTTCGGAGGGAAGCGAAATCCTGACGGCCAGGGCTTTGCTGCGTTCGGACGAGTTGTGCGCGGAATCGACATCGTTCGCCGCATTCAGGAATCAACCGCAGAGGGCGAAACACTTCGTCCTGCGATCAAAATCATCAGCATTCGACGGGCCGGCGGACGCCTCTGATAAGATCATGACCTCCATGTTTGCCAGACTCGCGAGCGTCACGGTGGTCGCGCTGTTGTCGCTCTCGCCGCCTCAGAGCCAGACCGACGAGATTGCTGCGCTGAAACGCGAAATCGAGAGACTGAAGGCTCAGCAAGTGCTGATGCAGCGCGACCTCGACATGATCAAGTCGCTCTTGCAACAGCTCGTGCAAGGGCGGGGACAGCAGGAAGAATCGTTTACCGACAAGTCCATCAGCATCACGGACGCCCCGACGAAAGGCAGCGCGTCAGCCAAGGTCACCGTCGTCGAGGTCTCCGATTATCACTGTCCGTTCTGCCGTCGGCAGAATCTACAGACGATGCCGCAGCTGATGGCTGACTATGTGAACACGGGCAAGGTGAAGTACGTATTTGTCGACTATCCGATCGCGCAGCTTCATCCCGACGCATTCCTGTCCCACGAAGCCGCTGCATGCGCGGGCGATCAGGGCAAGTACTGGCAGATGCACGATCTGCTGTTCACGAATTCGCCGGCGCGAGAAGTGTCACAACTGAGCGCGAATGCCGGCATGCTCGGTGTCGACACCAGAAAGTTCGAAGACTGCATGAACGGCGGGAAGGGAAGCAAGTATGCGCCAGGGATCCGTCAAAGCATCGCGCGCATGCAGCAGCTTGGCGTCGGCGGCACGCCCCTCGTTTTAGTTGGTCTCACGCCGCCGCCCGGCACGGCGATGAAAGTTATCAGCTTCGTTTACGGCGCCAAGCCCTATCCGGAGTTCAAGACGGCGATCGACACCGCGCTCGCGCAGGCACGATAAAAGGGAAAGGGAAAGCGCCCGCGGCCCGAGCGAGGCGCGAAGCCGCCGAGCGAGAGCGCGTGGGGGTGGGGCCCCGCGCGCACTGAATAAAGCAGCCGCCAAACACAACCGGATCCCGGACACCGGATCCCGACAACGAAGAGAATCAGACCGTCCGCAGGCGCCGTGTTCCTGGCAAGAACGGCGTCGAGGTGATCTGCCCGTCAAACCCCTCGCCCCATCTGCCCGGAATCACCGTTCCGCAATCAGGGCACGACCCTTCCCGCGTCAGCCGATACTGCTGGATGAAATAGCCAAATCGCTCGACGAGCAGGGCGTGGCACTGGTGACATCTCGTGTGCTCGAGATCGCCGACCCGGCCCGGTAGATTTCCCGCATACACGTAACGCAGACCATTGCGCATCCCGATATCGGCGGCTCGCATCAGCATCTCCGGCGTCGTGTTCTCCGGATCGTTCATCCGGTAGTCCTTGTGAAACGCCGTCACGTGCCAGGGAATATCAGAAGAGACGCCGGCCAGAAACGACGTGAGGCGCTCGATTTCGTCGTCTGAATTGTTGAACCCCGGTATCAGCAGCGTGACGATCTCGACCCAGATGCCCATCTCGTGCAGCGCGCGGATCGTGTAGAGGATCGGTTCGATCCGCCCGCCGAGCTGACGGTAATGCTTGTCGTCAAAGCTCTTGAGATCGACTTTGTAGAGATCGACCCACGGGCGAATGTAGTCGAGCACACGGGGCGTGCCGTTGCCATTCGACACATACGCGGTCATGAGGCCGGCGGCGCGGGCTTCCTTGAAGATCGCAACCGCCCATTCGCTTGTGATCAGCGGCTCGTTGTAGGTGCTGACGATGACACGTCCGCCGAGCCTCAGTGCTTCGGAGACGAGCGCATCTGGCGATGCGTCGATCGGCGGCGCAATCGCCTGAGGATCCCTGAGTGCCTGCGAGGTCACCCAGTTCTGGCAGTACGAACAATGCAAGTCGCAGCCGAGCATCCCGAAGCTAAACGCGAGCGCGCCGGGACGAACATGGAAGAACGGCTTCTTCTCGATCGGATCGCACTGGATGCCGCCGACATATCCAAACGGGACGCGCAGGTGACCGCCGCGATTGAAGCGAACCTTGCACACACCGACCGCGCCGTCAGGAATCGGACATTCGTGGCCGCACGCATAGCACCGGATGCGATCTCGCGAGATCGGCTCAATCAGTTCCGGCGCCGCCTCTGCGGTTCGGACCTCGAGTATTTCTGCGAGGGAGGCCATAGGGTGATTGTACGAAAGGGAAAAGGGAAAAGGAAAAAGGGAAAGGGAAAGGGGAAAAGGGAGAGCGCCTGCGGCCCGAGCGAGGCGCTGGAAGGGAGCGGCGCGGGCGCGCAGCGCCGCCGCCGAGGGAGAGCGCGTGGGGGTGGGGCCCCACGCGCAGTGAGAAATGCGAACAGGGGCCGCCGAGTACAATCAGATTTATGCCGAAAGTCGTGGCGGTCATCGGCGCATCGAGCAATCGAAACAAGTTCGGAAATCGAGCGCTCCGTGCGTACGAGCGGCAGGGTTTCACGGTGCTCGCCATCAACCCAAATGAAAAGGAAATCGAAGGACACCGCACGTATCCGTCAGTACTCGACGTGCCTGGACCCATCGATATGGCAACGGTCTACGTACCGGGCCACATCGGCGTCAAGGTGATGGAACAGCTTGCGCAGAAGGGTATTCCCGAGGTGTGGTTGAACCCTGGGGCGGACGCTGACGAAGTTGTCGCCAAGGCGCGTGAACTAGGGCTGAACACCATTCAGGCGTGCAGCATCATTGCCATTGGGGAAAGACCCTACTGAATCACTCATCACTGATCGCGAATCCTCGATCCCTGCATCCTCGGATCCATGTATCCCGGATCAGATCGCGTGCATCAGGGGTTGATTGTGGTCCGTCTTTGCCGTGACTTTTAAGATGTCCGCTCCTCAGGTAACTGCGCCACCTCCCGCCGCAGCTGCACTAACTCGGCGGGTTACGGCGGGTCGCGTCGCTTTCATCCAGTCTCCAACATGGAGACCGCGACGCCAAGATTCG
>DASTVZ010000131.1:0-34220 GCA_035758845.1 Vicinamibacterales bacterium
TTGGTCGCTCGCCAGGTCGCGAATCACCTTCGTCACCGGCGGCACCAGCGAATACGGATCCATCTTCGCGTGGATGAACAACCGCCCGCCGCTCATCTCCTGCTCGATCGGGTGATACACCGTCATCGTCGGCTCGGGCACCAGGTGCTCGTCGTCCACGTCGGCAACGACGCCGACGATGCGGCGTGGTCCGGTGCTGACGCCGATGAACTTCGTGACCGGATCCGTCCACATCATCCGGCGGTTGACCGCGTCCATGCTCGGGAGCATCCGGCGCGCGAGACTTTCACTGATGATGACGACCTTCTCGCCGTCTGCGCGATCGCCGTCGTTGAAGTCGCGGCCGGCGATGAGCTTCACTCCGAGCGCGCTGAAGAAGCCGGGCGACACCGTGCGGAACTGCGCGCGCGGATCTTCTTCGCCGTTCGCCTTGGTGTACCCCTCGACCGTGAACTGCGCGGCGAAAAAGCCCGGATCGCGCCAGGGCACGACGGTCCCGAGCGCCACGCGCTCGACGCCCGGCAGCTCCGAGATGCGGCGAATCGCTTCCTGATAGAAGCGCGCGACGTCCGCCGGCTTCCGCGTGTAGGAGACGACCGGCACGTTCACCGCCAGCAGGTTGCCGCGGAAACCGGTCTGCTGCCGCTGCAGCGCGAAGAGCGTCGTGATCAGCATCCCGGCGCCCGCGACCAGCACGAACGAGGCGCCGATCTGCACGACCGCGAATACGCGCAGCCGGCGGTTCGTGCCCGTCGTCAGCCGCACGCCGCGGCTCGTCAGGCCCATCCCGTTGGCGGCATCCGCCGAAGGCAGCCGCGGCACGAATGCCAGCAGCACGGCGGCGGCGATCGCGAGGGCGCCGCCGACCCAGAGCAGGCTGGAATCAACCGTGACGTCGTGCGCGCGCACCGAGAAGCGCGCCGCGTAGAGCGCTAACACTCCGACCATCGGTTGCGCGATCGCGACAGCCAGCACGGCCCCGGTCGCGCAAAGGAGGACACTCTCGGCGAGCAGCGTACGCCGCAGCGCGCCCGTGCCGGCGCCGAGCGCCGCGCGAATCGCGAGCTCGCCTTCACGCCGCACCGACCGCGCCAGGATCAGGTTCGCGACGTTCGAGCACGCGACGATGAACACGAGTCCCGACGCCGCGAGCAATATGAGCAGGATCGTTCGCGCCGGCGAGATGATCTCGTCGCGCAGCCCCTTGGCGTCGATGCGGAAGTCGGCCTGCTTCTCGTAGGACTCAGGATGCGACTTTACCATCGCCGCGTGCGCGACGCGCAGTTCTGCGCGCGCCGCGTCGAGCGTCGCACCCGGCGCCAGGCGTCCGAAGAGCTCCGTCATCCGGTGCACCCGGCCGTCGACCATCGTTGCGTCGAGATGATGCGGGCTGGTCACGACGTTGGCGATGATCTCGGTCTCCTGCGGATACGGCACCGACGGCTCGAGCACGCCGACGATCGTCGCCGGCCGATCGCTCAGCCGGACCTGTTTACCGACGACGTTGGGATCGCTCTTGAACGCGCTCGTCCAAAACCGGTAGGTCAGCACCGCCGCCCCGTCCGCCTTCGGCCCATCGTCGGACGGCCCGAGCAGTCGGCCCAGTACCGGCTTCAGCCCCATCACATCGAAGTAGGAGCCGCCGACGACGCCCGCGCGAACGGTACGCGGGTCGCCGAGGCCAATCATCGTGAACTCGATCGTCGAGAAGTCGCCGAACGCGCTGAGCGACTTCACCGACTCCCGTAGATCCCTCAGCTCCGGGACCGAGAAGGCCGCGTTCGTCACGCCTATGCCCGGCGCGCTCTGCCGGATGTAGATCAGCCGCTCCGCCTCGCGGTTGACGAGCGGCCTCAGCAGCACGCCGCGCACGACGCTGAAGATCGCGGCGTTGGCGCCAATCCCCAGCGCGAGCGTGAGGACGATGGTGACGGTCAAGCCCTTTGCTCGGGCGAGCGATCGAAGGGCAAAACGAAGGTCGGTGATCCAGCTCATAGTTGCTCGTGCCGGGCCCGTGATGGGCCCACTCGTCCCTTTCAGACATTAGTCGAACCACCCGCCGCGATTTCGACAGGCTCCGGCGGCTCCGCCCTCTTTTTTCTGGCCCGATCTTACGTAAGAAAAGCTGGAGCGATGCTCGTCACTTGAGCATCGCCTTGACCGCATCCAGTCCGGCCTGTGCGCAGGCGGCGTCGTCTTCCTTCGAGGCGCCGCTGACGCCTATCCCGCCGAGAATCTGCCCCCTGGAGTTCTTGATCGGAATCCCACCGCCGAACTTGATCAGATTGGGAACGAGCTCGATACCTGGCGTCTCCGCCTTCGATATTTCACCAACCTCGGCGGTCGATTTTTCCATGGCCACGGCAGTGAAGGCCTTCATCTGCGAGATCTTCTCGGCGACCAGCGGCGCGCCGTCCTGGCGCAGATAGAATTTCAAGTTGCCGCCGTCATCGACGATCGCGATATGAACCTTGATGCCCATGTCGCTGGCCTTTTTGTCGGCCGCCTCCGCCATCGCCTTGGCAGTCTTCAGCGTCAAGAAGGGCTTCATTTCTTGCGCCGACGCCGTTCCACACCGGAGCAGAGCAGTCATCATTGCAACGATGATCAGGCCGTTTCGTTTTGTCAAAATCTGTTTCATGTTCAATCCTTCTAGTATTAACCGAGGGGCTTCGCCCCTCGGACTCCCCTACATGCGCCCTCGCTCGCCGCTTCGACGGCTCGCTTCCGCCTCCGCGAAGCTACGGCGGACGCGCCGAAGCCTTGGCGAAGGCGGGCCGGTCGCGTGGCTCGCTCGCGGGCTCGCTCGCGCCGCTGTTGTCGCCGCCTGCAGATTTATTGAAATAGCTCTGGCTCTTGACTTCTTACTTGTCCGATGTCGCTTAGACCGTGAGGGCCCTACATTAGTTCAGATCCCGCGACGTTCATCGCTCGGCGTCGTCAATCGCTAGCCATCAAGTCCTGTAGTTCCTGCACTAGATCCCGGGTCGACACCGACGCCGCGGCAGCTTCGGATAGCAGCAGGTCGGTTGCGCATCGTAATGCGTTCAGCAAGTCGCGGCGCTCGATCGAGCGCACCAGCGCAGACGCCGCCGCTGTCCGAATGGCGTCGGGCAAGCCGTCGAACCCTCGGCCGAAATGTGCCGGAAGACCGAGCCGCACGCATGCCATCGTCAACGCGTAGTCCCGAACGCCGCTGATCCAATACTCGGCATGCCAGTGACGCTGGCGTTCGACGCAGATCCGCGCGCGGACCGTGTGGTGCACGCCGTAGCCGAACAACTGCCGAACGTCGGGCACCGCTGGAGCCGCTTGCTCGATCGCATTGCCGAACAGGAGCCGGAACTGCGGGCCGATGGCACCGAAGGCGGCGGCCGGTGCGAAGGACAGATCAATTTGCAGGCACCCTGGCAGCAGGAAGACGCGATACAGCGCGGCACCGCTCGGCAGATCGAACAAGTGGACGGCTCTATATTGTTCGACGAGACGTTGTGACCAGTCGTCCAGCACTTCCGAAATCGGGCACCCTGCTTCGACACCGAACGTGAGATCAAGGTCGGAAAATCGATCGCCGGGATGGTGAGCGCGGGATCCGACGACGGCTCCAGCCACGACGCGCGAATCGGCGTGCGCCCACTCGAGAACCTGGCGCTCGACGCGATCGCGGTCTTCGGGTGTGAACATCATGTGAGCGCCCTTACATGCTTACGACGCGATCGGACTGCCGAACCCGGCCTGCGCGAATCGCAGCGAGTTCAATTCCCCTGGCAAAGGCGTATATTCGATCTTAGCCAAAGGCGTCGTAGAAGCGGCGCCACGGGGGATTCCACGGGGTGCGCGACAGCGCGTGAGAACTCTTTTCTCCTTTCCTGTCTCTCTAGGTACTTGTGGTTCTCGTTGCTGCTGGTGGTACTTCGCCACCAGCAGCGATTGGGTACAATCCAGGGCTGCCACACACACATCTTCACGCGAGGTGCACCGTGCGTGCTTTCAACAAGCGAACGACAGTGAGTGCCATCGCTCTGACCATCATCGCGGTTGCTGCGCCGGCATCGAGCCAGGTCAACGTTCTGACCCACCATAACGACAATCGCCGCAGCGGAGCGAATTTGCACGAAACCGAGCTCACCGTTGCGAGCGTCAAGCAGAAGTTCGGCAAGCTGTGGACGCTCTTCGCCGACGGCCAGATCGTTGCGCAGCCGCTCTACGTGTCCGGGCTCACCGTGCAAGGGAAGGGCACTTTCAACGCGCTGATCGTGTCGACGATGCACAACACGATTTATGCGTATGACGCAGATAAGAAGCCGACGCTGCCGCAGTCGCAGGACGCGCTGATATGGGCGCAGTGGCTGGGCCAGCCGCAACCGGAGAAGCCCAGCTTCGATAGCTGGAATACAAACTTCCCCGAATACGGCATCCTGAGCACACCGGTGATTAACGATGCCCGTACGACGATGTATGTCGTGAGCTGGCATAACGACAACGGCGGGCAATTTCGTCTGCATGCGATTGACCTGAACAAAGCTCCATTTCCTGGCCCGGGTTTCCCGCCGATCGATTATCGCGAGAGGATCAAACCGGTGCCGGTCATCAGCGCCACTGTGCCGAAGCCAGGAGGCGGGCAACTGAAACTCGACACGACGCAACAGAAGCAGCGCGCGGCGCTCCTTCTTGACAACGGGGTCTTGTATATCGGCTTCGCGACGAATCTCGAGACCGGTGGCACGCTGCACGGGTGGCTGCTCGCGTACGATGCGGCGACGCTCAAGCAGAAGGCCGTGTGGAACGTCACACCCACTGACATCAATGGTGGTATCTGGCAGGCAGGATCGGGACCTGCGAGCGACGCGCTCGGCAACATCTATGTGATGACGGGGAACGGCAAGTTCAACGCGAACACCGGCGGGAAGAATTTCGGCGACAGCTTCGTCAAGCTCAGACTCGAAGGGAACGCGCTCGTCGTGAAGGACTACTTCACGCCGTGCAACCAGGCACTGCTCAATAAGGCCTGCGGTGGTCCGGGGCGCTGCGATCTCGATCTCGGATCCGCGGGGCCGTTGCTCGTGCTCGGGACCAACCCCGAGCTGCTCATTGGCGGCGGCAAGGACGGCAACATCTACGTCGTCGACACCTCGAACATGGGCCATTTCATGGCGCCGACGGGCGCACCGAAGATGGACTGTCCAAATCCTAATGCCGTACAAGCCATCATGGGCCCGCAGTCGCAGTTCGGCGGCGAAGGAGTGGTCGGTAATATCCATGGTTCACACGTTATGTGGCATGGGCCCGGTGGCATCCGGGTATACGTGTGGGGAGAAGAAGACGTGATGCGGGCGTATGAGTTCACGAATGGAAAACTGCTCACCCCGCCGTCGAAGAGCCTTTATCATGCGCCGCCAGGCATGCCGGGCGGGATGCTCTCGATTTCAGCCGATGGCAACAAAGCCGGCACCGGCATCGTCTGGGCATTGTTGCCATATGCCGGGGATGCCAACCAGATGCGCGGCGTACAGGCGCAGCTTCTCGCGTTTGATGCGCAAGACATCAAGACCGATATCTTTCGCAGTTCGCCACCGGACGATCCAACCGGACCAAATGCTGTCGGACTCTTCGCCAAGTTCGTGCCGCCGACGATCGCGAACGGAAAGGTATTTGTCGCGACGTATGGCGATCACGAGAACCCGCCGGGCCCCAAGCGGTACTTGGAGAATGACAAACCGCCGAACGACAGTATCCCGAAGAATTTCTACGTTGCCGTTTACGGCCTGAAAGACTGAGTCGCCAAAGACTGACAGTGAAGAAGGAGGCCGCGGACCGAAGGGCGTTACCGAGCGCTCAACCGCCGGAGAGCCATGCCGCGATCGCCGCGAATCCGCTGACGCCCAACGGCACGACGCAGATGAAAATCAGAAACGCCGCAAGCGAACGCCAGCGCGCGCGAATTCCCAGTCCCTGCCGGTAAGCGCCCCACGACGCGATGAGCCAGGCCAACAACAGCGCGTGAATCAGCACCATGCTGATGATTCCGGCCATCGCAATGGACCCTCCAGCACGAAAACCATGATCGATGAATTGCCACGCGTCGAGCCACTTGGCCGCCATATCCCCTTTGCGAGTTACGGTGTCGTGCAGCCGCTCAAAAAAATTGGGATCGACAAGAGCAAGCGGCAAGGCGATCGCAATGAAGCCCGCGGCAATCAGCAGAGTCGTGACGGCCGACTGATAGCACAGGGGAACTGCGATTCGCCGGTACTCGGGTGAGGCACCAACGAGGCGCCACGCGAGATATATCGGCAGCGATGTCGCGAGGGTAGCAACGATGCCGAGCGAGAGCCCCGCGCCAAGCTGCCCTAGTAGCGAAAGCCTCTCCGGCATCACCAGATCGAGCATGCCGAGCGATCCGAGCAACACTGAGAGCGATAGAAATGTCAGGGCTCGGGTCAGATCCTGAGTCCGTCCCAGGTTGTGCCGGCCGATCAGCGTCTTCGGCTTGGCGAGAAGAAACAAGAGATCGGGTATGTAGTCTCGAACCGCGGAGAAGACACCTTTGAGCCAGGCGTTCGGAGCGGGTGCCGACGTACGCTCGACGTCATACCGGTGCTCGAGATGTTTGGCGAGTTGCTCGACGTCATACCTCCACGTGCGATCCGCGACTTCGAACGCCTGGAGTTTCGTTAGCGGCGCCAGCGTTTGCGGCAGTTCCTCGGAGGACGGCATCGCGGCGCCGTCAACCAGGATTGGAATCACCCCGATCCGTTCGGCAAACGCGATCTCAATCTCCCGTCGGACATAATCTTCGGGCTGAACCACCCGACGAATGCCGGTCGCGTCAGCGACGCTTGCCCACTTGCGGCCGATGACGACGAGCTCAACCGCGGCTGCCCGCAGCGCGTCCACGATCGAGCGGTCGAAGTCTGCGCCCCCCTCGATCGCGTCAACGTCCCGAAACAGCTGGTCCCGCCCGAAGAAATCGGTGAGGTCATCCGACAATCGACCCGCTGCCATCAGACTGTCGGTGCGGCGATAGCTGACAAAAATTCCAGCCATTGCTGTTCACGCGGCAACTTGGAACGTTCGCCGCGCCCTTGTTTCCGATTACGGCGCGAGCATGCAGAGTGCCACTTGCTCTCAACGATGATAGACGACGGTTCGTGCTTCGACGGTGCATCCAAAGACCATGGGAATCCGATACCCTGAGGAGCCGTGACATGTCGCGGGTCTCCGTCGCGGCCACGCGATCGAGTTCGTGGTTGCGCAACGTGATGGGAGGGGTACGCCTGTACTGACATCATTAGACGTCGAAGACAAATGGAAATGACTTCACAAGGATGTGAGCGATGGGCGATTCTCCCGTGCTCGAAATCGCGCTTGGCCTGCTGTTCCTTTTCACCTTGTTCAGTGTGCTCGTCTCGGCGGCCAACGAGGTGATCGTCGGGTTCTTCAAGTCGCGCTCGGCCAGCCTGTGGGACGGCATCCTTACGCTCTTCAACAACGACGACAACCTGCGCGCAAAGTTTTTCGCGCATCCGTTGATCAAATCGCTCGAGCCGCCGAAGTCAATCGGGTGGATGCTCAACAGCACCAGGCGGAATATTCCGTCGTACATCGAGCCGCGAACGGGAGATTAACGATGTCTGCGCGTCGCTCTCGACGGTGAGCACAAATGCGACCCGTCCACGCGGTGGATCCGCACGTCAATTACCACTTTGGGCGATTCGCGGACACCTACGACATCGCACTCGGCAACGTCACGCAACACGGCCTTGCCCGGCGCGTGCAGATCGTGCGAGCGCGAGCTACCGAATCGAGTGGTCCACGCCGATCGTGCTGCTGTTCGTGGACGGGTTGCACGACTACGAGCATGTGCTTGCGGATTTTCGTCACTTCGCGCCGCACGTGGCGCCCGGCAGCCTCATCGCATTTCACGACTACTTCGAGTCACTGCCCAGGAGTGAAGCGGTGCGTCGACGAGCTGCTGCTCGAAGGTGCGTGCGAGTTCGTCACCCACAGGGATCGCCTGATCGTTTGTCGCAAGCTGGTCTGAACGCCGTCCCTGGCGGAAGTGTTTTTGCGCCGAATGAGAAATTGACCGAGCACCGCCGAAGTAGTACGGTGCCGTCGGCACATCGTGGCAGGTGAAGGAGCAGCCGGCTACGGCGTTCGCGGAGGCTTTCTATCAGACGCTGTTCACCGTGTCACGGTAGGAACAACAGTCCGCGACGATGCACTCGGGCGATCCGACGCTTCAAGTGCAGCTGCCACTGCAGCGTTGACGCCCGTACCTGAACCCCAATCGCCGACGTCGCTCCCCGCTCACTTCACGACTCCTCGGTACGATTGATCAGCGATACTCGGCAACCTGGCGCCCTTTTGCGTCCGACATCCGGATCGTCCCATCCATCAATAGCGAGACGACCCGGTCTCGCTCCCGTGTCAACCGGACGGCCAAACACGGCCCGCATGGCGTAAGGCGATGCTCGCGAAGAGCTCGTGGAATCATGGGTACCTGAGTACGTCTAGACACTCGCCTCAAGTGCGGCGCGTGTCTGGTGATCCACATGTTCGCACCAGGACGTTGAGCCGGAGGATACATGCCATCGATTTCGCGCAAGAGGCGTTCTGCTGGTACGCTGAGCGGCGCCGATCGGCGCTTCGGGGTCTCACATGTCTCCAGATAGAGCAGGCGCCTTCATCTCCTACGCGCGCAGCGACGGCGAGGCGCTCGCGAAAGATGTGTCCGCGCGCCTGCACGACGAGGGCATCAGCCTCTGGCGCGATCTCGATCGGCTCGAGGGCGGACGCGATTGGTGGCTTCAGATCACGGCTGCGCTGGACCAAGTCGAGTTCCTGGTCGTGATCATGACTCCCGCAGCGACGCAGTCGGAGTTAGTCCGCAGAGAGTGGCGCTATGCACGACAGCGCGGCGTGTGTGTGTATCCGGTCAAAGCCACCGAAAACACCGATTTCGATTCGCTGCCGCGGTGGATGCGATCCGTCCACTTTTACGACCTTGATCGCGAATGGGCGAAGTTTGTCAACGATCTCCGCACTCGGTGCCGGAGTGTGAGAGTGCCGTTCATGGCAGAGGACCTGCCGTCGGAGTTTGTGTCGCGGCCTGCGGAATATGAACGGCTCCGCCGCCATCTTCTCGATCCTGCTCGACAGGAACCTCTCGCGCTCACCACGGCGGTTCGCGGCGCCGGCGGCTACGGCAAGACGGTGCTGGCGCGCGCGCTGTGCCACGACGAAGACATTCAGAACGCATTCGATGATGGCGTGCTGTGGGTAACGCTCGGCGAAAAGCCGGGTGACCTTACGGGAAGAGTAGAGGATCTGATCTACTTTCTGTCTGGACAGCGCCCGACCTTCGCAAGCGTCGAGGCGGCGACTGCATTATTCGTCGAACTGCTGGCAGATCGCGACATTCTTCTGGTGATCGATGACGTCTGGGATGGCGCCGACTTGAGACCGTTCGTGCAGGGAGGTCCGCGGTGTGCGCGAGTGATTACGACTCGTCTCATGGACGTTCTGCCGGCCGATGCCCAGCGTGTGGATGTCGATGCGATGCAGCCGTCCGAAGCAACAGCGCTCCTCGGATACGGGCTTCCCTCCGGCTGTGAAGACCTGCTCCAGCCGCTCGCGGCTCGTCTGGGAGAGTGGCCCTTGCTGCTCACACTGCTGAACGCGGCGCTCCGCGATCGTGTTGCTGCGGGCCGGCAGCCACTGTCGGCGGCGATTGCTTACGTCAACAAAGCGCTGACGAAACGCGGCCTCACGGCGTTTGACGCGCGTGACTCTACCGCGCGCCACCAAGCCGTCACAAAGACGGTCGATCTGAGCCTCGAGCGATTGGATATGAACGAGCGTGCGCGCTTTGCGGAACTCGCGGTGTTCCCCGACGACGCGGCGATCCCCCTGGTAACGGTGGAAAGGCTCTGGGCACGGACGGGACCCCTCGATGAGATCGACACGGAGAATCTTTGCGAGCGCTTAAACCGTCTTTCACTCTTACTCGCCTTCGATGTAGCGCAACGGTACATCCGCCTGCACGACGTCATACGAGCGCTGCTTCTGCGTCAGCTCGGGCCTCGAATCGTGCAATTACACCGGGAGTTGCTCGAGGCTCACCGCCCCGAGAGCGGAGAGTGGGCGGAATTGCCGTCCGGCGAACCATATCTGTGGGACCACCTTGCCGGGCATCTTATCGACGCAGGCGCCGTAACGCAGCTGATTGCGACGGTGCTCGGCGGGCGTTACCTTGCCGCGAAGACGTTCGTCAGGCGCGCTTCAGCAACAGAGAACGATCTCCGCGCCGCTGAACGTTGCGAGCCGGCCAACATGACGCTGCGTGCGCTGCGGCGAAGTTTCGTTCAGTGCAGCCACCTGTTGAATCGATGCGCGACCCTGAACGACATTGCCGTCGCGTTCCATTCGCGGATTCAGGATGTGCCCGAGCTCGCGGCCGTAGCGAAGGCGCTCGTCGCATCGATGCCAAATCCCTATCTGCGCGCTCTTTATCCATTTCCAGACTTGCCGCATCCAGCACTCATTCGGACGCTCAGCGGCGGAACATCAACTGTGTGGAGCTGCGCGGTGAGCCCGGACGGCGCATTCGTCGTCACTGCGCACTACGACGGGATATTAATCGTGTGGGACGCCAGCACCGGAGTCGAGCGCCATCGCTTGAGCGGGCATGCAAGCTGGGTTCGCGGGTGCGCCGTCAGTCCGGACAGCACGTTCATCGTTTCGGCGTCGTTCGACCGAAGAGCCCACGTCTGGAACGCCGCCACCGGCGAATTGATACGTGTGCTGTCCGGACACACCGATGGTGTCACGCACTGCGCGGTGGCGCCGGATAATCGAATGATCGTCACGGCGTCGCTCGATGCAAGCATTCGCATCTGGGACGTCGCCACCGGGAATCCCGTTCGCACGATCGCGGAACAATGGGCGGAGACCAAGGGAGGGTGGCTCGAAAGCCGGTTTGGCGGGCACTTGGCCGCGGTGTGGCACTGCGCCATTAGTCCCGATGGCAGCTGCCTGGTTTCAGCATCGAGCGATCAGACACTCAAGGTCTGGCAGATCGCGACAGGCAAAGAGTTGAGGACGCTGGCCGGCCACACCGCGGCGGTACAGGGATGTGCCTTCAGTCGCGATGGCAACCTCATCGCCTCTGCTGGCGGCGATGGGGATCTGCGCATTTGGGAAGCAGCGAGCGGCGCCGTTCGTCTTGCGATCCATGTGGACGGCGGGCCACTCACCAGCTGCGTATTCACCGCGGACAACAACTCGGTCGTGGTCGGGTGCTCCGACGGATTCGTACGGATCTACGACGTCCAAACCGGCGACGAGCAGGCGCGCTATTCGGGTCACACGGACATCGTGAACCACTGCGCGGTGTCGGACGACGGCGCGTTCATTGTCTCGGCATCGATGGACGCCACCGCAAAATTGTGGGACCGTTCGCTCTCGTCGAGGCCGTCGTGGGATCGCTCGGCACGCGGATGGATAAATGCCTGCGCCCGAGGTCAGGACGATCTAATCGTGACGGGCGGAGCCGATGCGCAGTCGCACATATGGGACGCCGCTACGGGCACCGTGCGGCAGACGCTGATCGGGCACAGCCAATCGGTTCGTGCCTGCGCAGTGTCGCCGGACAGCCGTCGCGTCGCCACTGGATCGGCGGACAAGTCCGTTCGCGTCTGGAATGTGCGGACGGGGGCTGTCGACGCCGTGCTCCATGGCCACCGCGATTGGGTGAACTGCTGCGATATCAGTCCGGACGGAACGCTCCTGATTTCGGGCTCAGCGGATAAGACGCTTCGTGTATGGGATCTCGTCAGCGGAACGAGGCGACTCACGATCACTGCGCACACCGATTCGGTCAACCAGTGCCGGTTCAGCCGGGATGGCCAGTTTTTCGTCACGACATCAAGCGATGGCGCGATGAAGTTGTGGCGCGTCGAGGCCGTGCGAGAGGCGTGGGAATCGCCGTCGGTCGACGGACTCACGACTGTCGACGAGTGGAATCGGAAGTTGATGCCGCTGACGCTTGCTGGCCACGCGACCAGTGTGGACGATTGTGTGATTGGCAACGACTCTTCATGTCTCGTATCCGCTTCGTCGGATGGCACGATTCGCGTCTGGAACGCCGCCGCCGGTGCCTTGCGGCTGACCATCTCGGCGCATGATCGACATGTGACCGGTTGCTCGATCAGTCCGGATGACAGGCGGCTCGCTTCCGTGTCCTCAGACTCGACGTTGAAGGTTTGGGATCTGCGAAATGGACACTGTGTGGTGACGTTGCATGTCGACAGCCCACTTCTGCAATGCGCGTGGCTCAGCGATGGACAGCGGCTCGTTGCCGTCGGCGGAGGCGGCGTATATTTCGTAGAGCTCACGTCGCCGGTGGCTGTAAATCGCGATGGCCTATCTTGATGCGCCGTCGCCGGCGGCAATAAGCGTTGACCTCGCCGAACCGGTCCTCGTCAGCACTGGCGTACTGCCCATCCTTGTCGAGTACCTGCCTGAAGAATGCGTTAGCCTTCCAGATGGGGCAGAGGGCCGCACCGATTGTGGGGCTCGCTGAAGAGATCTTCAGAAGTTCCCCGTAGACATCGAAGACAACTGGACTTGACTTCACAAGGATGTGAGCGATGGGTGACTCCCCCGTGCTCGAAATCGCGCTTGGCCTGCTGTTCCTCTTCACCTTGTTCAGTGTGCTCGTCTCGGCGGCGAACGAAGTGATCGTCGGGTTCTTCAAGTCGCGCTCGGCCAGCCTGTGGGACGGCATCCTCACGCTCTTCAACAACGACGACAACCTGCGGGCAAAGTTTTTCGCGCACCCGTTGATCAAATCGCTCGAGCCGCCGAAGTCAATTAGGTGGATGCTCAACAGCACCAGGCGGAATATTCCGTCGTACATCGAGCCGCGTACCTTCGCGATTGTATTGCTCGATCTCTTAAAGAACCCGCGTGGCGTGCTGGAGGGGCTGGAGCGTGAAGTCACGCGAACGCTCGCGGCGATCCGTGATGGAGACACCTCTCGACTGGTCCAATCGGAAGCTCAGTTGCGCAGGCTCGCCGGCCAGGTGGATACCACGACCGATTCTGGCAAGCAGCTCGTCGCGGAGATTAACGATGTCTGCGCGTCGCTCTCGACGGTGAGCACGAATGCGAATGGCGTCATGGCCGCCGTCGACGGTTTGTTGACTCGATTGCCCGCGCATCAACGAACCGCGCTCGATGCGTGCATCGAGAATGCGGCGCCCAAGCTCGAAGGCACGCTCAAGACACTCGCGGACAGTGCCGCCGGTAATATCGAGGCGCTTGGCGACGAGATCGAAGGGTGGTTCAGACAGGGTATGAACAGCGTGTCCGGCTGGTACAAGCGCTGGACGCAGGCGGTGCAATTCGGGATCGCGCTGCTGCTCGCGGCTGCAGTCAACCTCGATGTCATCCGGATCGCCGTGGCACTTCAAGCGGATACGCAATTACGACACGCCGCTGCTGTACAGGCGGTCGACGTCACGAGAAATCAGGCGGTCGCGCCGCCGAATGTCGTTCCGGCCGACAGCCAGGCGCAATACAGGGACGCATTGGCCAAATTAGATGCCACCACTCTGCCGATGGGTTGGGAAGGAAACTCCGTTGACTACTTTTACCAGCACCCGTTCTGGGTCGTTTTCGGCTGGCTGATTGCCGCCGTTGCGGCATCTTTCGGTGCGCCGTTCTGGTTCGACCTGCTCAAGCGTGTCGCGAATCTTCGCGGATCGGAGACAAACCCGGAGGAACGGAAGTCGAAGACACGTCAGACGTGAGCGGCAGCGGAACCGTGATGCAATCATCAATGGAAAAGAGTTAGGTCAAACAATCGTGGCACTGCCTCTCTGCTTCGTCCTCATGCCGTTCGGCCGCAAACCTGATGCAGCCGGACGCCTCGTCGATTTCGACGCGGTCTATCGCGATCTCATTGCGCCGGCGATAGGCGACGCGCAGCTTGAACCGCTGCGCGCCGACGAGGAGATGACTGGCGGTATCATCCACAAGCCGATGTTCGAGCGGCTGATTCTCTGTGAATACGCCGTGGCTGATCTCACCACTGCCAACGCCAACGTGTTTTACGAGCTGGGCGTGCGCCATGCCGTGCGTGAGCGGAGCACGGCGCTGATTTTTGCGGCGGGCGGCAGCCAACTCCCGTTCGACGTCGCGCCACTTCGTGCGATGCCCTACAAGTTGACGGCGGCGGGCATTCCAGACGATGTGCCGGCGACGCGCGCCGCACTGGCGAGTCGGCTCGATGCCGCACGGCAAGCCGCGGCAGACAGTCCTATATATCAGCTCGTCGAAGGCTTTCCCGACATTCAGCGCCTCAAGACCGACGTGTTTCGCGACCGTGTCCGCCTGTCGCAGCAAGCCAAGGCGCAGCTCGCGGCGGCGCGCAAGAAAGGTGTCGACGGCGTCCGCGCCGTGGAAGCTCAACTCGGGACGATTTCGGACGTCGAGTCAGGGGTGGTGATCGATTTGTTCTTGTCCTATCGCGCGGTGAAGGCGTGGAACGACATGATTGGCCTCGTCGATCGCATGGCACTGCCGCTCGCCAGAACGGTGATGGTACAGGAGCAGCTCGGACTCGCCTTGAATCGAGCGGGCCGCGTTGACGAGGCTGAACGCGTGCTCACAGCCTTGATCGATGAACGAGGTCCGAGCAGCGAAACCTACGGACTCCTTGGCCGCGTGTACAAGGATCGATGGGAAACCGCGGCGAAGACGGGGGAGCCGCTGATCGCGCGTTCACTGCTCGGTAAGGCAATCGCCGCGTACCTCAAGGGTTTTGAGACGGATTGGAGAGACGCGTATCCTGGCGTGAATGCCGTGACACTGATGGAGATAAAAGACCCACCCGACGACCGGCGGCACGCGCTGATCCCAATCGTGCGGTATGCCGTCGAGCGTCGAGTGGCTGGCGGCAAACCCGACTACTGGGATCACGCGACGTTGGTGGAACTTTCCGTGCTTGGCAAAGATGAGGAGCAGGCAACCGCTTCGCTTGGCGATGCGCTCGCCAACGTTCGCGAGGCTTTCGAGCCTGAGACAACGGCGCGAAATCTCCGTCTCATTCGCGAGGCGCGAGAACGGCGTGGCGAGCAACCCGCGTGGGCGACGGAAGCGGAAGCGGCGTTGGACCGAAAGGCCAAGTCGTTGATCTAGTGATAGCCGCTCACCGCAATCCAATCCCATAACGCCCAGGTGCCAGGACGTCGGAAGGATCGATCGCGGCCTTTAGCGCATTGACGAACTGCTGGAAGGCTGGGGCGCGATTGAGAATGCGATCGCTGTAAGCGACGCTCGTCCGGTACTGCGGGAACCCATCTCGCTCGGCCACATCCGTAACCGTGTCATACAGAACCTGTGCGCGCGCTGATTCATCCGGACTGTCCTTGTCGTAGAAGATCTCTACGAGACCCAGAGCAGTTCGAGCATTCACCATGATGAAGGTGATTGACAGGTCGAGACCGTGTGACTCGAAGCAGTCGCGACAAAGCGCGACAAGACGGGCCGAGTCCTTCCCCGACATTGGACACGCAACTGCAAGCCACATAAGGCCGGCCCCGTCCCGAGCGGGATCAACATCGGTCTTGGGTCGTCCACGGCGCGACTTGAAGTAAGCAAATCCGACGATGTCCTCTCCGGGGATTCCCTTGAGGATTGGGTAAATGTGACGGATGACACCCAACTTTTCGATCGAGGCGCGAAGCAGGACGGGCATCACCGACGCCACCAGTGGGTTTCCGGAGTGGCGCTCCCAGAAACCGGTCAGGGCACTAAGTACGCCGAAGCTCCTGTCGTTGAGGAGCGTAACCCTTCCGAACCGGGATAGCTCTCGCTTGATAATCCGACGACTCCCACGCACGTGCGAAGTCGGTCCGTATAGCCCGCCGCTCACAG
The DNA here is from genome assembly GCA_035758845.1 of Vicinamibacterales bacterium. Lineage (GTDB taxonomy): Bacteria > Acidobacteriota > Vicinamibacteria > Vicinamibacterales > 2-12-FULL-66-21 > JALZOC01. Next base: position 15,949 of record DASTVZ010000131.1, read on the forward strand.
TCCACGGTGCGATCTTGTATTTGCGCCTGAGAGCCGCTCGCATGTCAGGCGACAAGTGCGTCCGCCCGCCCAGCATGTCGTACGGATATTGGATCATTTGAGCGAGGAGCATGACGTCATTGACGATGTGGACGTTGCTCGAGATAACCCTGCGAAGCACCAGTTGTCTCAGCGTGTCGACCAATGCCCCTTGGTTCCCCTCGTCTTCAACCTCACAGAGAAAGCACCCAAATGCATCGGGTGTGGGCATCAGCCAGACCCCGGCCTGGGTGACAACGCCGAAATTGGACTGACTGAACAGTCCTTCGAGGTATGGACCGGTCCCCCATTTGTGGAGATTCCACGTCCGACTTCCCTCCGGGCCACCCCCGGTTCGGACGATGTCGCCAGTTGGCAGAACCACCTCCATGCCGCACAGGTGCGCAAAGTGATCCCAGTACGGCGTGTAGCCGACCCCTCTCTCGAGAGCATTGCCAATGACGCTGCCCTTCGGCGTCGAATCAGTACAATCCGCCCACAGATTGATTCCGTTTGTCTTCAAGTAGGCGTTAAGTTGCCCTTGGGTCACGCCCGGTTCGATCAGTGCGACTGCCATTCGCTCGTCGACGGTTATGATCCGGTCCATCCGATCAAGAACCATGATGAGCGCACCCTCGCGGAACCCCATTGTCGCGCCATAACCCCAGTTCTTGCCGGCGCTGAAAGGCCACACGGCCAAGCGGGTTTCGGCCGCAATCCGAATGATGCGCGCGACTTCGTCAGTGCTCGCCGGATGGACGACCGCGACACATGTCTTCTTCCAGAGACTCGTATCTCTTGAATAAGCTGCGATGCTCGTCGGGTCGGTCGAGAGATGCGCATCCCCGACGACCTCGCGTATTCGGTGCAGAGTTGGGTGGGGATCTGTCACGGGTCACCCCTTTCGCGGCTCTAGTTGTTCGGCGAGGAACTGGCGATAGGCTGGCGCGTACCTGCGTTCGAATTCGTCGAGCATCCGCCGCATGTACTCTGCAAGGTGTTTGCGTTCCCTCTGCTGCCACCGTGGCTTGCGATCGTTGTACACGCACACGGGGATGTGGGCAATGTTCGATGGTACATCCTCGCCTGGAGCGCGGCAGACGAGGAACACCGGGCGAAGCGTACCGTGGGCGATGCCGATTTCGTTATAGACGTTTGGGTTGCCGGTGGCGAGCTCGGCGAGCATCGCGCCCGAGCGAGAGATCAGCGTCAGCAGAGACAAATAGTATTCCTCGGACGTCAGCCCGCCCCACGCGCGCACCGCCTGCATCCCGATGCGCCCGAGCGCCGGTCGATAGAGATCGTTGAAGTGATTGAGGTACGGCGCGCGGAAGGGCATGGCGATGAAGCACGTATCGTTGTTTGGCTTCAGTTCCTCGAGGCCGTAGGCAAGCAGTAGCGCGGCCGGGGTGAGCACGTCCTCGGCTTTCACGTGGGTGGCTCTCCGCGGCAGCGCCTCCAGCCACTCGTCGTACGCAGACGACGGTACTCCGTATCGTTCCAGCACGGGAAGCCACCGATCGCGGAGGACCTTGGCGTGCTGCGCGGTGACGAGAGCGGCGTTGCTGGCGTGCATGACCGCCATTGCGCCAAGGCCGACGAAATCGTGGAGTACGGCCGAGATCGTCTTCGTCCTGCCGAGGACGCCTTCCAGAATCGGATCGGCCTGGCGCCGGAACGCCGGCTGCGTCGCAGGGATGGTGATCTTGATCCGGACCTCGTCGAAGAAGTCCAGCACGCGCCGGCGCAATTGTGGATAGCGACCGGCCGTATACGGGTCGCGCATCGACGCGAGAAACGCGCCGAGGGTGAATCCGTTGTAGCGCGCGCTCAGGTCCGACAATGGCGCAGGAGCCGTGGGGGGCACGCTGAAATGTTACCGTCGTGTTGGAGGAATTCGATCGGGAACACTTCCCAGCCTCAAGATTCGAAACACGACTGCCACCAGTCACGGAACGCCTTGGATTCCCACGAAGGTATCGTGATGCGTTCGACCCCCCGACGACGCAGGGTGGTCGTCAGAATGTCACGTCTTCTCGGGCCTCTCAACCACTCTTTTGCGTCGCCCGAGGCTGACGCTTCCGTAATCCAGTAATGGCGCGAGAGCTCTTCACCGATGGTGAATGTTGCCTCCGAGCTAGCCCACCCACTGGCAAGCCGCCGAAAATCGTCACTGCGCTCTATCGCGTCATTCGCAAGCCAACGCATTATGTTGATATCAGTCATGGACAGTCCAACGAACACACAGCTTCCACTCAAGGCATTCAAGAACACACGTGAGGCGAATCCATCCGAATTGCGTACCATTCGCCAGTACTGTTCGTCAGTAAAGACCAGTGATTCAGCCGGTGGTTTCGCCTTATCGATCCTTCCGTCTTCCATGTGCCATGGGTAGATGTCAGCGTTCAATGGCACAAATCCGTGAAGATGATAGATGGCGATGCAACGAGCGCTTGGAATAGGTCTTAATTGGGTTGCTCTGCAAATCGGGACTGCCCATGGGATCTGTCGTCGACAGCCCAGGTTGACAGCGCGTTCAAGCAGATCGTCGACATTTAAGGTAATGACTTGAGTAATCCGCCTTTCGTGTTCGGGAAGCATTGCGTTTCGTCGCACCGCGCGGGCGACGAGAGCTAGCGTGTCCAGACGCGAAGAACGTCTAACATGGACCGAGGGTTTGCCCTCGTACAGCAACTGACGAAGGATCTCGACGAAGAGCTCCGCAACCCGCTCTTCCTTCGAGACGATGCGGAATATTCGCTTTGCGCGCTGCTTTCCAAACCGCTGCAGGTTCGTGAGATCGTCGACCCGCCATCTCAGCGAGTCGTAGATCTGCTCGAAAGCGAACTGCAGCTCCAGTGGGTGACGTTTAATGTCGAGACGTTCAACGAAATGCCCGGGCAGGCCCGCCTGTTCACAAGCGTTGCGGGCGCGTTCGAGAAAGTCCTGCTCGAGCGCATGTGGGTCTTCGTCGAAAACCATCTTCCATGTACGACGTAACAATTCAGACCAGAGTGGCAGGCCACGACTCTGATTGACCCCGGCGCCTAACACCAGCGTGACGCTTTTGCCAGCCCGCAGACGCTTGCGAAGTTCACGATCATCGATCGCACGGCTAACTCGCCCCGGAGTCGTTTCGCTGCGCATTGGATCTCCATCAAGGGTTCGGTTGACGCATCATTCAGGCTACCGATGCGGTGATCCGGCGTTTCCAGAACGGATGGCCATGCAGCTCGCCGGACGCCCCTGCATACACGCTGTCCTTGTCGCGCAACCAGCGTTCAAACTCCGGGTTGGCTCACGCGTTGTAGCCATGCAGCGCCCGAGTGTCGCCGACAAGAAACGCATCCACCGACAGCGGATCCACGGCATATGCCGTACTCGCGGCGACAGGGTCAGGCGGCGCGGCGGTGCCGAAGTCAGCGACGAAATTCCCGAGCCGATACTTCTCGAGATAGTCCTTCTGCCAGGCACGGAGGCGGAACGTGTAGTCAGGATGTGTGAACGCCGTTTCGACACGGAGAATACCCGTCACTGCATTTTTCCGGCGGGTCGTGACTTGAGGCGAGTTCGACGTGTCCGACAATAGAGCGAAGTTCGATGAGATTGCCGGCCACGTCACATCGTCGTGGACCCAGCGAAGACCACGCGCACGCTTGATCAGCGGGAGAATGTGATTAGTGAACGACGGCTGCGCGGGAATTGTCGTCAGATTGGCGCTGAGCGCGGCCTGCAGCACCGTGTCGTAGAGGGTGACCACGCCCTGCACCGCCGGCGCGAAATCTGGTGGTGCGACGATCACCCATGCCGGTTCTGCGTTCGCGACGGTGCCATCCGCGATGAAAAATTCCGTCTCGCTGTTACCGATGCGCGCGATGCCGATGCGAATCGAGCCGTCGAAGTCGAGGATCTCGCCGGTGGAAGAATCCTGGAACTCAGGACTGTTGCGAATGGCCTGTATGATCTCGGCTTGGGCGGCCAGCAGCCGCTCGTGACGCCGCCAGCGGTCCGTGTCCTGCTCCGGAAGATCTTCGAACTGGATCCCGAATGGCGGCGCGGCATCAGTGGCGCCGACCATGTCTCTGATCGAGATCAACTGCTCAATGAGCTCCCAGGCGAAATGCATGTTCGCGTAGGCCAGCCCGATCAACCCCTTTCGAGTTTGGGATGTGCTCGGAGTCGCAAGGCCGTGCCACAGATCCAGGAGCAGCAGGTTGTAACGGGTGTCGAACAGCTCGGCCCACAGTTTCGCGTATGGCGTGAGGATGGCCGCGCTTGTTCCGGCGTCCGGCGGCGGTGCCAGGCGGGCGACGGGATTGACAGGTAGCGCGGTGATTTGCAGCCGGCCGGCTTCAAGCGCGTCGAGCAGTTCCAGGAACTCGAAGAAGTGTGAGTCGTGCGCGGTGCCGAGACCTTCGCCTTGCTCCGAAATGGCGCTGATCAGATCGCGGGCCGCCCCAGCGTTCGAGACTGGGCTGAGGATGAAGCCGGTCACGCTCCCCTTGACCCAGTCGCCGCGCGTCGCTTCACCTTCGGCAATAACCGCCGGCTCGGTGAAGTCCTTCGGATCGAGATGCCAGCCGGCCTTCAACCCGACCGCGGCGCTGGGCGACAGATCGTAAGGTGGCACCGGCGTATCGTCGGTCTGAAACAACCAGAACAGCTTTGCGTACAACGCGCCCACGCGATGAGGCGTTGCATATGTGGCATTCTTTGCGATCACGACCAGTTCGTCGACGCGCTGGCGCAATTCCGGATCGGGAATGTCCGCCGGCATTTCAGCGACGACAAATTTCGCGAGCGCATCCGAAGAGATGGGTTCCAGGACGAGTGGGATTGGATTGCCGGGACTTGCGGCGCGGATGCCGCCCCGGCCGAAGTGCAATGCGTCGAGGCCGCCGACCAGTAAAAGCAGGTTTTGCACGGAGATGAGATGTCCCATCTCCTGTACGGCGACACTCAAGACCTGGTCCGGTCGCTCACACCGCCGGTCGCGGCTGGCGGCAACGACGCGGCGGCGTAGAGGTACTGCACCATCAGCGAGTGCTCGATCTCCGCCGCGAGCTGGAGCAAGCCAATCGCTTCCTCTTTCGGAGTGGTCGCGCCCGTGACCTCGGGCGTGCCGACTTGCTCGAGAATCCGGCTTATCGAAGGTCTGGCGGACACCGGCGTCGAGACGCGCTCCAGCGTAGCCAGCGGCGATGACTCGTCGCGCGGCTGTATGGCAAGCCGCCCGCGCGGCGTCATCGCATCGGCCGGGGCGGCCCCGAGATTTTGGCCCGGTTCCCACTGAATCGAGACTCGTCGTCTGGGCATGGGAAACGTTGTCCCTGTAACCGCCGCGCGCGCGACCAGATTGGTCGCGGGGCGTGACTGGAGTTCGAATTACCTCGCTGCGACCCCTTCCGCGATCCGTTCGGCAATCGCCGCGATCGTCATGCACGGATGGAAACCGATCGCGGTCGGCACGACCGATCCGTCGGCAACGAACAGGCCTGGATGGCCGAATACTTCTCCTTCCGTCGACACGACGCCGTGCGACGGATCGGTTGCGAGGTGACAGCCGCCGAGCGAGTGAACGGTGAGAATGCGGCGAAACGCAGACCACGACGCGAGCGGCGCGAAGGTGCCGCCGTACACGCCCGCAACGTCTCGCATCGCCTGTTCCATGCGAGCGATCAGCGCCTGGTTTTCCTCCGCGTACTTCCACTCGATGTCCAGCCGATCGTTGTCGAACCGTACCACGCCATTCGCGTTGTCCTGACCGATCGCGAACAGGTTCGTCATCCGCGACGCGTCACCCGCGTGCGGACCGCGAATCACCAGCGGCTGCGACAACAGGCCGGTCCGAAACGCGGTGGAGATCGCATCAGGAAGCATGCGCCATGCAGGCGCGAGCAGCCGCATGGCCGGACCCTCGGGCTGGCCAAGTGATGCCAACACCCGCATGACCGGCTGGTTGAACGTCGGCGCCGCCATGGTGAAGCCGGGGCGCGTGTCGAAGAATTTCATGACGGAGGTGACGTCGGGTCCTCGCCACGGTTCGAGATCGAACCGGCTGTTCTGAATCGAGCCGAGGAAATCGCCGTTGCCGGAGTAGCCGCGTCCCAGCTGACGACTGACGTTCGGCAGCGTCTTCATGTTGTCACGGCTGCGAAACAGAATCTCGTTCGTTCCGAGCGTGCCCGCTGCGAGCACCACGTGCGTGCCGCTGAACGACTCCCGGCCTCCCGACACTGTATCGACCACGTGCACTTGATAGCCGCCGCCCGGATTCGGCGCCACATGCGTGGCCCAGACGTTCGGCCGAACTTCCGCGCCATGACGTTCCGCGTCGGCGAGATAGGTCATGTCGAGCGTATTCTTCGCGCCGTGACGGCAGCCGAACTCGCACTCTGCCACCAGCTCACATGGCCCGCGGTCGCCGTCTTTCGCACCGCTCCATCGCACCGCCTGATCCGGATCGAAGATCGGCCGGTGCAACGCCGCTGCCGCCTCGCGGTAGCGATCCCGCTTCGCGAGTTGGATGCTCTCCGGCAGCGGAGCCACCTCGAGTCGCGCGGCGACGCGCTCGTAGTACGGATCCAGAAAGGCACGCGTGAATGGCGCCGGCCAGCGCGGATCGTCGAACACGGAGGCGTCCGGGCGAATATGGATGTTTGCGTAGACCAACGATCCGCCGCCAACACCCGCAGCGACGACAGCGCCAATGCCGTCGAATGCGCGCACGTCGTACAGGCCCCGGTGCTTTCCGTGCCCGGGCTGATCCCAGAAGAGATCCTCGACCCGCTTGACGTTGCGCGGAAAATCACCGGGCCGATAACGGCGCCCGCGCTCGAGCACGACGACACGCCGCCCGGTCGCCGCGAGGCGCGCGGCCGCGATGGCGCCGCCGAATCCAGAACCCACAACAATCGCATCGAAGGCACTCATATCGGTCGCCTATCGCCCTTGGTCGCCGATGATCTTTGCGGTGCGTTCACCGAGCGCCGCGATCGTGCGCGAAGGATTCACGCCGAGCGCCTCCGGAATGACTGACCCGTCGCAGACATACAAGTTGCGATACCCGAACACTTCTCCGGCATGATTCACAACGCCATCGTCTGCGGTCGTCCCAACGTTGCACCCGCCGAGCGGGTGCGGGGTGATGAGGTAGTTGAATATCGTCCACGTCGGCGGCACCATTGGCGCCCCTTTCGTCGTCGCCGAGAGGCGCAGGTGCATGCCGATGATTTCGTCCATGACCGCCTTCGATTTCTTGATATCCCAGCCGAGGTCAAGGAACCAATCGCCGGTGAGGAAGTTTTTGGCGAGCTTCAATTGACCATCAGCGGCGTCCACTCCCTGCGCGAACCATGGCATCACGTTTTTTGCCGGCTCGGCACCCTGGAGCAGGTGGTGTATCGACATCAGCAGCGTCTGTGCCATGAAGCCGCGCTGCGCACCGGTCCCTTCCTGCTTGAGCATGGCGGCAAGCACGTTCGGAATCCCGCCATCCTCGATCCAGAACTCCTGGCCGTTTTCGCTGCCATCGAGAAAATCGATCGCGCAGGTGATCGTCGGCCCGAACGAGGGATGCACCGCTCGATCGGGATACAGCGCCGGCGTCAGAAAGTCGCCGTTGCTGCTCCATCGACTACCGAGGCAGCGACTGATAGCCGGCAATGAGCCGATGACGTCGCGGCAGCGGAAGAGCAGTTCCGTCGAGCCGAGCGAACCAGCCGCGACGATGACGATCCGCGCGGTGTGGCTGCCCGGGACCCGGAGCCCGTGTTCGAGGCGATCGAACGAGACCTTGTAGCCACCATCGATCGGTTCGATGTTCGAGACGAGGTGCAGCGGACGCACCTCCGCGTGGTGCTTCTCCGCCCACGGCAGGTAGTTGCGATCGAGCGTGTTGCGTGCGTCCACGTCACAGCCGATGTCGCAGTTGCCGAGGTGCACGCACGTGCCTTGCTCGACCCCCTGGGCGTTCTGAAAGCGCTTGCTCTTCGCCACGTTCGCCGGATCGCCGGGGCGCGCGGGATCCGCGGTGGTCGGATCGTAGCCAGGGTCGAACGTCACGGCCAGCGGGAGCAACTTGAACCGATCTTCGTGGCCGATGCCCTTCGCTCCTTGTTTCATGAGGCGCATGCGTTCGGTCCACTGGTTGTCGGGCACGCACTGCACGTTCATGAACTTGGCGACGGTGTCGTAATGCGGCTTCAGCTCCGCGAACGTGATTTCCGGAGGCCATCCTCGGTCGAAGGTCTTCTGCGGCGCTTCGACTGAGATGTTGGCGTAGATCAGAGAGCCGCCGCCGACCGCCGCCCCTTGCGCGACAGCCATGTGCTGGAAGACGCGAAGATCGAGCCAGCCGTTCTCGTGCTCGGGCCTGAGGACGTTGAAGGTCCACGGGTCGGTTGGCTTCCGTGGATACGTCGTCTTGTCCCAGCGCCGTCCGCGCTCGAGCACGAGCACGCGGTAATTCTTTTCGGCCAGGCGGCACGCGGTCACCGCTCCACCAAACCCGCTGCCGACGATGATCACATCAAAGTCCATCGCCGGCTCCTCACGCGGTACGGTCGAGAAAATCGGAGACAACCGGATAGACGTCGCGGGCGGCGTCCTTCCCGTAGATGCAGTCGATGTGTCCGTATCCGTCGATCAGGTGGCGCTCATAGCGATCGCCGTTGACGCGTCGCAGGGCGTCGACCGTGAGCTCGGTGCTCTCGGGGAGGAAGCATTCGTTCTTGGCGCCGTGGATGAAGCAGATCGGCAGCGCGAGCCGATCCAGGTGCGGCATGTAAACGTTGTCGCCGTCGAAGTTCACGAGCTGTCCCTTGTTCGTCAGGCGCTCGAGGTGGACGAAGGACTGCATGTTGGCGACGCCGAACATCTCGTGCAGGACAGAGTGCGTCGCGTCGTTCAGTTGTGGGTGCTGATAGAGCGGCGCATACATGAACGTGATGCGATGGCAGGTTGCGCTCGAGCACCGGTTCTGCGCGTCCGGCGTATAGAGATTCAGCGCGCCATCGTAAACGCGCTCGAGCAGTCCTTCGTGATTGTCCGCGTAGGCGGTGAGTGACGACACGCCGATCGCCTGTAGCACGGTCGGCAGGTGAAGTCCGGTTTTGATTCGCGTCGCGATCGGCGTCCGAATATGCGTCGCAATCTGCGAGCAGACAGCCGAGCGCACGCCCTGCAGGCCGGCGAGCATCGCCATCACGAAGGTGGTCGATCCCCAGCAGTGCACGACCATCTGGACGTCGTTCGCGCCGGTCAGCCGACGAACCTCGTTGACCGCCGTCGGGTAATCTTTCGTCGCCACGTCATCACCGGTCGCCGCGGCGCGAGACGCCGGCAGGTCGATGCTCGCGCGAAAATCGAGCAGCCACACGTCATAGCCCTTCGCGAACAGGAACTCGAGCATGTTCGTATCGATGGTGTCGATCGAAAAGATCAAGCTCGAGACGCCCAGACCGTGCGACAGAATGACCGGTCCCTTGCTGCCGCCGCGATAGCGCGTCAGCCGCAGCGCGACGCCGTCCGATGTCGTGACGGTGTGCACCTCCGGCGGGTCAACGCGCAGCGGACGACGCTCGCGGGGTGGCGCGTCCTTGTCGAAGACGGTAGGCCCGGCAAACGGGCCGCCGTACGCCCGCCACACCACGGACGAAAAGAACTGGCTGAATTTCGTAAACGCGCGCGCCCGCTCGGCCAGCGTCGTCGCGCCCGGCGTCTCGAGCGAACGCAACTGCTTTTGAAAGTCCGCCGGCAGGATGTGCAAAATCCCCTGTCCGACGATCGGTGCCGCGTCATCGACTCCATCGCGAATCGTGATGTACAGCGTAGACAGCTGTGGCCACGCCTGGTTGACGGTATCGCGGGGAACGGTCTTGAAGCCGGTGAAGAGGAGATCCCGACCGGCGGTCGTGCGGAGCTTCATCCGATAGAGCATCTTCCGCGTATCCGCGTGTGCCGGATCGACGACGAACAGGTTGAACACTCCGCCGGAGACCGACATCGGATCAGGAGAGAGTGACGGTGCGGTCGCCGTGCCGGTCATCGTCGCCTGATGATTGGGATCGCTCGTGAACTGATCGACGTCGTCGGCCGTGATCGTGAGCGTGAATTCGAATGGCGTCTGCTCCTGCTTCCCGAGGCGTTCCGCTTCTTCATAGCGACCGTCTTTCACTGACGACGAGAAGAAACCACGCATCGTTTCGGTGAAGCGGATACCAACCTTGGTCTGTGTCGCGTGCGGGGGTGACGGCATAGGTACCTCTTGCTGGAGGGAATGGGTCTGCGCGCGATTCTGGTTCTCAGGCAGACGGTCGGTCAAGAACAAATCGACCTCGAGCGCGGTAAATTGTTTTGTGTACGTTTGCGCGTGACTGAACGTTATAGATAGATTGGCTCGTCGCCCGATGTCGGCGGGTATGAACTACGCGGCCGGCACGATCACGGAGGAGCGAATGCACCAACTCCGAGCAGCAACCATAGTGCTTGTGATCGCAGGCGTCACTTCGGTTGCGGTGCGCGGCAACGCACCGGTGCGAGGAGCCTTACAAGCATCGCGTCCAGTGTCCACTGGGCCTCACGTCTACCAACTGGGTAACGTGAGCGTCGATATCCCGCCGCCCCGCGGATTCGAAGAAATGCTCTCGCGTTCCGAAGATTTTCGCCGTCGCGTCGGCGAATCCGACCGGCTGTGGAATCTCGCGGCACACCTTCCGAGCGAGGTTGCGAAAACATTCAAGGCCGACCAGGACATTCCGCTTTACACCAAGGTGTCCATATCGCGCGCCGCTGTCGAGACTGACATTACCGACGATTTTTTTGCCGGGGTCGTAAAACAGCAGTCCGAGACCGCCGTCTTTGAACAGGACTTTCTCAAGAAGTATTTGGCAGACCGCGCCAGGCAATTGGGCGTCACGATGGACAAGCCGGTTGCACTCGGGCTCATCGAGCAGACGCCCAGGTCCTACTCGACGCTCGCGCTGACGACAGTGTCGGGGGCCGATCGGCGAATCAATCTGCTCTTCAGCACTTCATTGCTCCATCTGCACCGGCGTCTGATATTCGCCTACGTATACCGGATCATCGAAAGTCAGAAGGATCAAGCTCTCGTCGAAACGCTGACCAGGGAGTGGGTGAAGAGTATTCTCGCCGCCAACCCCTGAGCATCATGGAGGCGTAACCGCTCGAGTTTCCTGTGGCTCACATCAACCGCCGGCAAGGTCAGGCGCTGCGTTCGATCGGAAACGCGCTCTTCTGGATCGGAGTCCTTGGCGCATCTCTAGCGTTAGCGTTCCGATCTGAGTTGTCGGGCTCCGCGCTGATGGCCAGCGTGTGGGGCTTGATCGTCGTCACTTTCATCGGGATCGCCATCATGCACCGCGGACGCAAGCTGCTTGCGACCTCGGGCGACACGCGTCTGGCAACCGACTCGCGCAAACCGGTCGTCTATCTGCGTTCATTCGCCGCGGATTCATTAGGCGCTGGGGCGGTGAGTTCGTGGCCCTTGCTGAAGTTCGGCTACTCCACGGACGAGGAACAGCTCGCCGCCGTGATGAACGAACTCGGGCCGTTTGTCGCAATCGGTGATCCGCGCGAGGCGCTGCCCGACCTGGGGGCGGATCGGATCTACGTGCGCGAAGGGGACTGGCAGAAACGCGTCCAGGAACTCCTGAAAGACGCACGTCTCGTGGTGCTGCGCGCGGCAACGACCGACAACTTCTGGTGGGAGTTCCAGACGGTCAAGGCTCACGTCGCACCCGAACGTGTGCTGCTGCTGGTCAGCACCACTGGTGCAAGCTACGAAGCGTTTCGATCGCGTGCGGCGGAAATCCTTCCTTCTCCGCTGCCCGAACTTGGCCGGCGGAAACGCCTCGGGCACTTCCGGGCGATCGTCGCGTTCGACAAATCCTGGCACAGCCACGAGATTCCAATCGTCCGGTCGTTCCGGCGAGCGGAGTTCACCGCTCCATTCGTGGGACCTCTGAAGCTCTCGCTCAAACCGATCTACGAACGGTTGGGGGCGGTATGGGTCCCTCCTCCCGTGGCGAGAAAGAAGCTGATCGTGCTGTGGACCTGCGGAAGCATCGCGGCGCTGGCGTTCGCTCTGGTGCTGGCGATTAAGCTTCCGGAGTATTTCAATTCGCCGCGTGACTACACGCCCGTGCAGCTGGTTCCGACGAGTGCCGCCGCCCCTGCGTCGGCGGGAGCCACCGCGAGCCCCGTTACGGGACGTCCACCGGTCGTACTCTCACGCTACGACAGCCAGCTCGCAATTTTGACGGCGCGACTGTCGAGTCGAGCCGAGTTCCGGGACCGCGTTAGCGGGATGTCCGATGGCGAGGCGCGGGACGTCGGACGTCAGCTCGCGTTGCGGGGTCTGCGCCGGCTCACCAGCGATCAACTCGTTGTTCGCGCGCAGGTTCTGGGTCGGATTCTGTCTCTGTCGGATACCACGACGTGTGCAGCCATTGTGAACGGAAGGCCCGCGCCTGGACTCGAGGCGGCGATCCGCCAGTTGCCCGACGATGACATGCAACAGTGGCTTGAACTCGTTTTTGAATCGACGGTCGCGGAGCTGGAGCAGCGGAGCGCGCCGCCGCCGCCGGCTGGTAGTCGAGTGAATCAAGCGCTCGCGTCGTTATCGTCGCGATTGTCACCCGAGGACGCGGAGACGATGAGACACGCGCTGTCGGATCCCAGGGCAACGAGCGCGGAGCAATCTTGTAAAGCTGGAAGATTGCTCTACGGGAATCTACCGGATCTTTCCGCCGACGATCGGACTGTTCTGGCGCGAGCTCTTGTGAATCGTTGACCATGTCTCGCGTCGTGAGCGGCAACGCTATCTTTGCTTCGTTTCGCAACGTCAACCCGACCTCCGTCCACCGGCTTATAATCCAGTGAATCCCATGCAGATGATCGACCGGCTCACGGTGTCGGACGGCTCGCGCACGCGCAGCGTGTCGTTCTGGCAAGGCAACCCCGCTGATATCGATCCTGCCGATCCGGTTGACCTCATCATCGTCTCGGCATTTCGTGACAATTACGTCCCGACACCTATCTCGATCATTGGAGCACTCGATCGGAGAGGACTGTCAGTCGCGGAATTGGCGAGGCGCAAGGCGATCGATCTGCGGCAGACGACCGGGTTCTGGCTCTCGGAATCGTTGCCCGCGAACGCGTCTCAGGTCGGCGTGTCGCGCATCTTGTGCTTCGAGCCGGAGTTCCTTGGTGACAGGCCGACCGCGGTTGTGGGCACGCTCTTTCGTGGGTTGTTCCCGTTTCTGCCGGACACCGAACGCGAATCCACCGTGGCGATGGCGGTGATCGCGACGGGAAGAATTGGTGCGGATCCTGCGGAGATGCTGCATGCGCTCGTGACCGCGGCCACCGCGTGGATGACACGGGGCCTGCCAATCCGTGAGCTGCGGATCATGGAGCAGCATCCCGATCGCGTCGAGACGCTCGCGCGCGCATTTGCGGCGCTGAAAGGATCGATGACGAATGCGCCGCCGCCCGCATCGCTCGCGCGCGCGGCGCCCGCGCCTCAATTCGATGTGTTTTTGAGCTTCGCCAAAGAGGATGGCCGTGCCGCCGACGTCGTCCGCGACCGGCTCGTTGGTCAGGGAGGTCTTCGCGTCTTCGATTACCGCACGTCTGTCAATCCCGGCAAGGTCTGGCAGGACTCGATCGAAGCCGCGATGGAGTCGTGTCGCAAGGTCGTCGCGTTTCTCTCGCAGGCTTACTTCAACAGCCCCGAGTGCAAGGAAGAGCTCAACATGGCGAGGCTGCGGCACAAGCGTGAGAACCAATCGGTGCTGATTCCACTGTACGTGCGCTCTCTCGACAATGACGCGGAGTTGCCCCTGTGGCTGCAGACTGTCACGTACGTCGACTGCCGGACAGCCGTCGATCGCCGGACAGCCGATGAAGACAAGCTCGCGGCTGCCGCTTCCCGCGTGGATGTGATGCCGGGATAGAACGAAGCGCGGGACGGCGGCCGTGCGGTTTGACTGATCCAGGAGGGATGACCCATGACTCGCGTGCGCAAAGACGTGTGGGGTCTCGGACCAGGATGGAACGACACGCTCTTGTGGTACGCGAAGGCGGTTCGCACGCTCCAGTCACGCCCGGTGACGGATCACACGAGTTGGCGCTTCCTGGCGGCGATCCACGGCATGCATCCGACCGTCTGGCGGCAGTTCGGCATCATCAGAGCGAATACGCCGTTGCCCACGCCCGCGCTACAGAGCCGCTTCTGGAATCAGTGCCAGCACCAGAGTTGGTACTTCCTGCCGTGGCACCGCGGGTATCTGGCGGCATTCGAGGAGATCGTTCGCGAGGCCATCACCACCGCCAGCGGCCCAGAGGACTGGGCGCTGCCGTATTGGAACTACAGCGACCCGAGTCAGCCCAACGCCCGCATAATCCCGGATGCGTTCGACCTGCCGACGCTTCCCGACGGATCAGACAACCCGTTGCGCGTCGAGCGGCGTTTTGGCGACGGGACGACCCCGATAGAGCTCGATCCATCATTCGTCTCGCTTGACGCGCTGGAGGATGACTTGTTCCCCGGCGGCGACGGCGATATTCCGCCAGGATTCGGTGGCCCGGAAACCGTGTTCCATCATGGGCCCGAGTCGGACACGACCAACGGCGGTCTCGAATCTCTGCCCCACAACGTGATTCATAGCGCCATCGGCGGTGTCGCGCCCGGTGGGAATCCCAACGACTGGCGAGATCTCGGGTTGATGTCGATGCCGATCACCGCCGCGCTCGACCCGATCTTCTGGCTGCATCACGCGAACATCGATCGGCTGTGGAACGCGTGGTTGCGCGATACGCAGGAAGAACATGTCAACCCCGACGAGACGACCTGGCTCGATGGTCCGGCGGATCGCCAGTTTGTAATGCCCCGCAGCGGCCAGGGAGAGTGGACGTTCACTGCGCGCGACGTACTGGACAGGATCGCGCCGCCGCTGGACTATCGTTATGACGACGAGGCGGTGCCGGTGCCGGTCGTCGAACGGCGCGGCGACCGACGCATGAGGCGCCTCGGCGCTGGAGTTGGCGCCGGCCGCACGCGGGAGAGAGAGGATGTGGTGGGAAGCCGAAAGACGCCTGAGCCGATCGGCGCGAGTGATGGTCCGGTGCGTGTCACAGGCTCGACCAGCGCGTCGATTCAGCTCGACACATCATCGACACGGATTATGCGCGGCAACCTGGAACGCGCCGCCGCCGCGGCGTCGAGGCCGGAACCCGCTCGCGTGTTTCTCAAGCTCGAAGGCATCCGCGGCACGAGCGACGCAGCGATCTACAACGTTTACATTGGCGTTCCACTAAACGCTGACCCCGCGGATCATCGCGACAGGCTGGCTGGAACCATATCCCTGTTCGGCGTGTCCGCGGCCAGCGACCCGAATGGCCCCACCGCCGGCAGCGGCATCAACCAGGTTTTGGAAATTACCGAGATCGTCGATGCGCTTCATCTGTCGGGCGACGATCTCAATCATCTCGACGTGCGGTTCGTTCCCGCTACTGCCGCAGCCGCCGGCGCGGACTTCTCGATCGGCCGTCTGAGCGTTTTCAAGCTGGGTGGATAGAAAATGTGGCCGCGCGCCTTGCTGATGGTCGCGCTGCGTGGGCCGGGGAAAAGCCTGCTGCTCGCCAGCGCAGCCGGCTGGATCGTCATGGCATGGCTGGTCACGGACCATCGGTTCCAGCACTCTCATTTCACCGAGCTGTGGTTGGCAATGATCCTTGCCATGGCGCCGCCGCTGCTGCTGCGCGAGATCGGCCGCCTGTGGCGGACGAGCCTTCGTCGGCTGCGGCATCTCACGATCGGCTCGTTCCTGAGCGGGTACGTTGGCGTGTGGCTGCTTGCCGGCGTCGTTCTCTCGAGCATCTTGGCTTGGGTGAGCGTCGATTCCTCGCGCATCGCTGTCGCCGTCGCGGTGATCGCGATCTGGCAGTGCTCACCGGCGCGGCAGCGATGTCTCAATGCCTGCCACAGGACGCCTACGTTACGCCTCTTCGGAACAACCGCGCAGTGGGATTCGCTGCGGTATGGGGTCGCTACAGGCTGCTACTGCGCCGCGAGCTGCGGTCCTCTCATGTTCCTCGTTCTGCTCGCGAGGGACTACCACCTCGTCGTCATGGGCCTCGTCGCTGTCGTGACCACGCTCGAACGGTATCTGCCGGCAAGACGCCCTGGCTGGCGGCTGCCGATGTTACGCGGCCGATCGATCGAGTGGCCCGACTACAGTTATGGCGACGCGGGTAGCGTCAGGTACGCTCCATGACGAAGACATCGCGCCGATCAGTCGTGGCGCGAGCCAATAGAAGTGGTTTCAAAACCAGTCCGTTGTTGGTTTTTGAATTTTCAGTTCTCGGTTTTCGTTTGTGGTTGCCGTTCACTGTTCATTCAGGGAGCTGACTGAAAGCTCAAGACCAAAACCAAAACTGACAACTCAAAACTGAGAACTCAAAACAGAAAACCCAAAACAGAAAACCCAAAACAGAAACCCAAAACAGAAAACCCGAAACGGACTGGTAGCCAAGAATGACAGAAGCGGTTTCAAAACCGAATCTCGCGCCGAGATCGCGGAGGACGCAGAGAAGAAAGGATGTAGCGACGCCTTCTCGTCGACCTGGCCCGTCGGGCCAGACACGCACGTCCCATTCTTCTCTGCGGTCTCGGCGCTCTCTGCGCGAGACCTGTATTCTCCGCGCTCTCTGTGCGAGCCAGCCCCTACGCCGAAATCACTAGAAGCGAAACCGGTAGCCAGGGTCCAACGACTTGTTGATCGGATCGGCGCTCAGGAGAAATTCCCGAATCAGATACGGATTCGTGCGTGAGTGGAATGCGGCGTTGCGGATAACCTCAAACCCGTGTTCGATTCCTGAAGACTCATCGATATCAATGTCGGCGGCAAGTTCGTTCGTCTCGGTCTCCCGCATGAACGTGACCTGCAGATTTGCGTGGGCGTCGCGGCTTTTGAAGCTCCCCTCAGCCAGCTGAAAGCCGCGCAGCGGTTCGTGGAGCGTCTCGGGGGCGGTCTTGAATAATCGGCTTTTGCGCAGCAATTCCGGGAATTCGGCACTCACCCGCGCGAAGAAGCGATCCTGCCTGCACACCATCACTCCGCCGATCTGCGATAGGCACGCTTCCGTGGTGGGTTTGTGAGAAGCCTTCGTGACGAGATTCAGGAAGCACGCTTTACGCAGAGGCCCGAGCTGTTTGTACAGGCGTTCGCCAGTGAGCTCCAACAGATCCCGATCTTCATCTCGAGGAGCGACCATTTCGGCTTTCTCGAGAATCGCCCGCGCGCGGGCTGGCAGGTCGGCAAACGACGGTGCTTTGATGTCCTTCACATCGCCCGGCTTTATCCAGAACTCCACATCGTCACTTGCGGTATTGACGCGATCCTCCTGAATCAACTGAAAGAATCCATACGTTCGATAGTGCTCCGCCTCCGCAGATACCTCGTACATCGTGCCGACGCCGCCGCGACACGTTATTCCGGTGATCTGTAGATTCGGGTCCGGACCGACGAGCGACGCGTGCATGGTTTCACCACCCGTGCCTGGCTCGCCGCGAAACCGCGACAATTCAATGTCAATGTTTCGTACCGGTTCGCCGACCATGTCCGTCAGTTGCAGGTCAAGAGTGCCCGATGGCATTGCGTGTCTCCTATAGGTTTGGCCCGCCGGAATTCCTTACGGATGCGTGGCGCGAAGTCGTGCTGTTAAGCCGAGCGTTACAGCTCTCGCAAAAAACTGATCGACGGCGAGAAGAAAAACCCGCCGCCGGTCGGAATCACAAACGACTGATCGGTTGACAGCTCCGCTACCGGCATTCCAGACCCGGCAAACAATCGGGCGATGCGTCGTCCTCCTGATGGGTTCTGGCCAACCAGCAGATCGACGCCCTCGTCAACCAGTTCCGGTGCCGAGCTGTTGTTCATCCACAAGTTGTTCAGGACCTGGAACTGTCGCTTGAAAGACGTCAGGTAGGCGATGAACAGGAGACCGCGATCGACGTGCGCCGTCGTGTCATCAAACGGTCTCCTTCTGAATTGACGCGTCATGCAGGAGTTCCTGGTACAGCTCGAGGCCAGCGTCAGATCTTTGCCCGCCAGATATGACCAGTACTCAGGTGGCTCGCACGTGAACGACATTCGCGTGATCGCGTTTCCGGATTTGGTCACGTGCCATTCGCAGTACTCATCCTGTCGCCTGTAGGTGACGGGGAG
>DASTVZ010000038.1:0-4824 GCA_035758845.1 Vicinamibacterales bacterium
GGAGTACGGAACAGCACAATGTGACCTTTGTCGCGCATGCTGACTGACTGCCTTTTTCACTGCGCGTGGGGCCCACCCCACGCGCTCCTTTTCCCTTTTCCCTTTTCCCTTTTCCCTTTACGCTACCTCAGCCATGCAGGATCTCCGCGACGCAGTCCGAGCGCTTCGACGCAGTCCCTTGCTCTCGGCGGCAGCGATCCTGTCGTTGACGCTCGGCATTGGCGCCAACACTGCGATCTTTTCCATTCTCAATAGCCTCCTGCTCAAACCGCTGCCGGTCCGCGAGCCTGAGACGCTGATTGCGCTGGCGTCCGGAAGGCCCGGTGAAGACGCAGCGATGACGTATCCGGTCTGGCGGGAAATCCGCGATCGTCAGGTGTTGAGCGATCTGTTCGTGTGGGCGACGGATCGGCTGACGGGGACGGTCGATGGCAACTCGCAGCCGCTCGAGGCCGTCTGGGCCAGCGCCCGGTTCTTCGATGTGCTGGGTCTGTCGATGAGTGCCGGACGCGGATTCAGGCAAGGTGATGATCGACGCGGCGGCGGACCGGAGGGACCGGTCGTGGTTCTCAGTTACAAGGCCGCGAATCGTCTGTTCGGCACGCCGGCCGCTTCGATCGGCCGAACCGTCCTCCTCGAACGAGTTCCCTTCACCGTCATCGGCGTGACTCGCCGCGGGTTCAACGGCCTGAACATCGGAAGCGACGTCGATGTGATGGTCCCGCTCGAGACCGAGCCGATGCTCAACCGCATTCCTTCGCGAACCACAAGATGGCCGTGGTTGCACATCACCGCGCGGCTGGTGCCGGGAATGACGCTTGATGGCGCGACTGCTGCGATGCGCGCGGCACAGCCTGGCATCCGCGAAGCAACCTTACCTGATTTCAGCCGCGCCGAGGATCGCGACAACTACCTTCGCGAGCCGTGGACGATGCGATCGGCGTCAACTGGAAGTTCGCGGCTGCGAAGCCGCTATCAGTCGGCGCTCGTGGCGCTGTTCGCGATCGCAGGACTCGTTCTTCTTGTCGCGTGCGTCAATATCGCTCACCTGCAGCTGGCGCGAAGCGCCAGCCGTCGCTACGAGTTTGGCGTTCGACTCGCGCTTGGCGCGCCACGGAGGCGCATCGCTCGGCTCGAGCTGACTGAAAGCCTCTTGCTCGCTGCGATCGGCGCTGTCATCGGTCTTGCGCTCGCCCAATGGGCCGGCGCGGTTGTCGTCGCGCAACTCTCCACGTGGGCATCGACTGCGTTTCTCGACCTCACACCGGACTGGCGCGTGCTGACGATCACCATTATTGCCACGGTCTTGACGACGGTCCTGTTCGGCACCCTCCCTGCGGTTCGCGCGGCACGAGTCGATCCGGTCGAGGCGCTGAACACGGCCCGGCGCGGCGTCTCGACCTCGGGTTTGGGAATCGCCGGAGACGTGCTCGTCGTCGCGCAGGTCGCCGTGGCGTTGGTCCTGGTGATCGGCGCGGCGCTGTTTGTGCGCTCATTTGCGTCCCTTGTCTATCGTGATCTGGGATTCGATCGCAACCGCGTACTGACGGCGGCGGTCGATGTGCGAAGCAGTGCGACCGCACCGCGCGATCGCCCCGGGCTCTATGAGCGTATTCGGCAGGCCGTTGCCAGCGTCCCGGGCGTCGAGAGCGCAGCCACGTCAATGGCCACTCCGCTTGGGAGCGCGGGCGTTCGGTTCCTCAGGGACGTGCAGGAATCAGGCAACCCGACGTTTGAAGGGAAAGAAGTCCTCGTATTCATGGCACCAGTCAGTCCGGACTGGTTCCGTACGTTCGGCACCCGCCTAATCAGCGGGCGCGACATCGAGGTCACCGATCGCGCGAGCGCTCCGAAAGTGGCCGTCATCAACGAGGCGTTTGCGCGGCGGCATTTCCCTGGAAGGAATCCGGTTGGACGGACCATCATGGTCGGCGAAGAACCCACGGATCGTCAGCCGGTCGAGATCGTTGGTGTGGTCCAGGATGCCGCCTTTACCTCTGTCCGGGATCCAATCGAGCCGACGTTCTACATGGCATTTGCGCAATCGCTGGAACCGAAATTGATCGAGTCGTTTCCTTCGATGAGCCTCAGTGTCCGATCGGCCGGGGGGATTCCGCCCGCGCGGCTTGCCACCGGCGTTGCCGCCGCGATTGGAAGAATTGATGGTGCTGCGACCGTCTCATTTCAGACGCTCACCGAAACGCTCAGCGTCTACTACATTCGCGAGCGATTGCTCGCACTGCTCTCCGGATATTTTGGGCTGTTCGCGCTGTTACTTGGTGCGATCGGTGTCTATGGCGTTACGGCGCATGCCGTCAGCCGCCGCCGGACGGAGATCGGAATTCGCATGGCGATTGGTGCAACCGCGCCAGCGGTTGTACGGCTGGTACTCGGTCGGGTGGCGGTTCTCGCCGCAATTGGCGTCGTCGTCGGTTCCGTCCTGAGCCTGTGGGGCAGCGGCCTGACACACGCGCTTCTCTACAACACGGAGCCTCGCCAGCCGGCAATCCTTGTGACATCGAGCGTCGCGCTGCTCCTCGTCACGGCGCTCGCCGCCTGGATACCCGCTCGCCGCGCGTCGCGGATCGAGCCAGCTATGGTCCTGCGCGAGGGTTAACCCCTTCGCGGGTGCGCCGGCGCCGTTCGGTCTCTACCGAACCCTGAACGGCACGAGCGCTTTAGCTGTTTCAGTGCCGCGCGTTGCTTCGATCGAGATCACGTAGTCGTCGCGCAAGCTGGTGCTCAGGGGAAGGTCGACCTGGTACATGCCCTCTTTGATCGAGGCAACCGCGAGTACCCCAAGTTCTTTTCCTCTGCGGTTCAGCAGCCGCGCCGCGGTCGCGATGCCCTGGCCGCCGTAAAGAGGGAAGCGAACAAACAGCCGATCGGATCGATCGAATTCGCGGCGTGCCTCGGGTTGCCCCTCGGCTCCTTCTGTGATCGCCCGCGCCTCGCGCGCCGTGCGGGTACGCAGGATCATCGGCGTACCGATGGCGAGGCTCGCGACGTCGAACGCGGGAATGGTGATTTTTCGGTTCGCGTTCTCGAGTTCCTCATCGCGGGCATCGAGTACCTTCATCTTGAGAATCAACTCTCCGGCGGGAACCTCGAACGACAGTTGTCGCGACGTCGTCCGGCCGGACGCGAAATAGCTGGTTCCCTCTGGTGAGGCACCCTGAATCGCGAGGGCGATGTCTTTCCCGGCCGCTGCTGATCCCTTGGGGATCCACGCGATCGAAAGGCGGGTCCGTCCTTGATCGCTTCGCGTGGTACCGATCCAATAGTCGATTAGATGATCGGAACGGTCGTTGAGCGACAGTTCGCCAAGTGCACGCTCCACGTCCGCCGGAATCTCCGCGGCAGCGGCTTCAGCCCGCCCCCGCTCCATCTCGCCGACTGTCGGTGCGAAATATCCGCTTCGTGCACGAACCTCGTAACCGTCCTTGTTCATGCGGACTTTGATCCGGTGGAACTTGCCGTCCACCGGCGCCGGCGATCTGTATCCGAGAAGGTAATAGGCACTGGAATCACGCACGATCTGCGGCAGTTGAAGCTCCGGGCGATTCGACCCGACGAATGGGCGTCCGCCTGTTTCTTCGGCCAGCGACAACAACGAATCGGGACGCCGTCCGACCTCGGAAGCCGGGTCCAGGGTATAGATGGCCGTGTTGTTGGTGTTGGCTGTGCGGACGATCTCCATGAAGCGGTTCGACTCGTTATTGCGACCGTAAACCGGGAATCCCTGGCTCACGAACAGAATCGCCTTGCGCCCCTCGCGGAAGTTTCCGAGAAACGCCGCTGCCGCGTTGAGCGCAGAGGTCGTGACCTCATTGCGCAACCGGCCTATCTCGCGAAAATTCTGCAGGTGGGCCTCCTCCACGGCGCTTCGGGGGGGCACGTAAACACCGAGGCGTCCCTTCAGTCCGTGTATCTGGTCGACCAGCTGCAAGCGGTCACGTGCGAACTTGATTGATTCGACCGTCGTGAGCTGGTCCATGATCCCGACGAGGTCGGTCGGACCGAACGCGGTGCGCACGAATTCGGTCAGCACCTCTTTGCCGCGCGTCGCCGGGATGAACTGGCCGATGTGATATTCGTCCCAGAAGATCAGAAACAGCCGCACATCGTCGCGCGCGGCTTCGGTCGCGACCTGACTCGTCGAGTAGATGTCGAGGGTTCGATCGTCGGTGGCCTCGCCGGTGACGCGAACCAGTTCGCATGATTCGATCGTCTGCGGCGCACCATCCTCGGTCAGCTGGAAATCGTCCCGCGTCAGATCGGTGGCCGGTTCGCCGCGTCGATCGGTGACGGTGACGTCGACGCGCACGATGTTCGTGCCGCCGCGGAAAATCGGCGGCTGCTGTTGCTGCGGAGTTTGAACCGCTATCGGAGAGGTCCCGACCGCCATCACGGCGGCGAACCCGACCAGAGCACTCGCGCGAATCGAGAGACCAGGCACCAGAAGACCTCGGGAAAGGAGACGTAATCGGATTCTAAACGGGATGACGAGATCAACAACGATAGATCGTTAGACGATCATACGGTGAAGGCGGGAGCCGAATGTCCAGCTGGGCTTGCGGCAAGTCGGACGTTAATAGATGCGCCTGCTCGAATTTCTAAACCGTGAAGCTCGCGGCGCCGTCAACATGTCAGTTTCGATTGGAGGCCTGGATGCTGAATCGAACCGCAGCGATGTGCCTTGTTGGCGGCGTTCTGGTCGGCTATCTGCTGGCTGGGGCATCGGTCAGAGCTCAAAATGTTCCAGTCGGCGCACCTGTTACCGTCTTCGGCGGTGATGACGTGGTACTGCAATTCGAGCGCGGC
>DASTVZ010000140.1:0-73313 GCA_035758845.1 Vicinamibacterales bacterium
GGCTTCGCCCCTCGGACTCCCCCACACGCTCGCGCGCGGGGCCCCACAATCCCCGCTCCGCTCGCGTGGGCTCGCTCGCGCGCGCGCTCGCCAGCCTGATCGACCGTGCGTGATACACTAAGTAGATCCACGGCACGCGGCTTCGTCGTCGTGTGAGGCGAAGGCCGCGCACCGCACCAGTGTAGTCGCATGGCGCGCCGGCGCGCCCTCCGTCATATCGCTTCGACATCTCAATGAAGGCCTGGGAACATCGCGAACGCGCGCGGGACATGCTCGCGCGCGAAGTGGGCTACGTGCGGAAGCCGCACGGCGGACGAATCCGTGTCGCCCTGGCCTTTCCGAATACCTACTACGTCGGCATGTCGAGCCTCGGATTTCAGACGGTCTACCGGCTCTTCAACGATCTGGATGACGTGGTGTGCGAGCGGGTGTTTCTGCCTCCGAAACAGGAGTTGCAGGCACAGCTGCGCGCGGGTACGCCGCTGGTTACTCTCGAATCGCAGACCCCGGTCGCCGAGTTCGACGTGGTCGCGGTGTCGGTCTCGTTCGAGTGGGACTATACGAATGTTGTCACGCTGCTGCGGCTCGCCGGATTGCAGCCGCGCGCCGACTCGCGCACTGCGCGCGATCCGCTTGTCGTCATTGGCGGCGCCGTGACGTTCGTGAACCCGGAGCCGCTCGCGCCATTCGCCGATGTGATTGCGGCGGGAGAGGGAGAGTTGCTGGTTCCGTCGCTGATCGCCGCCATGCGCGACTGCGCGGATCGCGGCGATCTGTTGCGCCGGCTCGCCGCCGAGCGCGGCTTCTACATTCCGTCTTTCTACGATGTCCGACATGCAGCAGACGGCACGATCGCTGCGTTTGAACCGAAACCAGGCACCGGCGCGCCCTCGACTGTCCGGAAGGCCGCCGTCAAGAGCGTCGATCGGCTTGATCCGCCGGCGACCTCCATCTTCACACCGGATACGGAGTTCGGGTCGCGGTTTCTGATCGAGGTCGTGCGCGGGTGCGCGAATCTGTGCCGCTTTTGCTGGGCAGGCTACAACTATCTGCCGGTCAGGGCATTTCCCGCCGACCGAATTCTCGAGCTCGCAAAGCAAGCCAGAGCCCACTCGGGCAAGGCCGGACTCGTGTCGATTGCGCTCTGCGATCATCCTGAGATCGAGCGCATTCTCACCGGCTTGCTGGACATGGGATATTCGATCAGCCCGGCGTCGCTGCGACTCGACGATCTCACTGAGCCGATCGTGCGTCTCTTGCGCAGGAGTGGCGAACGATCGATCACCATTGCCCCCGAAACCGGTTCGGATCGTTTGCGCCGCGTCATCAACAAGACGGTTACCAACGACGAGATTCTCGCGGCGACGACCCTGATCTTCGCCAACGACATCGACAACCTGAAGCTGTATTACATGATTGGTCTGCCGACGGAAACCGAATCGGACCTGGTGGCGATTCGTGATCTCACCGTCGAGATGCGCGCCATCATGCTGAACCATGCGCGCACGCGCGGGCGCGTCGGACGCATTGTCGGCAGCGTGAACCCGCTCATTCCAAAGCCGGGAACCGCTTATCAGTGGCTGCCAATGGAGGACCCGGCCGTGACCGACGCCAAGGGCAAGCGGCTGCGGCAACTGCTGTCGGGCCTCGACAACGTCTATTTCAACATCAAATCGGAGCGTCATTCGTATTACCAGGCGCTGCTTTCCCTCGGCGATCGCCGTGTCGCCGCGGCGATCGAGGCGGCGGAGCGGAACGGTGGACAGTGGCGGGCCGCCGTCGCCGACAGTGGAATCGATGCCGCGTTCTACATCTTTCGCGATCGCTCGAATGATGCGGTTCTACCCTGGGACATCATCGATGGCGGCATGAAGCGTCCGTTCTTCCAGGCGGAGTTCGCGAAAGCCCTGCGCGAAGAGTGGACGCTGCCGCCCAAACGGCAGCGCGAGAACCTCAAGCTGCTGCCCGTCCTCGACTGAACTGACCTGCTGTGCCATTCTGTTGCCGTCGGGATCGGTGAACCGACGATTGCGGCAGATCGGACTGTTCCCAAAACCGGATCCCGGACTCCGGACGAATTCGGATCACGATGCGACCGCGGTTTCCGCTTCGTACTCGCCGTATGCTTGAAGAATCAGATCCCGGATTCGGTTCTGCGATGTCGCGTCGGCTATCGGCCGCAGGAGCGCAAAGCTGCGGCGCTCGCCGCCGACGGAGTACTGCCTCGCTGGAAACGTGACGTTGCGGCCGGTTCCCGTTTTGCGCTCCCACACCGCAAAGCCGACCAGCTTCAACCCCTCGAGTGGTCCCTGGATGAAATGCACTTCGGCGTCCGCCAGCTTTCCCGGCGGGTTTCCCTTTTCGTTCGGCAAGATCTTGATCGTCATCGTTGCTGCTCCTCTCGCGCTGGCCGATATCACCGGCAGCACGCGCAAGCGACGTGCCGCGACGTGCCAATCGAGCGATGTTCGCCGATCACACTGTTATTGCCGATGTTGTGGCTGTCGACTGGACGGACGGCGGGACGCGGAGGGTACTACTCAGCGAAGATGGTCAACGCTGGTTCCCGTTCACTCGCCCAGCAAGAGGACCTCGGCCATCGCGATTGCGTCGGAATGCGTGATCGTGAGCAATGACGATCGCACCCGCATGCGTTCCGCGCGCGCGGCCGCACCTCCGTGCAACCGGAGTTGCGGCGGGCCAAACGTGCGGAACACTTCGATGTCCTTCCAGAGCACACCCCGCGAATGACCGGTTCCAAGCGCCTTCATCGCCGCTTCCTTGGCCGCGAAGCGTCCGGCCAGGTGGGGTACGGGATTGCGGCGTTGCGTACAATAGGCGATCTCTCCATCCGTGAAGACACGGCGCAGGAACCGCTCTCCGTATCGTTCGAATGCGCTGGCGATACGCGGGATGTCGGTGACATCAATGCCCAATCCGAGGATAGTCATGGTTCAGCCCCAGCCTAGCGGTGGTTTCGAGTGGAGGCAAGCGGAGTGGGGCCACGTACTGCGGTGCCGTCCCCTCGCCGACGTTGCCGATCACTTCTTCACGACCGCAAACCTCGAACTCCGCGACTCGCGCGACGAATGGAACGCGGTGGCACGAGGGATGGGGATTCAATTCGATCGCGTTCTGCTGCTTCGCCAGGTGCATGGAGCACACGTCGCGGTCTCGAAACGCCGCGACTACGTGCCCGGACCGAGGCCCGAAGCCGACGCCGCGGTGACCGATGATCCGACGATTGCGATCGGCGTGCGCGTCGCCGATTGCGCGCCAGTTCTGATCGGCGATCGGCGGCAACAGGTCGTCGGCGCGGCCCATGCCGGCTGGCGCGGCACGGTACAAGGTGCGGCGATCGCAGCCGTCCGCGGGATGCAGAACCAGTTCGGGTCGCGTCCGCACGATCTTGTCGCCGCAATCGGACCATGCCTCGGGGCCTGTTGTGGAGAAGTCGGACCAGAGGTGATCGAGATGTTTCGCGACGCAGGTCACGATTCACAGTTGCTCGGGCGATGGTTCACGCCGGGACGAGGCGATCGCGTGCAGCTGGATCTCGCGCTCGCCAATCACGATCAACTCGCGGATGCCGGGGTGCCGACATCTCAGATTCATGTGGCCGGCCTGTGCACGAAGTCGTTTCCGGACGTCTTTCACTCGTATCGCGCCAGGAGAGAACAGGCGGGACGGATGGTGGGAATCATTCGAGTGAAGTCTGAAAGTGCTGATTGATGATTTCTGATTGCTGATTGAAAAGCAGGTCGACGTGAATCAATCGTCAATCACCATCAACAATCGGCATTCGGCGGAAATCAGCCATCAGCCATCGACAATCGGCAATTTCAGCATTCACCTTTCAGTTGCGCCTCCGCTTCGTCCATCCCCACATTCGACAGACGGTCCGCCTCTTTGTTGAATTCCCGCCGCACGTGCTCGAATTTCACATCGTCGAGCTGCGCCGCAAGCAGCCGCGCGCGCACGTACAACGGCTGCAGCCCCGGATTCTTCACCCTGTACTCACCACGCATCTGCCTGACGAGCAGCTCGGAGTCGGCGCGGATGTGCACTCGACGAACATCATGATCAACCGCCCATTGCAGCGCCGCGAGCAGACCGTTGTATTCCGCAATGTTGTTGGTCGCGATCCCGAGCCCGCCATGCAACTCCTCGAGGACCGTTCCGTCGGCCGATTGAATGGATACACCGTAGCCGGCGGGTCCGGGATTGCCGCGGGCCCCCCCGTCGATATACGCGACAACCATTAATGGTCGGAGGGTTGAGCCGAGCCGGCGGCTGCCGCCGGAACGAAATAGAGGATTCGTGTGCAGCTGTCGCACTGGGTCAGGGTGTCGTTGCGGCGTACATCGTTGAACTTTTGCGGTCGGAGGCGGACGTGGCAGACCGTGCAGAGGCCGTCCTTGGCTTCGGCGACGGCGACGCCTTTGCGGCCGTGCGCGATGCGTTCAAAGAGCGATAAGGCCTCGCGTGGGAGCCGCGCCACCAGTTCGGCTCGCGCATCTGTGAGCCTCGCGATCTCTTGTTCGAGCGCACTGCGCTCGGCAGCGAGCAGTTTCTGTTCGCGTGCGACTTCGGCCTGCTCCGCCTTGAGCGCGCTTTCAGCCGTTTTCAGCTCCGCCGAAAATGTTTCGGCGCGCTCCATGTGCTCCAGCAGCTTGTCCTCGTGCGTCCGCACTTCCTGCTCGGCCACGGCGATCTCCTTCTGCATCGCCTGGTATTCCTTGTTCGTCTTGACCTCCATCAACTGTCCTTTGAACTTTGACAGTCGACTTTGCACCATCGCCAGCTCTTTATCGACTTCGCGACGAGCCGTCTGATCCGCCGCCAGTCGTTCTTTGACGGTACTCAACGCCGAGGATTTCTCGGCAACCCGCGTCTCGAGCGCGAGCTCGGCGGCCGGCAGTTCCGCAATCCGCCGTCGCGCCCTGTCGGCGGCGAGATCAAGGTCCTGGAGCTGGATGAGGTGTTGAAGGTCTGGGTGCATCAAAAGATTGCTGATTTCTGATCGTTGATTGCTGATTGTTGTTTATCAACTCAGCATTCAGCAATCAAAAATCAGCATTCGCCGACTTCGCAGCGAGCGAACGTGGCTCGCCATCCGTAGCTCACGTCTCAGCCTGACAGCCCACCTTCGCGGCGGGTTATGCAGCGCCGCTACGGTGGGCATCCTTCGCCTGAGATGTGAGCGAAGGATGGGCCCACCAGGATTCGAACCTGGGACAGGCCGGTTATGAGCCGGCGGCTCTGACCGCTGAGCTATGGGCCCTCACAAACTCTAAAGGTAAAAGGTAAAATTCTTTTACCTTTTACCTTTTACCTTTTTACGTGCGGCCTTCGAGGAAGGCGCGCAGTTTGCGCGACCGTGACGGGTGGCGCAGCTTCCTCAGCGCCTTCGCTTCGATCTGCCGGATGCGCTCGCGGGTGACGGCGAAGCTCTGGCCGACTTCCTCGAGGGTGTGCTCGCTGCCGTCGCCGACGCCAAACCGCATTTTGATCACCTTCTCTTCGCGCGGCGTCAGCGTCTTCAACACCGAGTCGGTCTGTTCCTTCAGGTTCAGGTTAATCACCGCGTCGGACGGAGAGACGACCTGGCGATCCTCGATGAAATCGCCAAGATGCGAATCTTCCTCCTCCCCGATTGGTGTCTCGAGCGAGATCGGCTCCTGCGCAATCTTGAGGACCTTCCGCACTTTCGAGACGGGAATGTCCATCCGCTTCGCGATTTCCTCGGAGGTCGGCTCGCGGCCAAGTTCCTGGACCAGCGCCCGCGATGTCCGAATCAGCTTGTTGATGGTCTCGATCATGTGGACGGGGATGCGGATCGTCCTGGCCTGGTCGGCGATCGCGCGCGTGATCGCCTGTCGGATCCACCACGTCGCGTAGGTCGAGAACTTGTAGCCGCGCCGGTACTCGAACTTGTCGACCGCCTTCATCAACCCGATGTTGCCTTCCTGAATCAAATCCAGGAACTGAAGACCCCGGTTGGTGTACTTCTTCGCGATCGACACCACGAGGCGGAGGTTCGCCTCGACCAGTTCTTTCTTCGCCTGTTCCGCCTGGATCTCGCCGCGCGCGATCGTCTCCAGGGTGCGCATCAGCTGATCCGGCGTCTCTTCCAGCTCGTCGGCCATCGTCTTGACGTCGACCTTGAGCTCTTTTTGCTGTTTGAGGAGGTTCTTCTTCTCCTCCTCCTTCAACCTGCTCTTCTTGTTCTTCGGATTGATCTGGCGCTCGATGTGATCGATCTGGCGCTTGACGCGCATGACCGCTTCGACTTTTTCCTTGATCTCGTCGATCAGGCGGCGCTTGATGTTCTCCGTGAACTCGATCTTCCGGATCAACTTCGATAGTTCGACACGCGCGCGCAGAGACTCCCAGCGGACGCGGCGATACTTCCGCTTGTCACGCGAGGTGGTGCCGCGCGGCGTTTTATCGAGTTTCTCTTTGCACTTTTCGACCGCCTGCCACGCCTTCCGCACGGCGTCGATCTGGCGGATGACCTGCTTCTTGCGGTCCTCGATCTTTTCGTCGGTGAGTTCCTCGTCGACGAACGTGACCAGCTCACGGATGCTCCGCTCGTCGGCCTTCAACTGGTCGCCCATCTGAATGATGGCGCGGGCCACGGTGGGCGTCCGCGAAATGGACTTGATCACGGCCAGCTTGCCGCGTTCGATGCGCTTCGCGATCTCGACTTCACCTTCGCGAGTGAGCAGCGGAACCGTTCCCATCTCGCGGAGGTACATCCGGACGGGATCGTTGGTTTTGTCCAGTGCCCCTGGTGTCAGGTCGAGTTCGAGTTCTTCAGCGCCTTCGCCGGTTCGATCGAGCAGCTTGTCTTCGCGGTACTTCTGCTCCGAATCAACGACTTCGATGCCTGCACTGCCAAACGTACTGAACAGGTCGTCGAGCTCATCGGACGACGTGATGTCGGCCGGGAGCAATTCGTTGACTTCGTCGTACAGCAGATAGCCCTTTTCCTTGCCGATGGAGATGAGCTGCCTCACTTCATCGTATTTTTCTTCGATCGACAACGGTAGATCTCCTTTGCCTGCCAGCGCCTTACTTCCGCTTCCAGATGCCATGGTCACTTCGCCATTTCCTGATTCATTGCTTCAATTTGCCGTTTCAACCCAATCTGCTTCGTTCCCAGCTCGTCGATCCGTCCATCGTGGCTCGGAACGCCCTGTTCGAGCAAACTCGCCAGTTGCCGTTCCACGGCAGTGCGTTCGCGAATGAGACGATGTTTTCGAAGTTCCAGCACGCAATCGGTCAGGATTCGCGCCGGCGCTTCCGGTTGGATGGAGATCGATTCGACCAATCGAACCTCCTCTTTGCTTAGACGCTCGAGGAGCGTCTGAGGTAAGGCGGCCGGCGGACATCCCTGCAGGGATCGCGCCTGCCGCAGGATATCCGCTGTCGCCAGGCCGTCCAACTCCCCGTCTTGTAGATCGCCGAGCACCTGGACTGCCTGCCGCGGGTCTCTCATGATTGCCCAGATCAGGCCCCGTTCGGCCGGTTTGATCTGGCCTACGGGCGAGATCATCCGTTCCGCGACTGTGGTCTGACGCTGGACGGCAGCTTTGCGTATTTCCGCTCGAACTACCTCTTCCGTAATTCTGGCTTTGTGTGCCAGCCTGTCCGCGAACTGATCTCGTGCCGCCGCATCGGGAATCCTGGCGGCGACGGCCAACATCGCATTCAAAAACTCCCGCCGGCTGTCATCCTTTGACAGGTCGTGTCCAATCGACGCCCGGTCCAGCAGGTATTCGAGGTACGGCCGCGAATTCCTGAGCCGGTCCTGATAGGCCGCCGCCCCTGATTTCCTTATAAACGTATCGGGATCGTCGCCTGACGGCATCATGGCGACGTTCACCTGAAACCCCTCGGTCACGAGCAGCTCGGACGACCGCGCGGCCGCCCCCTGGCCCGCCGCATCGGGATCGAAACTGAGGACGACTTTCGCGGCAAATCGTTTCAGCA
This sequence comes from Vicinamibacterales bacterium, assembly GCA_035758845.1. GTDB lineage: Bacteria > Acidobacteriota > Vicinamibacteria > Vicinamibacterales > 2-12-FULL-66-21 > JALZOC01. The sequence goes on from DASTVZ010000140.1 coordinate 7,999, forward strand.
GCCTCGCCTGAGCTGGCGTCAAAGCCGTCCCAGAAGACGCCACCACATTTGTAATGCCCCCCTGATACGCCTGCGCGAAGTCGAAGTAACCCTCCACCATGACGGCGTGCTTGGCCCGCAGGATGGCAGCCTTGCTCAGGTGCAGCCCGTACAACGTCCGGCCTTTGACATAAATCGGCGTTTCCGGTGAATTCAAATATTTCGGCTGTTGCCCAGAATCCATGGCACGTCCGCCAAACGCGACGATTGTTCCGTTGTCGCGGCAGATTGGAATCATCAGCCGGTTTCGGAACCGATCGACCGCCGTTCCCTGTTCTCGCTCGACGACGAGGCCGCTACGAACGAGAAGCGGCAGAGCGAACCCCTCTTTCAGAAGACGGGTTTTGAGTCCATCTCGCGACACCGGCGCATACCCCGCGCCCACCGCCTCGATGGTCTCCGGAGTGAGCCCCCGATCCTGCAATTGCCGCCGTGCCGCCGCGGCTGCCGGCGTCGCCAGTTGTTCGCGGAACCATGTGGCGGCCACTTCGTGTGCTTTGAGCAGCGAGTCACGATCCCGCTGGTCCCCGCTATCGTCCTTTGACTGCTCCTGTTCGGGCACGGCAAGGCCGAACCGTCCTGCGAGCTGTCGAACCGCCTCCGGGAATGTCACCTTGTCAAACAACTCGATGAACTTGATGACGTCCCCACCGGCGCCGCAGCCAAAACAGTAAAAGACCCCGCGGTCGCCATTCACTTGGAACGACGGCGTCCTCTCGCCATGGAAAGGACAGAGACCCTTCCACTCCGCGCCGCCGCGCTTCAGCGGCACGCGTTCCTGAATGACCTGCACGATGTCCGCATGGGACTTCAGGTCATCGATGAAGCTTGCTGGAAATAGAGCCATGCCGATTGCACATTGCTGACTGTTGATTGCGGATTTTGCTGATTGTCGATTGCTGACTGAGATTGCCGATTGCGTATTGAGCAGCGTTGCTGAATCAACAATCAGTAATCTCAATCGGCAATCCGCAATCGTCCAAATCCAACCATCAATCCGAAATCATCATTCTTTAAATTCCACCACCGTGACCCCCCCACCCCCCTGATTCTCCGGAGCGGCCGCGAAATTCGCGACGTAAGGGTGCCCTCGGAGAAACTCGGCAATCGCGCGCCGAAGCTGGCCGGTGCCGTAGCCGTGAATGATTCGCACGGATTTCAACTCACTGAGCATGGCCTTGTCGAGAAACTTTTCGACGCGGGTCACGGCTTCGTCGGCGTGTGCTCCAATGACGTTCAACTCGGTCAGCGAACCGTCCAGAGGTTGCAGGTCGACATGGACTCGGACGCGCGACGGCTGACCGCTCACTGCGCCCGCCGGGGTAACCACGCGAAGCTCGTCGACGCGGGCGCGGAGTCGTTTCCCGCGGACATCCACTTCGGCCTCTCGATCGTGCAGCGACTGCACCACGCCTTCGAGCCCGAACGCTCCGACCAGTACTCGATCGCCGACCGAAGGGCGCTGGGATGTCGTCCTCTCCGTTTCAGCAGCCTGTGGAGCCGGCTGCCGCACACGATTTCCAATCGCTTCGATCGCCGCGCGGGCTTCGGCGCGAGCGGCGCCGGTATCGCCGGTCGAGACCAGCCGCGGAGCCATCCGACGTTCGGCCTCCGCCGCGAGCGCATCCGTCCGCGTCTTCAGCGCGTTGACCACGTCGTCGATCTCGCGCCGCGCATCGCGGAGCCGCTCCTCGATCCGCTCGTCAAGCTTCCGCCTGAACGTTTCCTCGCGATTGCGGAGATCCTGTTCGCGCTGCTGCAGTCGTGCCGTTTCCTCGGCGACGGTTTGCCGTTCACGGGTGGCCAGCCGTCGCTCATGATCGAGCGATTGCATGTCGCGTTCGATCTTCGCCAGATGTTCGGCGAGCTGCGTCTCTCGCGCCGTGCGATGGGCGCGTGCTTGTTCGATGACTGCAGCCGGCAGTCCCAGCCGGTTTGCGATCTCGAGCGCGAGGCTGCTGCCCGGGGACCCGTAGTTCAATCGATACGTCGGCGCGAACGTCTGCGGGTCAAAGCCGAATCCGGCGGCCATCACCCCTTCGGTCGTGGAGGCATACGATTTCAACGCGTCGTAATGCGTCGTGGCAATCACGGCCGCTCCGCGCCGGCGGAAGTGATCGATGATCGCCATCGCCAATGCGCCGCCTTCGAGAGGATCGGTCCCGGCACCCGCCTCGTCGAGCAGCACGAGCGAGGGCAGTGCGAGCGCCTTGTCCATGGAGACAACGTTTGCGATGTGACCGGAGAAGGTACTCAGACTGGCAGCGATCGACTGCTCGTCTCCGATGTCGGCAAAGATGGATCGGTAAACGGGAATCTGCGATCCGCCGGCAACCGGGATCAGCAGACCCGCCTGCGCCATGAGCGACAGCAATCCGGCGGTCTTCAATGCGACGGTTTTGCCGCCCGTGTTCGGACCGGTGATGACGAGAACGGTGACTGGGGGAATGAGGACAATGTCTACTGGAACCGGACTGCGCGCGCCGGGCTCCGTGGTGCGGGATCCGGGATCCGAGCCTTCCGATTCGGAACCCTCTCTGCCGAGATGCCGCGGGACTTCCGGGATCAGCAGCGGATGTCGAGCGGCTCGCAACTCCAGCCGTCCGTCGGACGCGATCGCCGGTTCCACGCCATCCACCAAGCGCGAAAAACGCGCACGTGCCTGGAGCACGTCGAGGTCGGCGGCCGCGTCGACCGTCCGCGTCAAATCAGCCGCGCGGCGCCTGAAGGCGTTCGTCAAGTTCAGGAGGATGCGCCTGATTTCCTCTGCTTCCTGCTGTTCGAGCGCGACGATGTCGTTGTTGATTTCGACGGTGCTGAGCGGCTCGAGAAACAAACTGGCGCCGCTTCCGGAACTGCCGTGGACGATTCCCGGGATCGCGGCCCGATGTTCCGATCGCACGACGAGCACGTATCGACCATTGCGATCGGTGACGATCTGCTGCTGCAGGTATTTCGATGTGTCCTTGCCGCGCAAGTACGATTCGAGCGTGCCGCGCAATCGCGTTCGTTGTTTGCGTAGCCGCTCCCGAACCATCTTCAGCTCGGGACTCGCATCGTCCAGGACTTCTCCGCTGGGGTCGATCTTGCGCCGGATGTCGGCGATTTCTCCCTCGAACGATGTCGCAGCGTCGGCGATGCGTCGCAGCCATGGCGTTGCCGCGCCAGCGCGCCGGATCGACGCGCAAGTGGTGTCAACAGATGAAAGAAATGCGCTCAAGGCGACCAGGTGCGGCGCGTCGAGCGCGCGTCCTTCAACGCCGATCGAATCAATAATCGTCTCGAGGTCAGTTGCCGCCTGCAGCGCGATTTGGTTGTCGGCGAGGAATCGCACTGTTTCGGCAGTAGCGGCCAGCGCGTCGGAGACAGCCGGCGTCTCGGTCGCCGGCGCGAGTGCAGTCAGCCGCGCCAACCCAGGCGGGGTGAGCGCGTAACGGCAAACCGCCTCGACTATCCGATCGAATTCGAGGGCCCTGAGGGCGCCAGCGTGCATCGGGATGTAACTTTGGAAGATTGACCCGGAGGACAGGGCAATCCTTAAGTATAGCGCAAAGCGAGGCTCTGAATCCAGACCGCCGCGTCACGGCAAATGATTGATAGAACTCGCGACAGCCGCGGCGCCAAAACCGTTATCGATGTTGACGACCGAAACTCCACTAGCACAGCTGTTTAGCATTCCCAGCAGCGCCGTGATTCCGCCGAAGCTGGCGCCGTAGCCAACACTGGTAGGCACCGCGATCACGGGCACATCAACAAGGCCACCGACAACACTGGGCAACGCACCTTCCATCCCCGCGACGACAATCACGACATGAGCGGCGTTCAGGCGAGATTGCTCGGCAAGAAGTCGATGAAGGCCTGCGACGCCCACATCGTAGAGGCGGTCGACCAGGTTTCCCATGATCTCAGCAGAGATGACGGCTTCTTCCGCAACCGGCAGGTCGGCCGTGCCAGCCGCCACAACGAGGATGGTTCCGCGGCCCGCAGGTAGCGCAGCGGTACGCAGTGTAATGGTTCGCGCCTGTTCATGAAACGATGCACCCGGCACCCGGCGCTGCACGGCATCGAAGGCTGCGCGATCGGTCCGCGTGACGAGGAGGTTGTGTCCCGCAACGACGATTCGCTCCGAAATTGCTGCGATCTGCTCAGGAGTTTTGCCGGCTCCGTACACCACTTCGGGAAAACCCTGGCGCACGCTTCGATGGTGATCGACGCGGGCAAACTCGAGATTCTCGTAGGGCGAGTGGCGCAAATATTGTAGGAGTTGCTCGTGAGCCGACTCGGGCGTCAGTGTTCCGGACTGCACTCGATCGAGCAGCGCTCGTAGCTGAAGCCGGTTCATGAGCGGGGGTAATGGGGTGCCGGCGTTGATCTCGCAAACGGCAGAGCTGTAATATTATCGTTTGTGTTCTGTGACGGATTCATTCCTATATGACGCCTGTTGAGACGCTGATTCTCGTCCTTTATTTCTTTGTCCTCAGCATCCTGGCCATCTACGGGTGGCACCGGTATTACCTTGTGTATCTTTACACGAAACACAAGAACCAGGCGCCCGCGCAGCTGCCAGAACTCTCGAATTTGCCGCGGGTTACGGTGCAGCTGCCAATCTTCAACGAGATGTACGTCGCCGACCGTCTGATTGACGCGGTCTGTGAACTGGACTATCCAACGGAACTCGTCGAGATCCAGGTGCTCGACGATTCAACCGACGAAACCACCTCAATCTCCGAGCGGGCGGTTCGCCGGCATGCTCTCGCCGGCGTCAATATCCGTTACCTGCATCGCGTCGACCGCACGGGGTATAAGGCAGGCGCGCTCGAGGCCGGCCTGGCGGAATCGAGTGGCGAGTTCATCGCCATTTTCGATGCCGATTTCATCCCGCCGCGCGATTTTCTCAAGCGGACCCTCCCGTACTTTGCGACCGATCCTCGCATCGGCATGGTGCAGGCGCGATGGGGCCACATCAATCAGGATTACTCGCTGCTCACGAAGATCCAGTCGATTCTTTTGGACGCGCATTTCGTGCTCGAACACGGCGCAAGGAACCGTGCGGGGTGTTTCTTCAACTTCAACGGAACCGCTGGTGTCTGGCGCCGCGAGGCGATTGAGTCTGCCGGCGGCTGGCAACACGACACGCTGACCGAGGATCTGGATCTCAGCTATCGCGCGCAGCTCGCGGGCTGGCGTTTCGTCTTCTTGCCCGACGTGGTATCCCCGGCCGAAGTGCCGGTTGAAATGAACTCGTTCAAATCGCAGCAGCATCGATGGGCAAAGGGATCGATTCAGACCTGCCTGAAGCTGCTGCCGCGCATTCTCCGTTCCAGGCAGCCGTTCGGCGTGAAGGCGGAAGCCTTCTTTCATCTGTCGGCGAACTTCAATTACCTGTTGATGTCGCTGCTCTCGATCCTGATGTTCCCGGCGATGTGGGTCCGCTACAACATGGGATGGACCGAGATGCTCATCATCGACGTCCCGTTGTTCTTCGCCGCCACGGCGTCGATTGCTGTCTTCTACGTGAAGGCGCAGCGCGAGATCTACGGGGACTGGCGTCAGCGGCTGAAGTACTTGCCGTTCCTGATGTCGATCGGCATTGGCCTGTCTGTGAATAACACGCGTGCGGTGCTCGAAGCTTTGTTCCGCAAACAGAGCGAATTCGCGCGCACCCCCAAATACGGGATCGAGCAGGACAGCGACGAGTGGGTCGGGAAGAAGTACCACCAGACGGTTGGCGTGCAGCCGCTCATCGAGCTGGCCCTCGGTCTCTATTTCAGCGCGACCGTGTTCTACGCCCTGGTGAATCAGATCTACGCGACGCTGCCGTTCCTCATGCTGTTTCAGATCGGCTTCCTCTACACAGGACTGCTTTCAATCCTCCAGCAGTACACGGGCGAGAGCGTCATGCTCAAAACGCCGGAAGTGGCGAAGTGAAGCTGAAATTGCTGACTGCTGATTGTTGATTGCTGAGTGATTGGCGGGGTTTTCAGACCCCGCAAATTCAGCATTCAAAATTCAGCGTTCAGCATTTCCAGTATCATTTCCCCATGACGACTGAAGCCAAGCCTAAGGCCGGGTTGGAGGATGTAGTCGCCGCGTCCTCGGCCATCTGCTACCTGGATGGCAACCGCGGAGTGCTGGCGTATTTCGGCTACGACATCCACGATCTTGCCCGGGCCGTCTCCTTCGAAGAGGTCTGCTACTTGTTGTGGCACGGCAGGCTTCCCAACCGTGCCGAGCTTGGCGATCTGCAATCTCAATTGGCCGCGGCGCGGCCGTTGTCGGAGCCGATTCTCCGGCTCATGAAACAGCTGCCGGCCTCCGATGGTATGGACGTGCTGCGGACCCTGACGTCGGCGCTGGGGCAATACGATCCAGAAGCTGAAGACAACTCACCTGCTGCGAACTATCGCAAAGCGGTCCGGCTGACGGCGCAACTGGGCAGCCTCGTTGCCACCTACGGCCGGATCCAGGCGGGCGGCGGTCCGATTCAGCCCGACCCTGCACTCGGTCAGGCGGCGAACTTCCTCTATATGCTGACCGGGAACCGTCCGAATGCATTGTCGGTCCATGCATTTGACGTGGCGCTGGTTCTGCACGCGGATCACGAGCTCAATGCGTCCACTTTCGCCGCGCGTGTGGCGGCGGCCACATTGACGGATTTGTATTCCGCCATTGTCGGCGCCATCGGCACGCTGAAGGGACCGCTTCACGGCGGCGCCAATGCCGATGTGATGCGCTTGTTGATCGAGATCGGCCCGGATGCTCCGCCAGAGCGTGTCGATGATGCGATCCGAACGAAGCTCGCGAAGAAGATCAAGATTCCTGGATTTGGCCATCGCGTCTATCGGACCGAGGATCCACGCGCAACCCATCTGCGGCGCATGTCGAAAGAGCTTGGCGAGAAGACCGGGAACACTCGTTGGTTCGAGATGTCGCAGCGGATCGAGAGTCTGGTCAAATCGGAGAAGAAGCTGAATCCGAACGTGGATTTCTATTCGGCGTCGACCTACTACACGCTTGGTATTCCGATCGATCTGTTCACGCCGATCTTCGCCGTCAGCAGAATCTCCGGTTGGACGGCACACTGCCTCGAGCAGTACGCGAACAACCGTCTCATTCGTCCGCGCACGGAATACATCGGTCCGCCGTATCCGCAAACCGTACTGCCGATCGAGCAGCGGTAGGTTTGGCTTTCCGCCTCCGCGCTCCGGCGAGACGGGCGGAAGGATGGGTCAGGCGTTGATTAGTGCCGGCCGCCTCTTCCCGTGCCCCGTCGCCTGCTCGAACGCATGCGCCAGCTGCAGCACGCTCCAGTCATCGCGGTGGCGTCCCACGATCTGAATTCCGACGGGCAACCCCGTCGCTGTGAACCCAGCAGGCACCGAAATGGCAGGGTTCGCCATGAACGTCACATACCAACACGACCGCATCCAGTCGATGTAGGTGGTCATGGGCTTTCCGTCGATCTGCGTCGGATAGGGAACATTTACGTCGAAGGGCGCAACCTGTGTGACCGGCAAGACGAAGTAGTCATAGCGCTCAAAGAACTGACGGCTCTGGTCGTACATCTGCGTCTGTCGCGCAAGCGCGCGTCCGAGGTCGGCTGCGGTCATCCGCTCGGCTTCCGCGATTTCGTATTTGATCGTGTCCTTGACCCACTCGGCTCGGTCACGAATCAATGGTGCATAACGCGGATGATTGCCGGCGAACCGCAGCGCGGGAAATGCCTGATCGACGCCGGAAAAATCCGGCTCGTCGTCGGTGACGGTGCAGCCCAGAGTTTCGAACACGCGGCGATTGCCGTCGATCACCGAACGGATCGCCGGTTCGAATGGAAGGCCGCCGAGTCCTTTCCACCACGCCACGCGCGCGCCTTTGAAGGTTCGATCGAGCCGGTCCCGGAATCGCGCACCGTCTCCGTCGAGCGATAGCGGATTTTGCGGGTTCGGTCCGGCAATCGCGCTGAGGAATAGCGCGACATCTGCGACCGACCTTGCCATCGGACCCGACACCGACAACGGCGACCACGAGGTGTTCTCGCTGCCGACGCGACCAGGCGAGGTACGAAATCCGACGACATTGCAAAAGGCGGCGGGGTTGCGGAGCGAACCTCCGGTATCGCTGCCATCGGCGATCGGCAGCATTCCGCACGCGAGCGCGGCCGCCGCGCCGCCACTGCTGCCGCCGCATGTTTTGGTCGTGTCGTAGGGATTACGCGTCGCGCCAAAGACGCGGTTGAACGTCTGGGAGCCGGCGCCGAGCTCAGGGGTGTTGGTCTTTCCGCACGTGATGGCGCCCGCCGCGCGGATGCGACTCACGATCAGTGCGTCGCGGGTCGGAACATGATCCTTGTAGAACAGTGACCCCCGCGTCGTCCGAATCCCGGCCGTGTCGACGAGGTCTTTGTGGGCGACCGGCAGGCCGTGCAGGACACCGAGAGGACCGCCGCGCGCCGTCAGTTCGTCGGCGCGCGAGGCATCCGCGATCGCGCGCTCGGCGGCGAGCGTGACGATGGCGTTCACTTTGGGATTGAGCCGTTCGATTCGTGCCAGATGCGCGTTCAACACATCGCGCGCTGATACGTCCTTTTGGCGGATCTTCGTGGCCAATTCAATGGCGCTGAACTCGCACAGCGCTTCAGCCGTCGGAGTGCTGGACATCTGTGTGATCGACTGGTCAGACGTCGCGCCGAGCCCCTGGAGAGAACTGGCAACTGCACCGAGTCCCAGCGTCTGTCCAAAGGTTCGGCGCGTCATTTTGGTGTGGTTCATGGTGCGTCGAAGCTACCAAGTCACCAATTCTTATGTCTTTTTCTTTGGCGGCTTGAATGCTTCCTGCACTTGCTTTCTGATGTCCTTGTAGTTCTTGTTCGCCAGCTTTTCCTCGTCCTTTGTGAGGATCCGGAACGGCACGCGCACCAGGCTCTTTTCGAACTGAACATTGAGCCAGTGCTGGCCGTACTTGATACCGCCCGGCACTTTGAAATACACCCGGCCCAGACACGCGCGCGTCTGGCTCAATTCAACTTCGCTCCACGACATTGCCGGGCTCTGCAACTCGCTGAAGAAACCGATGCGGCATGCCTGGACGGCGTTGGGTGGGAAGTAGTTGATCGAGTCGCGGGCGACCTTTGCTCGATTGTCGAGCGCCGCAAGGTTGGCTTTGCGGTAGTCCTCGACTGATGCCAGCGGCACCTTTCCGTCGGGCGTGTCGAGCGACAATGCGTCGCGCTTCAGCCTGTAGTTCGAAACACCGTCTCGCAGGGTCGCGCCCATCTCGAGCAGCATCCACTCGTCACCAACCGACATGTTCGCGGTTTTGTAGCCGATGATCGCGTAGCCTTCATTGTTGTAGGCAGCGCGAACAAACAGACCTTCGATGGTCATGATTTGCGGAACGCCGGCTTGAGGAATCTTGACCTGTGGTTTCTGTTCCTGCACCGGCGCCGCGACTGGTGAGGTTGCAGGACAGAGCGCCAGCAGACCCGCCAACGTCAGCGTCAGTCCGGTCTCACGTCTCATAGTGCCTCCTGAGGAAAGCTCAGCTGTCTGCTGATATTACCTTGGACTGCTCTGATCTCGTGTCTTCGAATACGCTCTCGGAGAATCTTTATTGCCTGCCGGCAATTTATCCGCGAAAGGGCGGGCGCGAAACATCGTGAATGACGAGCCTTCCCGACGTAGGTGGACGTTACCGGTTACGCAGACGCATCCGCGTTCGCGCCATATCCGGAGGCGATAGCCTTCTGTGTGACTGCCTCAATGAACGACGCCTTCGCCTCGGTGTATGCCTCGCGGTCGAATCTGAACTTCAGCGCGAGTTCGCGCTTGAGTTGCACGTATTCTGCAGCTACGTCGTGGTGTACTCGCAGATAGTTACGGAAGGCAATCGGCCGCACCCACTGCAGACTAGTGGTTGGAACCAGGTGCAGATGATGAGTCCGAAATGCGTCTGATGGTTTACACATCCAGTGCCTCACGGATGCCTGATATGGGAAGTAGCAATAGCCGAGTGTCGCGGCTGCAGTAATTGCGTCCCTTGATCCTTCCAGCGTTTCGACGCCTGCCATGATGTCAATCACCGGCTTGGCTGCCAGTCCCGGAACCGCGGTACTGCCGATATGTTCGATCGGCCCCGCCAGCCATGGCGTGAGGGCTCGACTGAGCGCTCTGCGCTCCTCCTCGAACCGAGCAGGCCACGCTGGATCGTAGTCCACGATCGTGACCTCTGCTTGCGGCGATGAGGTCATAGGGTTGCTTTCGGCGCGTCGGTTCGATTCGTCCGCCTCGCGAGCATCCATGACCCAGCGAACCCGATGACCGTGGCGACCAGGATCGAGACCACGGTGACGATCGCGAACAGCACGTATCCGAGCGCGATCATGTCTCCACCGGTCGGCACGAGACCCGTGATTATCGGGATATAGAACAGTGCAGACGCGACGAAGAGAACTCCGGCAAGCACGCGGGCGACCTTGCTGGCGCGCGGCGAGCGCCAGGGCAGCCACAGCGCTGCCGCCACCAAATTCGGAATTACCTGGGCGCCGAACACGATCGTTTGAAGCAGATAAAAACGCGAGCCGGGCTGCGTCGCGGCCACAAGCGCGGGTGTGCCGATCGACAGCACCGCACTTCCGAGCAGGAAGTACAGCGTCTTCTGCTTCGTCCTGGTCCAGAAGCGGGATTCGCTAGCCATATCTCAGTACCAGAACCCGCGCGCGAGCGCGGTGGCGGCGAACACCATCAGGATGACGAGAACTGCTTGAACCTGGCTAATGCGCGCGAGAACTGGCGCTGCCGCCATATTCACCGAATTGCGTCGGCGTATGGCGACGCGCCATCCGATGAGGGCGGTCATCGGCGCAACCTCGAGAAGCAGAATCAGCGCAAGCAGGCCCATCTTCATGTAGAACATCCGATTGTTCACGTAGTACTGTGTGCCTTTCTCGAGTCCTCCGAACGCACGCCAAACGCCGGTGACGATCCAGAGCACAGCGGCCAATCCCCACAAGTTGTCGGCGATGAAAACTCGAGCGAGGTCACTGGTGTTGCGCGCTCGAATCAATCCTCGGCCACGTGCCCAGACGGCGCCGAGGCCGAGCGGAAGCGCGAGAAGATGAAGGCTCGCGACGATCCAGCGCAAGATCATAAGGAACGCCCTTGCTGAAGACCCGCCGGCGAAATGGTAACGCGAATCGATTCGCACCGGGCAATACTGAGAGTTGCCTGTCCATTTTCCGGTAGCGCACAATCTATCGGTGCCCGTATTCTGACCGCATGATGCTGATGCCCACTCCCGCCGAGATGTACCGCGCCCTCGTGGAGCGCGATCGCTCGTTTGAAGGCCTGTTCTTCGCCTGTGTGCGCACAACCGGGATCTTCTGCCGCCCGACCTGCAGCGCGCGAAAGCCGAAGCCCGAGAATGTCGAGTATGCGTCAACGATACAGGACGCACTTCACCGCGGCTATCGTCCGTGCCGGATCTGCGATCCCATGTCGTCGGCGACGTCGGCTCCGAACTGGCTCGCGCCGCTCGTCGATGAAATGCTCCGCAACCCTGACATCCGACTGCGTGATGAGGACTTGCGTCAGCGGGGACTGGATCCGGTTCAAGTTCGACGGACGTTCAAGCGCAGCTTTGGAATGACGTTCCAGGCGTACCAGCGCGCCTGCCGGCTGGGTACCGCCATGCGTGCCTTGCATGAGGGAGCTTCCACCCTCGACGCCGGGCTCGATGCGGGCTTCGAATCCGACAGCGGATTCCGCGACGCGTTTGCGAGAGTGTTCGGCGAAACCCCCGGCGACGCGCGTGACACGACGCTCCTGACAGCGGCGTGGATTGAAACACCGCTCGGCCCGATGCTCGCGATCGCCGGTGACCGCGAACTCGAGCTACTCGAGTTCGTGGATCGCCGTGCCCTCGAAACCGAGCTTCGCGAGCTGCGGCGATCGCTCGGCGGCCCAATCGTTCCCGGCGATCACCCGGTCCTTCGTCAGACGCGCAAGGAGCTCTCGGAGTACTTCGCCGGCACCCGGCGCGAATTCACGATGCCGTTGAAGCAACGCGGCTCGGAATTCCAGTTGAAAGCCTGGCGTGCGCTCTGCCGCATCCCTTACGGCGAGACGCGAAGCTACTCAGACATGGCGCGCGAAGTCGGGTCTCCAGCGGCAGTCAGAGCCATCGGCCGCGTCAACGGCCAGAACCGCATCGCGATCATCGTCCCGTGCCATCGCGTGATTCGCTCCGACGGCACGCTCTGCGGTTACGGCGGAGGGCGGTGGCGGAAGCAGTGGCTTCTGGAGCATGAACAGAATCGCTGATCACTAGAACTGGTTTCAAAACCGATAGCGGGTGGCCGCGAACGGGGCGCCCCTCCACCCCAGCGCGCAGCAAACGCGCGCCGGGGACCCCGGCCGCGGCCCGCCGCAGCGCCGTCTCCCGTGACAGGGCTTGTCGGCGCGAGGAGGCCGTGGGGCTGTTCGCGGACAGATCCTATGAACGCAGCACGAGTCGCCGCAGTTAAGCTCTTCGCAAGCTTCTGACGAGGAAGCAGACAAGGAGGAGCTATGACCGCGACGACCCGTTCCGCAGAGTCTACTTCAGTCATGACCGCCACACTGTTTGTCGCCCTCGAGTTGGGCAGCCGGCGATGGAAGCTGGCGTTTGCGATCGCGCGTGGCGATCGGCCGAGGACGCGCACCATCGTGGCCAGCGATCTGCCAACGTTGTGGCAGGAGATCGCCACGGCGAAGCCGCGCGTCGGCCTCGATCCGGATGCGCCCGTGCGGAGCTGCTACGAAGCGGGACGCGACGGCTTCTGGCTGCATCGTGCGCTGGTCGCCCAGGGCATCGTGAATGTCGTCGTCGATCCGGCCAGTATTGCGGTCGACCGCCGGCGCCGTCGCGCCAAGACCGATCGACTGGATGCGCCGGCGCTGGTCACGCAGCTGATGAACGCGACGGCGGGCGATCGGCGCGGCGGGCGCGAGGTCCGTGTCCCCTCGCTGGATGCGGAAGCCGATCGGCAATTGCAACGCGAATGGGATGCGGTCCTGGAAGATCGGAAGCGGCTGCGCAATCGGATGCAGGGGTTGCTGGTGACGCAAGGGGTCGGGCGTTCGCTCGCGCTCGGTTTCCCCGCGCGCCTTGAGCGGGCGCGGCTGTGGGATGGCAAGGGTCTGGCCCCGGCGTTGGTGAGCCGTCTCACGCGTGACTGGATGCAACTCCGCCAGGTCGAGGCGCGTCTGAACGTGCTCCGGCGCGCCCGCCGCGCCCGCATCCAGGCCAGTGATCGGATCGGCGAGCAAACGCGACACCTGCTCAAGCTGCGGGCGATCGGCAGCACGGGTGCGCTGACCCTGACGACCGAGCTCTTCACCTGGCGAGCGTTTCGCAACGGGCGCCAACTCGGCGCGATCGTCGGCCTCGTGCCGACGCCATTTCGCAGTGATCAGACGATCCGTGAACGGGGCATCAGCGGCACCGGCAATCGCCGGTTGCGCGCCCTGATGGTGGAATTGGCGTCGGGCTGGCTGCGGTGGCAACCGACCAGTGCGCTGACGCGTTGGTTTACCGCCCGCGTCGGCGACCACCCGCGCGCCCGCCGGATCGGGATTGTCGCGGTGGCGCGCAAACTGTTGATCGCGTTGTGGCGGTATGTTGAACACGGGATCGTGCCGGAGGGGGCGGTGCTGCGCGCCTAAGTGCGTCGCGGCATCGCTCCCTTCGAACACTCCGAGCTGGTGCGCGCTGCTCGCCGCGGGTCCGGGTGGCCACCAACCACCGGCGGACAGATGGAGCGGCGCGCGCCACAGTCGTCCTGCGTTGTAAACGTACGAAGGATAGGGTGCTGGCGAACACAAACGCCACACGGATAGAAGGTGGTGCAACGAGGCGTGACTCGTCCGTCCACCACGACTGGCCAGCTCGCAGCGGCGATGCCTTATTCGGCGGCCGCCTCCGCGACCCTCTTGGCTACTGAGAGGGCCGCTCCGGCGGCGTGTGTTTAGACGCATGGAGCTTGACACGGGACCTCTCATAGAAGGACCCGCGCCTGACACGGTCTTGAAACCAGTCCTAGGCAGTGTTCAATTCGCCGTGTCCAACCAATACTGAACGGCCACCTACGCGCACGCGCGTGATCGCGCCCTTGTCGCTCTCGATCGAGATGTGAATGCGGCTCGGGCGCTTCATCAGCACGCCTTGCAGGCTCAGGATGTTCTTCGCGGCGTCCGGGCTCACGATCTTGTATTGGAGCAGGTAACACCCGAGCGGTCCGCTGGCACCGCCAGTCGCCGGGTCCTCGGCAATTCCAAATGCGGCAGCGAGCATCCGGCTGTAAACCGTCTGGGCCGCTCCAGCGTCCTGCTTGCCCTCGGTGGTGAAGAAGAACGTCGGAAGTTCCTCGATGCCGCTCTCGCGATAGCAACCAGCCAGGGCCTTACGATCGATCGAGACCGAATCGACGGCGGCGCGCGACCGAAGCGCCACGAACACGAACGGCACGCCGCACGACACGACCTGCGCCGGGAGATCTCCCGCGAAATCCGATTCGCCGACGCCAATTGCGCCCGCAAGCGCCTCCCGCTCGCGAACGATGCCACCGAACTTCGGCAATTGCTGGGTCATCCACGCAAACGACAGCGCGCCCTCTTTCCACTCGAGGGCAACAGGCGTCGGTCCCACCCCCAATTCGAAGACGAAATCGGTGCGCCCGCGAGCGATCGTTCCCTCCGCGGCGAGCGCGAACGTCGATCCGATCGTTGGATGGCCTGCCATCGGTAGCTCCTCGCCGGGCGTGAAGATGCGCATCTTCACATCGCCGCCGCGCTCCGCCGGCAAAATAAAGGTGCACTCGGAGAAATTCATCTCGCGCGTGATGGTTTGCATCTTCGCGGTGTCGAGGCCGGCTGGTTCAGGGAATACGGCCAACTGGTTCCCTTCGAAAGGAGTGTCGGTGAAGACGTCGAGGTGGAGATAGCGCATAGAGAACGACGATTCCAGACTTCTCTACGAAGAACAAGGTGCATTCGGCGAATGGTCACAGTTCGCTAGTTTTTGTTCTCCCTTCTCCCTTCTCCTTTCCCATCTCTTTCGACGTGATCGCAGCGCCACAGTGAATGCTGTTGATTGAGAGTAAGATCTCCGATCGATCCCAACGGAGGATTTAGCGTGGCGAAACGCGGAAAGAAAGAACCATCGCTCTTCGATGCCGATGGTGGAGCTCTGGTTGATACCCGAGGGCCGAGTGGCCCGAATGACCCCGAAGCAGTCCCCCTTCACGAAGCTGCCCAAACCCGGTATCTCAATTACGCGCTCTCGGTCATCACCTCGCGTGCGCTCCCCGATGTCCGCGATGGTTTGAAGCCGGTGCAGCGCCGCATCCTCTATACGATGTGGCAGCAGAACCTCACGGCAGATGCGAAGCATCGGAAGTGCGCGAAAGTCGTGGGCGACGTGATGGGGAACTATCATCCGCACGGCGACTCGGCGTTGTACGAGACGCTCGTTCGAATGGCGCAGCCGTTTTCTCTGCGCTACCCGCTCATCGATGGCTCTGGGAACTTCGGGTCGCTTGACGGCGACAGCGCCGCAGCCATGCGGTACACCGAATGCCGCCTCGCACGGATCAGCGACGAGTTGCTGACCGAGATCGATCAAGCGACCGTGCCGTTTCGCCCGAACTACGACGGCACGCGGACCGAGCCGGTCGTGCTGCCATCACGGATTCCGAACCTACTGATCAACGGCGCCACCGGGATCGCCGTCGGCATGGCGACCAACATTCCTCCGCACAATCTCAATGAGATCTGCACGGCGCTCATCAAGCTCCTCGGTGATGCCGATTTGAGCAGCGTGCAGTTGTGCCGCTACGTGAAAGGGCCCGACTTTCCGACCGGCGGGCAGATGCTGAATTCGCCGGCGGAATTGAAGGAGATCTACAAAACAGGATCCGGCGCGATTCGTTTGCGCGCAACCTGGGAGGAAGGGCCGGTTACCCGAGGCGGCAAGACCATCTACATCACCAGCGTTCCCTACACGGTCAACAAGGCGACCCTTGTCGAGCGCATCGCCGACGTGGCATTGAGCCGAAAGTTGCCACCGCTTGTCGACGTCAAGGATCTGTCGACTGATGATGTGCGGATTGCGCTCGAATTGAAGAAGGACGCCGACGAGAAGATGGTCATGGCGTATCTCTTCAAGCACACGCCGCTCCAGACCAGCTTCATCGTCAATCTCACGTGTCTGATCCCGACGGAAAACCCCGAGGTCGGTCGGCCCGAGCGCCTCGATCTCCATTCCATGCTCTGGCACTTCCTCCACTTCCGGCTCGATGTCGTCACCAAGCGACTGGAACACGAGCTGGCGTCGATCAAGAAGCGCGTCCACATTCTCGAGGGCTTCGAGAAGGTCTTTGATGCGCTCGACGATATCCTGAAGATCGTCCGCAAGTCGGAAGGAAAGGCGGATGCGGCTCAGCAGATCATCAAACGCTTCGGCCTGGACGCGGAACAGACCGATGCGATTCTCGAACTCAAAATCTATCGACTTGCGAGGCTGGAGATCCTGCTCATCCGCAAGGAACTCGAGGATCGCCGCCGCCGCGTTCGGCAAATCAACACGCTGCTCAGAGACGAAGGCAGCCGCTGGGACATCGTCAGAGTCGAGATTGAGGAGGTACAGAAGAAGTACGGCGATGCGCGACGAACGAGCATCGCCAGCGATGAGGGTGAGGCCGAGTACTCCGCCGAAGACTTCATCGTCGAAGAAGACAACGTCGTGCTCGTGTCTCGTGACGGCTGGGTGAAGCGGCAGAAGGAAGTGAAGGACGTAGCCGCGACGCGCGTCCGTGAGGGGGACACGGTGATGGCCGTGCTGCCCGGCAGCACCCGCGCATCGGTTGCGTTCTTCAGCAACTTTGGCGTCGCATACACGTCGAGAATCACCGATATTCCCGCATCGACCGGATACGGCGAACCGATTCAGCGTTTTTTCAAATTGAAAGATGGAGAGCGGATCGTGGCGGCGTTGAGCCTCGATCCGCGCGTCGCCGGAACTATCACCGCCGATAAAGAAGGCGACGTGCCGGACGTGCACGCGGTCGCGGTGACGAGCGACGGCTACAGCATGCGGTTTGGTCTCGCCCCTTTCGTCGAGCCAAGCACGCGAGCCGGCCGCCGCTTCGCGCGAGCTGCCGATGGCGCCGAGTTCGTTGGCGTGGCGCGAGTAACCGGTGACGAGATTCTGATTGCCGCGACGCGTGAAGCCCGCGCGATTCTGACCAAGGTGGAGGAAGTCAACTTCCTGTCGGGTCCGGGGCGCGGCGTGATTCTGATCAAGCTGACGTCCGATGCCGATCGCGTGCTGGGCTTCATCGCGTCGACCGGTGATCGCGACATCCTCACCGTTGAGACGAGCAGAGGGGCCGAGCAGACGATCAGCACCGGGAAGTACGAAGTCACGGGCCGTGGCGGGAAGGGACGGGAGCTGCTCCAGCGCGGTCAGTTCACGAAAATCGTGTGGCCCGTTCCCGACGCCCCACAGCCGCTATCAGAATAGCGAGACAAGGCGAGATGATTCTCCAGGCGTTGATTGCGCTTGCCGTCACATTCGCCGCTGCCGCGGCCGATCCGGCGGGCGAGTGGGCGAGGTTCCGCGGCCCGAACGGCTCGGGGGTTGCGGAGGTCGGCGCTCTTCCGGGGGAATTTGGTCCGACGCGAAACCTGATTTGGAAGGCCGATCTTCCGCCGGGGTATTCGTCGCCGATCATCTACGGCAACCGAATCTTTCTGACCGGTGTTCGCGATCGACGTCTGATCAGCTTTGCCGTCGATCGTTCGAGCGGTAAGGTGTTGTGGGAACGGGAAGCGCCGCGCAGCCGTCAGGAGAAACTCGATCCGCGGAACCATGCAGCGTCGCCATCGGCTGCGACCGACGGTGAACGAGTGTTTTTCTTCTTCGCCGATTACGGCTTGCTGGCCTACGACGTCAATGGCAAGGAGCTCTGGCGCCGGCCTCTCGGTCCCTTCAACAACATTTACGGCATGGGAGCATCGCCAATCGTCGTGGACGATGTGGTGGTGCTGACGTGCGATCAGAGCATCGGCTCCTTCATTGCCGCATTCGACAAGAAAGACGGCCGAGAGAGATGGCGCACGCCGCGGGTCGAAGCGCGAAGCGGCCATTCAACCCCTGTCGTCTACACGCCGGCGGGCGGACGGCCTCAGATCGTCGTTCCCGGTTCCTTTCTCCTGTCTGCATACGATCCGCGAGACGGCCGACGATTGTGGTGGGTCGGGGGGCTTTCGTTCGAGTTGAAGTCGACTCCTGTGATCAGCGGCGACACGCTCTACATCAACGGCTTCGGGTCGCCGGAGAACCAGCCGGGCGCGATGATTGCCGTGACGCCAACCAGGGAGGTGTTTGCTTCCCGCGACGCCGACAAAGACGGCAAGCTGACGCGCGACGAGCTTCCGACGTCGCACGCGCGGGACTCGCTTCCATTTTTCGATTTGAACGGCGACAAGACGATCGATCGGACGGAGTGGGACTACTACAAGGCGGCGATGGAATCCGAGAACGGGATGCTCGCGATCAAGCTCGGCGGCTCGGGCGACATGACCGCGACAGCGGTGCGCTGGCGCTATCAGCGAGGGATTCCGCAATTGCCGTCGCCACTGCTCTACCAGCACGCTTTGTACATGGTGAATGATGCGGGCGGCCTGGTGACCGTTCTGAATCCGGAGTCTGGCGCTCTCGTTGTCCAAGGGCGCCTCAAAGTGCCGAGCGACCGATACTACGCGTCGCCGGTCGCTGGCGACGGGAAGGTCTACATTGCCAGCGAGAGCGGAAAGGTCGTTGTCCTGCCACCGGGCGGTGGTCTCGATGCGCTTGCGGTCAACGACCTCCAGGACAGCATCTACGCGACCCCCGCGCTGGTCGACAAACGGATCTACATTCGGACATTGAATTCTCTTTATTGCTTCGGATTGTCGCAGTAAGAGGAAACGGGAAACACGGAACAAGCGTCTCCGTGTTGATCGTGTTCCGTGTCCTCCGTCACCTCCGTGATCGTTCCGGCTGGGCCCGGCGCTCGTTGCATGGGTTACGATTAGAAAGATATGGCAGCGTGGCAGGACTTCGCCGGGCTCAACCGAGGGTATGTCCTCGAGTTATACGAGAAATATCGCAACGATCCGACCTCCGTTGATCCCGAGACGCGCGCGATCTTCGAGCAATGGACGCCACCGGCCGAATCCGCGGCCGTTCCCGATGGCGTCGCCTACGAGAAAATTGTCGGCGCCGCGCGTCTGGCGCAGTCGATCCGGCGATACGGCCACCTCGCGGCGAAACTGGATCCATTGGGCCTGCGAGTCCCGAGCGGCGATCCGTCGCTGCTGCCGGAAACCCACAACGTCACCGAAGAAGATCTCCGGCAGCTGCCGCAGACTCTCGTTTCGTCTCCGCTCACCGAGCGCGCCTCGAACATGGCCGAGGCGATTGCGGCGTTACGCGGACTTTACTCCTCGACCACCGGCTACGACTACAACCACGTCTTCGTACCTGAAGAACGGCGATGGCTGCGCCGGGCGGCGGAGGAAGGGCGATTCCGCGCGCCGACCGATCCCATCAGTCCGGTCGCGCTGCTCGAGCGGTTGACGCAGATCGAGGTCTTCGAACGCTTTCTTCAGCGCGCGTTTCCCGGCAAGACCCGCTTCTCGATCGAAGGGCTCGACATGCTCGTGCCGATCCTCGACGAGGTGATTGGCGAGGCGGCCGAGGCGGGGACACGCAACATTCTGATCGGCATGGCGCATCGCGGGCGGCTCAACGTGATGGCGCACGTGTTGAACAAACCGTACGCGCAGATCCTCGCGGAATTCAAGGAGCCCATATCGTCACGATCTTTCCGCGAAGACATGGCCTGGACCGGCGACGTGAAGTATCACGCCGGCGCCCGGAGGGCGATGAAGGGGGGCCGCGCGGTCGAGGTCGTCGTCTCGATGCCGCCTAACCCGAGCCATCTCGAGGCGATCGATCCCGTCGTCGAAGGGATGGCGCGCGCAGCAGGCACCGTGGTCGATTCGCCCGGCGCGCCGACGTTCGATCCGATGCGCAGCCTTCCCATCCTCATTCACGGAGACGCGGCATTCCCGGGCCAGGGTGTCGTTGCGGAAACGTTGAATCTGAGCCGTCTGCCGGGTTATCGAACCGGGGGCACGATTCACATCATCGTTAACAATCAGCTTGGCTTCACGACCGGAGCCGAGGACACATACAGCACTTCGTACGCAAGTGGACTCGCCCGGGGTTTCAAGATTCCCATCGTGCACGTCAACGCCGACGACCCGGAAGCGTGCGTCGAGGCTGCGCGTCTGGCGTCTGCGTACCGGGAACGCTTTCAGCGCGATTTTCTGATCGATCTGATCGGCTATCGCCGCCACGGACATAACGAAGGTGACGAGCCCGCGTTCACGCAGCCGCTGATGTACCAGCGAATCGCAACACATCCGACCGTGCGTGAGGTCTGGGCGCGGACGCTCGAGGCCCGCGGCATCATTCAACCTGGTGTCGCCGACGCAATGGTTCGCAAGTACACTGACGAGCTTCAGGCGGTCATGGACACGCTGAATACCGAGCGTGACTTCATCGAGCCACAACCCGAAGCCCCACCGCCCGGCGCGGCGGCAAAGGCCGAAACGGCCGTCCCGCTGCCGCAGCTGCGCGAGATGAACGATGCGCTGCTGCGCATGCCGTCCGACTTCACGATTCATCGCAAGCTCGAACGTGTGCGAGAGAAACGCATTCACATGCTCGACCACCCGGAGGAGCGGACCGTCGACTGGTCAGCGGCGGAGGAACTGGCGCTCGCATCGATACTCGCCGATGGAGTCAGCATCAGGCTGACGGGGGAAGACGTTGAACGGGGCACCTTCAGCCATCGTCACGCGGTGCTGCACGACGCAACCGACGGCAAGCTCCACGTGGCGCTGCAAACGCTCCCGCATGCGCGCGCGGCCTTCGAGATTCACAACAGCCCGCTGACGGAAAACGCGCTGGTCGCATTCGAGTTCGGCTACAACATCCAGGAACCGTCACGCCTCGTCATCTGGGAAGCGCAATACGGAGACTTCATCAACGGCGCGCAGACGATGATCGATGAGTTCGTGGTGTCGGCGAGGGGCAAGTGGGGACTCCGGCCGTCCATGGTCTTTCTGCTGCCGCACGGCCATGAAGGACAGGGACCGGATCATGCCAGCGCCAGGCCGGAGAGATTTCTGCAACTTGCCGCCGACATCAACATGCGAATCGCGAATTGCACGACCGCGGCGCAATACTTCCATCTGCTTCGCCGACAAGCCGCATTGCTTCATGTCGACCCGCTGCCGCTCATCGTGCTGACGCCGAAGAGCCTTCTCCGCCACCCACTCGTGGCCTCTACGCCGCGGGATCTTGCGGAGGGACGGTTTCGGATGGTGTTGCCGGATGCGGACGCAGCCGATCGAGCCGCCGACATTCGGCGTGTCGTCGTGTGCTCGGGCAAGGTGTACGCGGATTTGGTCGCGAGCGACCGTCGCGCGGCCCGACCTGATATCGCGATCTGCCGGCTGGAACAGCTTTATCCCGTCCCGATGCGCGACCTGCGTGCCACCTTCGACGCGTATTCGAAGGCCGACGAGATCGTGTGGGTCCAGGAAGAACCGGAGAACATGGGCGCGTGGGACTTCATCCGGCCGCATCTCGTTGAGGTTTCGAACGGACGGCCCGTCCGGCGGATCGCGCGGCCGCGGAGCGCGAGTCCCGCCGAAGGCTCGGCCGCACGACATGCGCTCAATCAGCAGGCGCTGGTCAATCAGGCATTCGCTGATCGCCTGAGTATTCGCTCTGACGCCGCGACTTCACGGACGGCGGAGCAGCTCACGCGATAGGAAAGGCAAAAGGCAAAAGGCAAAAGGGAAAGCGCCTGCGGCCCGAGCGAGGCGCGAAGTCGCCGAGCGAGCGCGCTTGGGGGTGGGGCCCCAAGCGCAGTAAGGAATGCGGACAAATGCCAGCCAATATCGTCGTTCCTGAAGTTGGAGAATCGATCGTTGATGCACGCGTCGCCAAGTGGCTGCGCCGCGAAGGCGAAGTCGTCGCCGTCGGCGATCCACTGGTCGAACTCGAGACCGACAAGATCGATTTGGAAGTCTCCGCGCCGCAGGGAGGTGTACTGAAGCGAATCGATCGCAAGGACGGCGAAGACGTCAAGGTTGGCGAGGTGCTCGGCGTGATTGAGGAGGCGGCCGGTGCGGGCGCGCAGGCCCCGGCTTCGGCTCCGGCAGCGCCAGCCCCGGCGAAACCGGCAGAGGAAAGCAGGTCGGCCGAGAAAACGCGATCGACGCCGACGGCACGCCGGGCGGCCGAAGAACATGACGTCGATCTGACTCGCGTTCGAGGAACCGGAGATGCCGGGCGGGTCATGCGCCGCGACGTCGAGCAGGCAGCGACGGGTGGCAACGGTCGCAGCGCCGCCGCCAAGTCGGCGCCGGTTGAGACGCCCAAGGCGCGCCCGCTCGCCCCGGTTGCCGAGTTGCGTCCCCCCGCAGGCGATCGAACCGAAGATCGCATCCGCATGTCAAAACGACGCGCGACGATCGCGAAGCGCCTGGTGGAAGCGCAAAGCACCGCGGCGATGCTCACGACGTTCAACGAGGTCGACATGTCCGCGGTCATGACCCTTCGTGAACGTCACAAGCAGGCCTTCAAGGAACGTCATGGCGTCGGTCTCGGCATCGCGTCGTTCTTCGTCAAGGCCTCGATCGGCGCACTGCGAACCTTTCCGCGGCTCAACGCGGAGATCCAGGGCGACGAGATGATCCTGAAGCACTACTACGACATCGGTGTCGCCGTCGGCGCCAGCGAAGGTCTCGTCGTCCCCGTCCTTCGCGACGCCGATCGAATGTCGTTTGCCGCGATCGAACAGCACATCCGGGAATTCGCCAAACGCGCGGAGGATGGAACGCTCTCGCTCGCCGATCTCAAAGGGGGAACGTTCACGATCACTAACGGTGGGGTGTTCGGCTCACTTCTCAGTACGCCAATTCTGAATCCTCCGCAGGTCGGCATCCTCGGCCTGCATGCGATCCAGCAGCGTCCGATTGCCGTGAACGGGCAGGTCGCCGTGCATCCCATGATGTATGTAGCCCTGACATACGATCACCGCATTGTCGATGGTGCCGAGGCAGTCCAGTTCCTGGTCCGGATCAAGCAACTCGTTGAGGATCCTGGCGCGTTGCTGCTGGATTGAGGGTTCAGGTTCTACGAGCTTCTGCGAGGCTCTTCAAGGTTCTGCGAGGTTCGACCGGGTTCACGTGAGTTGTCCGGTGTTACCATCAGTGCTGCACAGGTAACGGCAACTGCGAGCGAACCTGGCAGAACCCAGTAGAACCCGGGCGGAACCCCGTAGAACCAATCCGAATGCCCTCATACACCGCGAAAGACATTACTGTTCTCGAAGGCCTCGAGCCCGTTCGAAAACGTCCCGGCATGTACATCGGCGGCGTTGGTTCGACGGGACTCCACCATCTCGTCTGGGAAATCCTGGATAACTCCATCGACGAGGCGATGAACGGCTACGCCTCGAACATTACCGTGACCCTGCATGCGGATGGCAGTTCGATCACGATTGCAGACGATGGGCGGGGGATACCGGTCGACAAGCACCCGAAGACAAAGAAGAGCGCCGTCGAAGTGATCTTTACAATGCTTCATGCCGGCGGCAAGTTCGAGGCCGGAAACTACAAGACCGCCGGCGGCCTTCACGGCGTCGGCGCGAGCGTCGTCAATGCGCTCGCGAAGGAGCTTGTCGCCAAAGTGCGTCGCGACGGTGCCGAATGGGAAGTTCGATTCAAGCAGGGGCAGCCGGTCGGGAGTCTCAAGAAGCTCGGCGCGGCGCGGGGGACCGGCACGACGGTGTTCTTCAGGCCTGATTCGACCATCTTTCCGAAAGTCGAATTCGATCCGGACGTGATCAAGCAGCGGCTCGAGGTTTCCAGCTACCTCCATAAAGGCCTCAAGATCGTCTTTGAAGACGAAGGCAAGAAAGAGCGGCAGGTTTTCCAGCACACCGAAGGCCTCGCCGACTACCTGAAAACGATTCTGCGTGAGCGATCGGCGACGCCGGTTCACGAATCGCCGTTCACGGTGTCGAAGGACAGCGATGAAGCAAGTCTCAGAATCGACCTCGCGCTGCAGTGGACCCAGTCGACCGACGAGCACGTGCGCAGCTATGTCAACGGCATCCCTACCGGATCGGGCGGAACTCACGAGAACGGCTTCCGCGCTGGTCTCGGGAAGGCTGTGCGCAACTTCATCGACACACACAATCTGTCGCCGAAAGGCGTCACGCTCACCGCTGAAGACATCCGGGAGGGACTCGTCGCTGTACTCAGCGTGTTCGTCGCCGAGCCCCAGTTTCAGGGACAAACCAAGGATCGGCTGAACAATCCCGAGGTGCTCTCGGCGGTTGACTCCCAAGTGCGACCGGCGCTGGAGCACTGGCTCAATACGAACAGCAGTGTGGCGGAGTCGATCGTCGCACGCGTCATCCTCGCCGCCCGCGCGCGCGAAGCAAGCCGCGCGGCGCAGCAGGAGGTCGTCCGCAAGACCGCGACCTCGGGTCGCCTGACGCTTCCTGGAAAACTCAGCGACTGCACGGCGCCGGGACGCGAAGACAGCGAGATCTTCATCGTCGAGGGAGACTCGGCAGGAGGGTCGGCCAAGCAAGGACGCGATCGGACGCGCCAGGCGATTCTGCCGCTGCGAGGGAAGGTGCTCAACGTCGAAAGCGCATCGCTCGCCAAGGTGCTCGAGAACAAGGAGCTTTCGGATCTCGTCATCGCGCTCGGCTGCGGGCTCGGCAAGAACTTCGATCTTGCCAAGCTGCGATACGGACGGATCATCATCCTGTCCGATGCCGATTCAGATGGACATCACATTGCAACACTCCTCATGACGTTCATCTACCGCCACATGGCCGGACTGTTCACGTCTGGTCGAGTGTTCCTGGCGCAGCCGCCGCTGTATCGAATCGATCTCGGCAAAGAGACGTACTGGGCGCTCGATGACAGTCATCGCGATCGCCTGCTCAAGCTACACGGAAACGGGCGTGCCAATCCGGAGATCACACGATTCAAGGGATTGGGCGAGATGATGCCGAAGGTGCTGTGGGAGACGACAATGAACCCGCGCACGCGGCGGCTGCTGAAGGTCGAGATCAACGATCAGATCATTACCGACCGCGTGATCAACGAGCTCATGGGTAAGGATCCGTCGGCGCGATTCCGGTTCATTATGGAAAGAGCGGAGGAAGCTGAGGAGCTCGACGTCTAAGGGAAAAGGGACGAAAGAAGGCACGCGACGGGACGCGTTGAGCTCCCGCCGCGTGCAACGGTGACTCGACGAGCCTGACGCTGCCTTACTTCTTCTCCTTGTGCGCCTTGCTGGTCGTCTCTTTCACCTTGGTGATCTTGGTGGCGTTGTTGTCGGCCTTCGTCACCATCACCATGTCGCCAGCCTTGACCTTCGACAGTTCGGCCACGGCGCCGCCGGTCGCGGTCAACGTGACGTTCGAACCTGACGCATCCTTGACGGTGATCGTCTTGGCGGTTGCATCAGTCGATACGACCTCGGCCTTCATCGGCGCAGCTTTTTCAGCATGGGGCTTAGCCGCGTGGGTCTGAGCTGTTGACTTGGCGCCGGGCGCCTTGCTGGCTGCGGCGGTCTGCGCGTTGGCTGCCGCTGCGGTGGCGACGGCAACGGCAAGTGCGAGAACGATCTTCTTCACGGATGCCTCCTCGGAAAGAGCAAAAGGTTGTAAGTGCTACACGGGAGTGCAATGCGATTGCCGCCGTCGCATTCCTTGCTCGTCCGTGCAAACGGCTCCAAAGCCTTCCCTTACTTCCTATACTCCAACCCAGTTACATGACAGGCACCGCACATAACCGCCACAGCGTGGCGTTTGAGGAGGGCGCTGTAGCGCGACGTCATGCACCACGGACTGTGAGCACGAGCTTACCGATGTGCTCGCCTTGTTCCATGCGTCGATGCGCGGCCGACGCGTCGGTCAAGAGGAATGTTCGGTCGATGACCGGAGCGACTCGCTTCGCTGAGAGCAGCGGCCAGACGTGCGTTTCAAGTTCATGTGCGAGCGCCCCTTTCTCTCCGACTGTTCGAATGCGAAGAGTGGAGCCCGTGATGGTCAATCGCCGTCGCATCACCCGTCCGAGATCCAGGGTTGCCGTCGAGCCACCAAGGAGTCCGATCTGAACCAGACGTCCGTTGATGGCGAGACATTCAAGGTTTCGGTTGAAATAGTCGCCTCCGATGATGTCGAGAATCACGTCAACGCCCGCACCATCGGTCTCGCGCCGGATCGCGTCGACGAAGTCACTGTCGTGATAGTTGATTGCGACCGTCGCGCCGAGACGGCGGCATGCCGCGCATTTGTCGTCCGATCCGGCTGTCGCATACACCACCGCGCCGAGCACATGCGCGAGTTGAATCGCGGTTGTCCCGATCCCGCTTGTACCGCCGTGAATGAGCACCCGTTCGCCGGCGCGAAGCGCGCCGCGTTGGAACAGGTTGGTCCAGACGGTAAAGAACGTCTCAGGGATCGCCGCGGCGGACACGACGTCGACATTCTCCGGGATCGGGAGACATTGCGGCGCGGGCGCGACGCAGTACTCCGCGTAACCTCCGCCCGCGACCAGCGCACACACGCGATCGTCCATCTGCCATCGCGCAGTGCCTGCGCCGGTCTCGACGATCGTGCCGGCGACTTCCAGGCCGGGAATGTCGGACGCTCCGGGCGGCGGCGGGTAATGTCCGCGGCGCTGAAGCACGTCGGGCCTGTTCACGCCAGCGGCGTCGACACGAATCAGCACTTCTCCATCGCCAGGGCGCGGCACAGCGCGTTGGACGGCGCGCAGCACTTCGGGGCCACCGGGCTTTGCGATTTCGATCGCGGTCATTTGCAATGGGATGCTCTCCATCAACGTCATTCACGGTCACGCTTTCTTCGCTCGTCTTAAGAGATCAAGAGGAGAAAGGAGAAGGGAGGATGATCATCATTTTTTCTCGCTCCTTTTCTCCTGTGCTCGCTTGATAGCGTCAGTTCCAGCCAGTGGAGACTGTCGATTGTGTCGCCGTAGCCTCGGGTGGCCCCGGTGCGCAGCCGGTGTGTAATACCGCGCGAGCCATCGGCTCAAGCCGTCCAGGCCTGGAAAGAGCACGCGTTCGTTGACATTCGCCTGATCCAGTTTGTCGCGAACCTCCCACTTGAGCGATGCTGGCACCACGACTTGACGACAGAGATCGGGATGTTGGGCGAACCAATCGTCGAGACGCGCCGACGGACTGGACATCAGAGAGAACAGCGCCAGCTGGTTCAGAATGCGCTGATCGACGGCTGGCGGTTCGAGAAACACGACGAACGGCTCGCGACTGAGCGCGTCGAAGTCGCGGAGCGATCGAAACGCCGACAGCATCTCGACAGTGAACGTATCGGATCCTTCCTGCAGTAGCATCCGCTTGAGCCTGCCGGGCAGGCGTTTATTGGCCTCGACGAAATTGACGCACCAGACAATTCCGTCCTGATCGAAGTCGGAGGTATTCTCCGTCGCGAAGTGCAGCGCGACGAGCGGAGAGTACGTCCAGTCGAGAAGGCGCGTGGGAAGGCCTCGATGTTGACCGAGCGCGAGCCAGTCCCAGGTCGAATCGGCTCCCGTCGCCAGGCCGTGACCGTACTTTCGAAAGTTGCGCAGCAGGGCCACCTCGAGGCGGGCGATGTCCGCTTCCGGTTCGGCCAACCGAAGCAGGGAACTGGCGAGCGTGTGCGCGACGCAATTGAGGCCGCGAAACGCGAACGGGGATCGGAAGCGCTGCAGATCCTCGTTCCAGGAGCCCTCGTAAAGCGCATCGACAACGTCCAACCAGCTCTTCACCATTTACTCCGGCAGGCACACCCTCTGCAGGGCCCATCCGTTTGAGGTCTTTCAAGCCGCATGCCCACACCTGCATTCTCTACCGATCTCTACCAGCTGACGATGATGGCCGGCTATTTCAAACGGGGGATGCTCCCGATCCGGGCGACGTTCGAACTGTTCGTGCGCCGGCTGCCGCGCAATAGAGCCTACCTTGTTGCCGCCGGTCTCGATCAGGCGCTTGCGTATCTCGAAGCGCTGAGGTTTTCGAAAGACGACATCGACTGGCTCCAAAGCCAGTCCGCCTTTCGTCGTGTACCGTCCGCATTCTTCGAGTACTTGAGCGGGTTTCGTTTCTCTGGCGACGTGTGGGCGATGCGCGAGGGCACACCGTTCTTTCCAATGGAACCGATCCTTCGAGTATCGGCGCCAATCGCGGAAGCGCAGCTCGTCGAGACAGCACTGCTCGCAATCCTGAATTTCCAGACCTCCATCGCCAGTAAGGGGGCAAGGATCGTCCATGCTGCGGGCGATCGACCGGTGATGGAATTCGGGGCGCGTCGCGCCCACGGGGTGGAGGCGGCGCTGCTCGCGGCTCGGGCGGCGTACCTCGCGGGGTGCGTCGGGACTTCATTTGTCGAAGCCGGCAGAACGTTTGGCATCCCTCTTTCCGGCACCATGGCCCACTCCTGGATTCTGGCCGCACCGTCGGAACAGGACGCGTTCATCTCGTACGCGGAGCTGTTCGATCAGCACACGGTGCTGTTGCTCGACACATTTGATGTCAACGCCGCGATGAAGACGCTGATCGACTCAGGGCTGCGGCCGGCAGGCGTCCGCATCGACAGCGGTGATCTCGCGGCCGCGTCCCGCTCCGTGCGCGATCGACTCGATCGCGCCGGGCTCACATCCACTCGCATCATCGTGAGCGGCGATCTTGATGAGTGGAAGATCGCGGAACTCGTGGAGTCGGGAGCGCCAATCGACACCTTCGCCGTTGGGACCGCACTCGCGACATCGGACGATGCGCCAGCGCTGGGAGGCGTGTATAAGCTCGTCGAGCTCGAAGACCGTGGCCTCGTTCGCACAGTGATGAAACGCAGCGAAGGAAAGGCAACGTGGCCGGGTGCGAAGCAGGTGTGGCGAGCCGAGCACGACAGCGTCGCAATCGGTGACCTCATTTCACTGCACGACGAGAAGCCGCCGTCGAGCGCGCAAGCCCTTCTCGAGCCGGTCATGCGCGATGGCCGGCGTGTCATGACGCGGTGGTCGCTCGAAGAGGCGAGGGGGTATTGCCGCCGGGCGACAGGAGAGCTGCCGCCACGACTGCGAGGGTTGTCGGTCGACGGCAGCTATCCAGTGGAACGAAGTCCCGGCCTGGCGATGCTCGTCGGTTAAGGCGCTGCGTTACTTCAATCCCGACGGCAGACGCGGCGAGGAGATGAGCCGTTCGAATTCCGCCCACCGTTTCTCCGGAGCATCCGCACTTCCACCGCGCGATTCGATGTACCGCCGGACCATGTCCTTCCCGAGGTTGTAGTTGATCACGTAGCTGCGATATTGATCGAAGAATTTCACGCGCTGCACGGCCCTATCGTGCTGCATCAATGCGTAGCGCTCGAGCCACGCGGCCGCCTGTGGCGCATCGGTTTGTTTATTGATGTACCTTCGCGCCGCCTCGTTTCCGGCGTACGAAAGCTGATCGACCAGCGACTGCACCTCGTAGTATTCGGCCGCGCGCGCCGGGTCCAGGTCTGCCAGGGGAAAGAGCACCGTACGTTCGAATTCCACTCGTTCCTTCCCGGGGAACGCGACTGCAATGCCGAAATTCGCAGTGCCCTCTGCGATCAGCGATTGCGGCGAGAACAGCGGGTAAACGGAAAACTCGATCCATCCGCGATCCTTCCCGAGATTCTTTTCGAGGAGAACGTTGTAGACGTGGTGCCCCGGGTAGCCCTCGTGGCACGCAAGATCGATCGCCCGATCGATGAAGATTGGCAAGTCGGTGTTGACTTGAATCAGGCTGCGATAGCCGCCTTGATACCAGTTGTAGCCACTCCATGATTTGTTGGTGACGTACTCGACCGTGAATCGTTCGTCCGCAGGCAGCTTGATGTGTGCCAGTGTTCGCTCCCGGCACGCCTGAATCGCGCGCTGAAAAACCGGATCCAGTTTGTCGCGCGGGATCACGAACGAGCGTCGAAAGGCGTCGTAACGCTCGACGAGTGGCCCCGACCCGGGAAACCGTTTCTCCAGCCGATTGAGAATCTCCTGAAAGTGCGATTCCGGAAATGTCGGCGCGACTGCGTCATACAACGCCCGCGATTCGTCGTCGAATGACAGCCGCTCGCCCTTGAGCATTCGCACCCGTGCGGAAAGCGCCGATAGCTGCCGCCTGAGATACTGCACCCGAAGCTGCATCATCTCGTCGTCGCCGCCAGACGGCGACGATCGCATCGAGTTACGCTCGCGGCCAATGTCCGCAATCAGTGCCTGTGCGCGAGCGGCGACGCTATCGAGGTCCATCTTGGCGGCCGACGCGTCCTTCTTCCATTCCGGCGGCCCATAGTACGCATCCACGTAGTCGGCGTCGTGCTGACCAAGTGCGAGCACGAGCTTTACGTACTGCTCGGCGATTCTGTCCATCGCACTGCCCTTCGTGCCCTGTGCTGCGCCTGAGCGGGCGTTCGCCCCGAAATTGATGGCGCCGGACGCAACGACGCAGCATGCCGCCAGAATGACGGTTCTCATGGATCCCTCGTGGTTGAGCTTACTACTGCCACTGATATTCCACGATCTCCCCGGTGGCGGTGGTCCGGCGTTTGATACGACTGGCGTCATGCGCGGGTTGTTCTATTCCTTCCTCGGATACTTTCTGACACCGCCGGGACTGGTGCTGCTTGCAGCCCTCGATTCCTCGATCGTGTTCTTTCTGCCACTTGGCATCGATTTCGTTCTCATTCTGCTCGTCGCGCGAAAGCCTGAGTTGTTCTGGTTGTATGCAGTTCTGGCCACGGTCGGATCGATGCTTGGCGCCGCGGGGACGTTCTGGATCGGACGAAAAGTCGGCGAACACGGATTGTCACGATTCGTGAAGCCGTCGCGGCTCAAACGCGTGCAAGAACGCGTCGGCACAAGTGCTGCCGTCACTGTCGGCGCACTCGCGATCATCCCTCCACCCTTTCCATTCACCGCGTTCGTGCTGACCAGCGGGGCAGGTCGTGTGAACGCCTGGACATTCTTCGTCACGCTCGGTGCCGTTCGGGCGATACGTTTTTTCGCTGAAGGCGCACTTGCGGCGCGCTATGGCAAAGGCATCATCGGCTGGATGCAGTCCACGACCTTTACCGTCACCGTCGGCGTCGTTGCTGCCGTTGCTATCGTCGGAACTCTCGTGTCCGCCGTTGCCCTTTATCGCAGTTCGAAGCGGGGACCAGCGCACGCACCACGACGAGCGGCTCCGAACGGCGACCCGCGACCGACCCGGCGCGTCAGATCCTGAATCTGAGCAGGGCAGCCACTCCTCCGTACTCAGAGAGCAATTCAGGATCTTCGATGAACGTAACCCGGGCGGATGTTTGCTTCGCCTTTGCAATGAGTTCGTCGGCAAGCCGGACAACCTCCGGCTGTGTCGAAGCGGGTTCTCCTGCAGAGGTTGACTCGAGTACAGGCTCCCGAATCGTGGCCTCATTCGCGGTGCCGATTGCCGTACCCACTGGGACAGGTTCCATCCGCCGCAAGTCTGCGGTGATGAGCAACTCTTCGACTTGACCCTTGATCAGCGCTGCGAGCGTGTCTTCCGGGCCGACCACGGCCAGTGCCCCGGCGCGGTAGGCGCCGATGGCGGCAGCGACTTTTTCGCGATCGGTCTTGGCATTTACCTTCCGCATCGCTTCCGTGGATGCTTTTAGCAGGTCAGCCGCCGCGGCGTGTGCTTCGACCCGGATGTGATCGACGACTTTTTCCGCCAGAGGCTTCGGTAACTGCTCGCGCAGGAGGGGAAGTGTCACTTCATCGCACGAAATCAGAACGTGCGTGATTCCTTCATCCTGAACCACACGGTCGAGTGCAGCGACGACTTCCTTGACGTGCTGCAGATGGAAATTCTCGATGTGTCGCTGATAACGCGCCTGCGACGATCCGCCCTGTGATGTTCCTTTCGTCTTGACGTTTTTTACTTCTCGAGCCGCGACCAGCTCACCTGCCGAGATGACGAGAATGTGGGCGGTGTTCGTGTCGGTGACGAGGGCGGCGTACCGAGGGGACTGCGACTCGAGGCGCGCAAGCGGATACAGGTGGGGACGATCGCCGATGTGAAGAGCGTGCTGTGGAACGACGCCCGGCGACTGAATCGTCTCGAACAGGTCTCCGGCCGAGCATGCGAAAATGGCGACGCTGTTCGCTGAAGGATCCAGATCGTTCTCGAGAAAACGAGCGATGCGTTCGATGTCGCTATCGAGGCTCTCGCGTTCAGGGGTGTTCACCGGGTACGTGCGGCTTCGTGCTTTCAGCTCTTTGCGGGTAAATGCCTGGTGCTGGTCTCGCCCACGTTGGTTCGGACGTGTATCCAGATAGAGGCTCACGACGGGGTAAGGAGCGGGTTCAAATGCGGCGAGCCGGTCGAGCTGTTCAGTCAGCGACATACTAAGTCTCCTCGTTCAGTTTTTTTGCTGTCGCGGATTGACCGCAAACCCTATGCCCATT
Organism: Vicinamibacterales bacterium; assembly: GCA_035758845.1. GTDB lineage: Bacteria > Acidobacteriota > Vicinamibacteria > Vicinamibacterales > 2-12-FULL-66-21 > JALZOC01. The sequence goes on from DASTVZ010000140.1 coordinate 40,701, forward strand.
AAGAAGGGAAAGCGCCTGCGGCCCGAGCGAGCGGCCGGAGGAAAGGGCCGCGAAGCGGCGCCCGCGAGCGAAAGCGCGTGGGGTGGGGTCCCACGCGCCGTAAGAAAAGGTAGACTACGCTACGGTTCACAGCTCGAGCGTGGCGGTCGCGCTGAGCTGCCGCTCGAGGGCAAACGCTTTCATGCCAATTCGCGACACCCCAATCTGGCTCGATCGCTTTCCGAAAACCCGCCGTCCTTCATACCCGCGCTTCAAAGGAGATTCCGAAACCGACGTCGTCATCGTTGGCGGCGGGCTCACCGGATGCGCTTGCGCGTGGTCATTTGCGAATGCTGGCGTTCGCACGGCACTACTCGAATCGGAAACGCTAGGTCGTGGCGGGACCGGCGAATCCGTCGGCCTCATACGTGAGGACTTCGACGCTTCGTTCCGAGAGACCGTCCAGGCGCACGGACTCAGAGCGTCGCGCACGATGTGGCACACGATGAGACGTGCGGCGTTGGACCTGGCGGCCGTGCTCCGACGGCTCGAGATTCGGTGCGACCTCCAGCCTTGCGATTTCCTGACGATCGCGCGCGCCGGTTCTGAAAACGGGCGGATGCTGACACGCGAGTATCAAAGTCGACGTGACGCGGGTCTGGAGCACAGTTGGCTGAAGCCGGCGGCATTGAAGCGCGAGACTGCCGTCGCAGGTGATGGCGCGATTCGCACACATGGATTCTCGATCGATCCCTATCGTGCATGCATAGGACTCTCTGCGACCGCGGTGTCGCGTGGCGCGGCCGTCTACGAGCACTCCCCCGTGCGCCGGATTCGTGCGGGACGAAAAGGTGTGCAGGTCTCGACGGCAAACGGCACGCTCAAGGCGGAGGCCGTGATCGTCGCGACATCCGCCCCTCTCCAGGATCTGCGTGCGCTTCGTCGTCACATCAGCGTGTCGGACACCTATGCCGTCGTGACCCGCCAGCTACCGGCGGCGGTTCGTCGAGAACTCGGAAGCAGAGCCAGTGTCCTCCTCGACACCGAAGGACCGCCGCACACACTTCGATGGCTGAAGGACGATCGGGCATTGTTTGCCGGAGCCGATCAAGGGGCTGTTGCCGATCGTGGCCGCGACAAAGCGCTCGTTCAACGTGGCGGCCAGCTCATGTATGAACTGTCGGTGATGTATCCGGCGATTTCGGGACAGCCGGCCGAGTGGGCGTGGTCATCGAAGCATTACGAAAGTGTCGATCGGCTGCCGTTTGTGGGGCTGCATCGCAATTTTCCGCGTCATTTATTCGCTATGGCGCCCGGTCGGCATGGCGCCGCGTTTGCGTGGCTTGCTGCCCGGATCCTTCTGCGCCGCTACCAGAAGGAACCTGCCAAAGGGGACGATCTATTCGGCTTCTCCAGGGTTCTGTAACGGCAAGTAACGACGGCGACCGCGGCCCTGTCTAAAAGAAGTTTGGCTGCTCACCTGGAGGGGAGGCGTATCATGCCGGCGGGGAGCCCAACGATGCAGCAACGACGCGATCCGGTCGAACGAGAGCGCGTCCGACACGGCGAGCATGTCATCGAGCACCTGCTCCGCCGCGCCGGCTTCGGCGCTGGCCAGGATGAAATCGACGATTACCTGGAGTTGGGGTTCTCGGCGGCTGTCCAGCAGCTGCTGAATTACGAGCGTGTCCCCGACGATGTCGACCAGTTGATTGGGTCGCCTGGTTACGTTGCCGTCACGGCGCGAGGACAGTTTCTTCCCCGCACCGTCATCAACGACTCGCGCCAGCGATGGCTGTTCCGCATGATTCATTCGCGTCGTCCTCTTCAAGAGAAGATGGCGCTCTTCTGGCATAACCACTTCGCGACCGCCTATACAAAGATTGCCGGCGCGCTCGGCGCTGAAGAAGGCGCGCGATACATGGCGGCGAAGCCGACCGAAGATCCGAATCAGGTCCGGGGACAGATCGAACTATTCCGTCAATACGCGGTCGGGAATTTCCGCGATCTGCTGCTCGCCGTAGCGAAGGATACGGCGATGCTCGTGTGGCTTGACGGCCGGACGAACATCAAAGGACGACCACAGGAGAACTTTGCCCGCGAATTGATGGAGCTCTTCACCATGGGCGTCGATACGTTCGCCGAGACGGACGTGTATGCTGGCGCCCGCGTGTTCACCGGGTGGAACCTCGCGCGTCCGTCCAACGCGTACTACACGTTCAGCTACGTCGCGGCGCAGCACGACACAACCGCGAAGGAGTTCACCTTCCCAATCTACTCGAACGGCAGCAAGGTGATTCCCGCACGCTCCGCGGACGCTGGCATGCAGGACGGCGTTGATTTGATCAACGCGGTTGCCGGGCACCCAGCGACCGGACCGCGGCTCGCGAGAAAGCTCTATCAGTATTTCATCAGCGAAGTGTCGGAGCCAGATTCTGGCCTCATCGCGAATCTCGCGAACACGTACTACCGAAGTGGCTTTGAGATGAAGCCGGTACTCCAGCAGCTGTTCACGTCCCCTCAGTTCGTCGCGGCGCAGAATCGCTATGCCCGATATTCCTGGCCCGCGGAGTTCGTGGCGCGATCGATCAAAGAAATCGGGTGGGTGGGGTTCTCTGTCAACGACGCGCTCGGACCGATGTCGAACATGGGCCAGCAACTGTTCGAGCCGCCCGATGTCGCAGGCTGGGATCTCGGGGCCAACTGGTTTTCAAGCGGCGCCATGCTGACGCGCATGAACTTCGCGTCGCAGCTGGCGACGAATCAGAGGTTCAACCTGCGCGACATCGCGCGCAGCGGACGGTCATCGCCGGACGCGCTCGTCTCGCTCATGCTCGATCGGTTGACGGCGGCGCCATTCGCGCGCGAACCATATCAGGCGCTCCTCGATTACGCGCGTGCAGGTACCGCGTGGACCGGCTCGGATGCGCAGTTGCTCGTCAAGGCGGCCGGCCTTGCGCACCTGATCGTCGGATCGGGCGATTACCAGCTCGTCTAGGGGGGACCAACATGGCCATCACCAGGCGCGAGTTCGTACGCGGCGGCGTGGCGGCGTTCACAGTCAGCTTTGCGGCGCCCGCCTTTCTATCGGATCTCGCGCGAGCGCAGGGGCGCTCTCGACAGAACCTCGTCGTTCTCTATCTGAGCGGCGGCAACGACTCGCTCAGCATGTTGATTCCCTACAACGATCCGGACTATCGCAGCCGGCGGCCGACGATCGCCATTCCTGCGGCCAATGTCCTCCAGATCGGGAGCGATCGGTCCGGCGTTGCGCTTGGTCTTCATCCTCGCCTGACGGGCCTTCGAACAATCTTCAACGCCGGCCGGCTGGCTTTCATTCAGCGCACCGGCTATGCGAATTCAAGCCGCTCGCATTTCGAAGGCACGGACATCTGGTCGACAGCCGATCCCCGCGTACCGCAGGGGAACGGGTGGCTCGGCCGATATCTCGATACGCTGCCGTCGCCGATCGATCCGCTTACCGGTTGGTCGACTGCCGGCACAATTCCACGCACGCTGCAGGCAAACCGGGTGGGCGTGCCGTCGATCCCGACGATTCAGGGTTACGCATTCGCGAGTCCGAACACCGGGACCGAAGTGCAGTACGCGCGCGACAGCGCGACGCGCATCGCCTCGCATCTCCCGGACGACCAACCGCATCTCGCCTTCGTGAATTCGTCGTCACAGGCGGCACTTGCGACTCTCGATCGAGTCGCCCAGGTTGGCACCTATGCGGCGAGCGTGACGTATCCGGCTAACGGATTCGGGCAGGCATTGCGCATGATCGCCGGCGCGATGGTGAAGGGCGTCGGCACCAAGGTGTTCTGGGTGCAGACCGGTGGCTACGACACGCACGCGGCGCAGAACCCGAACCAGGCCAACGGTTCGTATACAACGCTGATGGCAACCTTGAACGACGGGGTGCTGGCGTTTTACAGCGATCTACTGAATCAGGGATTGCTCAACGACACGCTCGTCCTGCAGTTCTCCGAGTTTGGCCGCCGCATCAACGAGAACGGCAGCCAGGGCACCGACCACGGCGCGGCAAGTGTGATGATGGCGATTGGCGGCGGAGTGCGCGGCGGTATCTACGGCACCGCGGCGAACCTCCGCGGCACACCGGACAATCCAACGCTTGAAAACAGCGGGAACGACGTTCGCTACGAGACCGATTTTCGCTCGGTGTACGCGAAGGTCATCGATTCGTGGCTAGGCGGGGATTCCGTGTCTATTCTCGGCGCGAACTTTAGAGCGGGCGCGCCGGCGATCTTCTAAAGGTAGAAGGCAAACGGTAAAAGGCAAAAGGAAGTTCCCTTTTCCCTTTCTCAATCACCAAAGATCCCCCTGAACGCCAGATCGATTTCCGGATACCTGAAATGAAACCCGTGCGACAGTGCACATTGGGGAATCGCGCGCAGGCTGGTGAGTGTAAGTGGCTCGGCCATCTCACCGAGAAGCAGCCGCAGTGCGAAAGCGGGTGCCGGTATCAATGAGGGACGATGCATGGCGCGGCCCAGGGCACGGGCGAATTCGCGGTTGGTCACAGGCACCGGCGCGGTGGTGTTTACGGCGCCATTGATCGACGGCGTGTCGATGATCCAGCGAATCATTTCGATCCAGTCGATTCGATGAATCCAGGACAAGTACTGCCGTCCTGACCCGAGTGAGCCACCAACGAAAAAACGGAACGGCGTCATCATCCGTGGAAGAACACCGCCGCTTCGTTCGAGGACCACGCCGGAACGAATCGGAACGACACGGGTGGCGGCGCTCTCCGCTCGCAGCGCCTCGCGCTCCCACTCTTTGCAGAGCTCGGCAAGAAAATCAGTGCCCGCCGGGGAACTTTCCGTCAACGGTTCGCTACCTGCGCGGTAGTAACCGACACCGCTCGCGCTAATGAACACGGGAGGACGCGCCGCGGACTCGATAATGGCGGCGGCGAGAGTTCGGGTTGGAAGGATCCGGCTGTCGTGGAGCACCGCCTTGCGCTGCGGACTCCAGCGCGAGTCACCAAGGTTCGCGCCTGCCAAATTGATGACGGCGTCGGCACCGTTGACGATATCCGTTGCGCTCCCGGCGCGTCCGTCAGGGCGCCATCCGACCCGGGTCACACCGGGGACGCCAGTTCCCGGGTCATGTCGTGATTCGCCCGGCTTCAGCTGACGCGTCAGGACGCGGACGTCGTGCCCTTCTTCGGCGTATGTTTCCGCCAGTGCAACACCGAGAAACCCCGTGCCGCCGCCGATGACGATTCTCATACGGCGCATTGGACGTGCGGGAAGGGTTTTGAGTTTGCACTATAATGAAATCGGCTCCCCTCGGCAGTCTTTTTCATGACTCAGCTTTGCCGTGCCGCGCTCCTGGCCGTCGCCGGGCCAGCTTTGGCGACTGCTGTCCTCGCTCAGGCGCCCGTTTCGCGGTCGGAGCCCAGCCGTGATTCCGCGGCGGGATTTCTGCCGGTTCCTCCCAACGTCAAGGCGGCAGGACTTCCGCCTATTCCCGCATCGATTGTTCAGGATCTCGCGCCTTACGCGTCGTCGCGCCGAGCGTTGCTGCTCGGGTGGCATCCGTCGCGGCGCCAGATTCTGGTTACCACTGCATTTGACGGAAACACGTTTCAGATCCATTCCGTTGCCGGTCCCGGAATGGATCGACAGCAGCTGACATTCTTTCCGACTGGCGCTGGTATTGCCGCGGGAGGCGTTGCCGCAGGCAACGTCGGCGCCTGGTATTCATCGGACGGCTCGTATGTCCTCTTTAGCAAGGACGCAACGAGCGGCGGCGAAGCGATGCAGCTGTTTCGTTTCGATCTTGCGACCAGGAAGACGACGCTCCTCACTGATGGGAAGTCGCGTAACGGATTGCCGGTGTGGTCGCATCGCTCGGGTCTCATTGCATTCGAGTCGACACGGCGTGGCGGTCACGGCGGCGCCGATCGCGATCTGTGGGTGATGGATCCCACGAATGCTTCGAGTGCGAGGCTCGTCTGCGAAGTCGAGGGGAATTGGAGCGTTGCCGATTGGTCCCCCGACGATAGTGAACTGCTGGTCGTCAATGCTCCGGCGGCGAATACACGAAGCTCGGTGTGGCGAGTCAATGTCAAGTCGGGTCAGAAAACGCCGATCAGTCCAGAGGGAAATCCCGCGGTATGGCGATCGCCCGTCTTCTCTCCGGACGGACGATACGTGTACGTTCTCAGTAACCGCGACTCGGAGACGCTTCGGTTGTGGCGCGGCGAATTGGCAAATGGGACGTGGAAACCGATTACTGCCGAAACGGATGATTTGGAATCGTTCGCGCTTTCTCCTGATGGCAGGAACATCGCCGCCGTGTTCGATAGTACGACGAGCAGCCGGGTCGAGTTGATCGACGCGAAGACGTTCAAGGTTCGTTGGGCGCCGAAGCTTCCCGCCGGCCAGCTCTTAGGACGGTCGCCGCTCTGGCGGGCCGACAGCAGCGAAGTCGCGTTCTCCCTTTGGTCGCTGCGAACGTTTGGTGATGTCTTTTCGGTGAATGCGCGGACAGGTGCTGTCGAACGTTGGACGAAAAGCGAATTTGGCGCGTTCGATCCGGACTCCTTGCCCGAACCCGAAATCATCAGGTGGAAAAGCTTCGACGGCCTGACGATTTCCGGAGTCCTGTATCGTCCGCCTGCCCGATTCACCGGACCGCGGCCCGTCGTCATTACGATTCACGGCGGTCCCGGCGGACCGACCTCGCGTGAACGTCCGCGATATCAGGGGCGAAGCGCGTACCTATTGAACGAGCTGGGAATCGCGCTGGTATTTCCCAACGTTCGAGGAAGCTGGGGTTTTGGTAAGGCCTTCGGCCGGCTCGACGACGGGATGAAACGGGAAGACTCGGTGAAGGACATTGGCGCGCTCCTCGACTGGATCGAGACTCAGCCGGCGCTCGACAAGAACCGGGTCATGGTAAATGGCGTTAGCTACGGCGGGTACATGACCTACGCCGTCGCCGAGATGTATAGCTCGCGGCTCCGGGGTGCGCTTGCCGCCGCAGGCATCTCCGACTTCATTTCCTATTTGGAAACGACGGATCCAACTCGACCCGAGGATCGTCGCGCCGAGTACGGAGATGAACGGGTCCCAGAGATGCGCGATTTCCTGAAGCGCATCTCACCGATCACGAATGCTTCGAAGCTGCGCATTCCATTGTTCATCGTTCACGGCGCGAACGATACTCGCGTGCGCCCTGCGCAGGCGGAGGAGATGGCGCGAATCGTTCGCGCGAATGGGGTTCCGGTCTGGCTGACGATCTACGGCGACGAGGGGCACGAGTTCTGGGCCCGAGCGGCGAATAACAACTTCTGGTTCTACACGTGGATCACGTTCATCAAGCAGTATTTACTGAACTGAAAGTGCTGATTTCTGATTGTTGATTGCTGATTGAAGAATTCTGATTCTCACTCAACAATCGTCAATCTCACTCAACAATCCGCAATCTCACAAATCCGCAATCCGCAATCCGCAATCAACAATCAGCACTTTCCGATTTCTCCATCATCCACTCATTCACTTCGTCCAGAACATCGGCAAGCTCTGATCGCCGCCGCCGCAGACGCTCCCGCGTGTCGGCGTGCGTTCGCGTCAGCAGGAACCAGGCGCGGACTGCGTCGAGGACCGCCGACTCGCGTTCGATCGCGAAGAGCCCCGCGACCGCGAGCGGTGGAAGCAGCAGAAACGAGAGTAAAACGGCATGCGGAACCCCGGCGAGGCGTGCGGTGACGCCGAGCGCCACGAGCCAGGCCGTGTAGATCAGAAATCCACCCACGACTTTCGCAGTTGCCGCGACGTCCGGTTCGCGGGTGAACCAGCGCGCCGCGTATCCGGTCAGGTGGTAGGGAACTGCGAACATGATGAACGCGGCGATGGCGAGCGGGGCGAGCACGACGGCTGCAAGCGCTTCACGAATGGCGAACTTCGCCGCATCTCCGGTCGAGATCGCCCAGTCGAGATGGCGATCCCGCAGACCGAATCTTTCCAGACGCTTTTGATAGCGATGAAAGCGCAGGAGGATCTCGTCGTAGCGCTGAGGATCCGCCGCCCGCAGCCGCTCGATCCCGGCGGCGATGATGCGGCGGCGTTCGACGCGGTCGTGTGGATCGCGGCCGATTCCGCGCGCAGCGGAATACATCCGATCCACGCGGTCGACAATTGCCGCGTCAGTTTTCGATTCCGCCTCGATCAGCAGGCGCCGCATACGGGCGGCCATGCGATCGGTCAATTCGCGGACGCCATCGGGGTGGACAGTCGCGTCGGCGAGATCCTCGCCCGTGAATGGCCGGCCGTAAATGACCGTCACGCGAGATCGAAACGTCGTCTTTCGTTCGAAGTTGAGGCCGACGGGCACCAGGTTGACCCGCGTCCCGCCACGTTCGGCGCTGAGCGCCATGCGCGCCGCGCCGGTTCGCAGCGGAACGAGCCGGCCGGTTGAATGACTGACGCCTTCGGGAAAGATGCAAATCGCATCTCCTTGCGCGAGCGCTGCATCGACCGCCGCGAACGTCTCGGTGTTCTTCGAAACATCGACTCCCTGATCCAGCTTGCGATAGACCGGAATCGCGCCGGACCCGGCAACCAGGAAACGGAGTGGACCGTCGAAGAGCGTCGACTTCGCCAGGAACCGCACGTCCCGTTCCGCCGTTGCCCAAATGACGGCCGGATCGAGCAGAGCATTCGGATGATTTGGCAAGAGCAGCGCTGCACCCGACTCCGGTGGCCTGCCCACACGATCGACGCGATAAAAGAGCCGGCAGGCCGTACGCGCGAGGAAACGGACGAAGGGGGAGGCAGGCATTCAATGCGTCTTTCTGGCTACCCACTCCCGAAACAGCGAATCGACGACGACGTAGCGCCCGTCTTCGCGCGCGAGAATATCTTCACGGACGAGGGCGGTGAGTGACGCTTGAACCGTCGAAGCGCCGCCAAGTCGGTACCGTGCTCGAGCGTCCGCCGACAAGAGCTCGCGCCCATCCTCGAGAACCGCGCTCCGCAGGGCGGCACGCTGCGCGAGCGTCAGTCGCTGCCAGGTCGCTTCGAAGATGGCTTCATGCTCTCCAAGCAGCCGACGCAACGTTTCGTGCAGGTCGTCGACGCCAACGCTCTTTCGCCCTCGCGCATCGTCCCACACCTCGTGCGCGAGGCGTTGCACGTCGTACGGGAGGTTGCCGGCGAGCTCGACGATCGCGGCGCCCAGTCCTGGCGCTGGTCGCAGCCGCGTGACCCGGAAACGCGCTTCGATGAAGTCGGCGAACCGTTCGGCGGGAATCTTTTGCAGACGCATGACCGGCCCCGCCTTGTAGAACGGACGACTGCGTCCGAGCATCCGCTCCATGAGGCTGGGTTCGGAACCGGCAAAAACATAGCCGACGTCGCGCTGATGTTGAACCGCGGCGCGCAGAGCGTGTTCGACGCTGCCGCCGTTGAACGAAGCAATCGCCTGGAACTCATCGAGGGCGATCGCCATTTTGCGTCGGCGTATCTCCGCGATGCGTCCGGGCAGCGCGAAGACTTCCTGGGCGAGCCGCGACACGTCCCGGTCGGTTCGCGCCGACGGGAACGACAACGCGAGTTGAGCACTGCCTCCCTCGTCAGCTTCAACGCGCACTTCAGGGCGAACGGCGCCAAGCATTTCGCGCAGCCACGTCCTCGCCTTGTCGAGGCGGGTTTCGACGGCGAGCAGCGCGCGCGCGTATCCCTCGAGAAAGGCCACGTACGAGCTGTAGCTGCTGACCGTTACCTCGACGGTCAGGGCGCCGGCGCGACTGGAGGCGCGAAGCGCCTGGCGCACGAGCGAGGACTTGCCATATCGTCGCGGCGAGATGAGGAAGATCTTCTGGCCGGCGAGCAGGTCCCCGGTCAGGCGGTCGAGCTCGCTCTCGCGATCGACGAAGGCGGTCACCGGTACGACTTCGCCGTAAACAAACGGGTTGTTCACACCCAGCGTGTTCCTGTTACGTCAAACGACGTAACGGTTACGTAGTTTAGCGTAACGCTGGGACGGACTCAACCTCGGAGCGGGCTGCCCGGAGCACCCAGGTCGCCGTCGCGGTCCAGACGGCACGATCCTGCGGCAGCCACACCGGGAGCCGCTGCCAGCCGCTGCCGCCGGGAAAGCCCGAATCGGTGACGATGACGCGAAGGTCACTGATCCGCGCCGCGCCGGCCGGATCGAACGTGGCGCGCCAGGCGATCCCCTCCGGCGGCGGTGCGACAAACGTCGCGACCCATTGCCGGAGTCTCATGGCGCCCGGCAAGCTCGAACGGGATGGAGTCAGTCCCGACGGAAGGACGAAAGAGATCGCGACGCCGGGCCGGCGGGGAACGACGCTCATCGACACGTCCACGACACCTGCGGCTGGCGTAACCGCGAATCCGGTGATGTCCGCTGGCGCCGGGCCCAGGGAGTCGGCACGTGTGCGAAATACGAAGGGGTGACTGAGACGGCCCCATGGAACGGTCGCCGCCGCGGCATCTTTTTGCAACGTCCATCCAACCGGCGCACCAGCAGCGAGATCGACGCCAGGTTCGATAGAGGCGATCTCCCACATCGACGTCGGGCTGTCCGGTTCTTGTAACGCGCGAACGTGCCGGCGCAGAGGCCGTTCATACGTGTATGGCGATGCGAGCGCGGCGGCGGCAGTTGCCACCGCGATCACGATCAGGCACAAGGCGGTGACGAGCGCCGGCCGGCGCATCGGCAGTGGGCGAGTCACGACGGCGACGATCGGCGGCCCGACCATGATCAGGCCGCCGGCAATGATCGAGGCAAATATATAGACCGGCATGATCACCGGCAGTCTCCCGAAAACCGCCGTCGCAAATCGCAGCAGGTCGACGGTATTTCGCAGCCAGAGGGTGCCGGTGACCGCCAGAATCAGGATCGATGCGATCCTGATCGGGATCCGGTGATCCGGGATCCGGTTTTCCGCCAGTGTCGATGCGGCGATCAGAGACACGCCCGCGATCAAGAGAGGCACGGTCCACAGGTAGGCGGCGCTTGGCGCGAACCACGTTGCGCCCGCCGCCAGGATGATCCAGATCGGCAGCGCCAGGCTCCAGGTGATCAGCGGATCCCGGATTCCACGAACGCGGCTCGGAAGCAGCTCGCCGATTCGCGCCATCCCCCATCCGGCGGTGAGCGCGACGGCCAGCAGCAAGAGAAACAATCGATCCGGATGCGCGTACCACGGGTGGTAGACCTCGCGCGCCCCCCGCAAGGCCCACGTGGCGGCAATCATTCCGAACACGACGACTGTGATTCCGATAAGCGACCAGATCGCGGCAACACTCCAACGGAGTGGTCCTGCGACCCTCATTGCTGCCGACATGACACGGATCCACGCGATGACTCCGAGCAGCAAGGCCGCAGCGTCGATGACCCAGCTCACGACCATGCCATAGCTGAGCGCCGAGATTCGTCCGACGTCGAAGTACGTGGCCTCCCATCGCTCGCGTTTCGTGATGTCGAGGGCGTCGAGCATCGTCGCAACAGCGACGGTGTTCTCGCCAGTCATACGCAACGAATCCGACGAGAGACGATCTGGCTCGTCTCGCGCGGTGTGATAGCTGTAGCCGTCGTCCACGGCGGCGAAGTTGAGTCCTGGAATGTTTTGGCCAGCAAAGACTGTGAAATCGGTGTCGTTGGGTAGTCGCCGATAGACCTCGATGCCAAACGATCCGCCTCGCGGGTGTGGAGCGCGCCGCGCCCATGCCCCCGTCAGCCAACCGTTTCCTGGTCCCGTTTGAAATAGAACCGCGGCCCCGTCCGATCCAGCGGCCTCGACATTGATGTAAGCCTTCAGGTTCGACGCGATGACGCGATCGGTGACCAGCGCGGCAGCGCCCATGAGGCTCGCTTCTTCACCATCAGTGACGAGAATGAATATCGTCCACTGGCGGTCCCTTCGCGCAGCCAGCACCCGCGCCGTCTCCAGGACGACTGCGACGCCAAGCCCGTCGTCGGCAGCGCCCGGCGATTCGGGAGCGGAGTCGTAGTGCGAGACGAGGCCGATCGCCTCCTGGCGACGTCCACTCAGAGTGGCGATGATGTTGAAGACATGCGCCGTGCGGCCGATTTCCGGGCGTCGCGCATCGGTTTCCTGGACGCGCACGTCATACCCGTACAGCCTCAATTGATCGATCACGTACGCCCGAGCCCGGGCATTCGCTTCACTGCCAACGGGACGGCTGCCAATCGTGCCGGCGAGCATCGACACGTGCGCGCGCGCGTTCTGTGCGGAGAAGACGCCGGCGCTGCGGCTGCAGGCCGTGAGCGCCGGAGGAAGAACGAAGAGAAAGAGAAGAGCTGGCCGCCACTGCATCACGGCCAGCGTAATCGAACGGCTGACTACTTGACCAGTTTGAGGTCCCCGCTGAACGTCTTGAACTCGAGGTTGGCGCCGCCGCCGCTGCCAAGATCGGCAGAGATATCACGCTTCGATCGCGATTTCAGCAGCACTGGAAAGTCACTGCGAAAATCACCGCTGAAACTGTTGAATCGCACGTGACCATTCGACAGGTCAGGGAGTTTTGCGGCGATATCGCCGCTGAAGGTCTCAGCCTTGACGTCAGGAGCGGTTGGCGCAGTAGACACATCCAGGTCGACATCGCCGCTGAATGTTTTGGCCTCAATACTCGCGGTTGTGCCGCGGACGATCAGGTTTCCCGAGAACGCATGGAGATCGAGTTTGGTCGACGCAGGGACCTGAATCTCGAACTCCGTTTCGACGACGTTGTCGTTGTGTCGATCCCAGTTAGGATTCCGCTGATTTGCTTCGATGTCGATTGTCGAGCCCGACGCCTGAATGTCGAGCTTGATGTTGTCGAGCTGCTCGCGGGTGCCTTTGCGCACCGCGTGAACCACCACTTCGTTCGAGGCACTCCCCGTAATGCGGGCGTCGCCTGAGAAGTTCTTGAGTTTGACCGTCCCCCCGCTCTGAAAAGGCAACGTTCGGTCGACGGTTTCGGTTTCTTTTCTCTGTGCCCAGGCTGGAGCGGCCACCAGCGCGATGAGAAGGAGGGCGAGGACTGTGTTTTTCATAGCGGTTGTTAGACGGAGGCGCCGGCCGCCGCGTTTATTCGTCTTAGACCTTCAACTTCCCCGTATACACCGCCATTCCGACGACGGCATCCACGTTCATCGCATCGAGCTGGTCGATCTCCTCGCGCGTTGTGATGCCCCCTGCGGCGGTAAGTGCCCGGGTCGTCGTTTCCCGTAGTGCGCGGATGGTGCCTATGTCAGTGCCTTTCATCAGTCCCTCGAGATCGACGTGGGTGTAGAGGAACTCGCTGAAGAATGGTTCGAGCATCCGAATCGCGTCGGCGGGGCTGATGGTGAGGGATGTTCTCCAGCCGTTGATCACGACTTTGCCGCCTTTGGCGTCAACCGCGGCTATCAGCTGTTCGGGCCCGATGCGCTCTGAAAGATCCCTCGCAAAGTGGATGTTGACCAGGTTGCCGGTGAACAGGGACGAACCAAAAATCACCTTCTTTGCGCCGAGACCCAGGATCGCTTGCGCTCGTTCGGTCGTTCGGATCCCGCCGCCGACGCGACAGGGCAGGGCGGTGCAGATGCGAGCGACGAGCTGCTCGTTGCTGCCGGCGCCCTTTGCCGCGTCCAAATCGATCAACTGAACCTTCGGGTACGCGGCGAACTTCTGTATCCAGGCGTCCACGTCACTCGTCTCGACCGCAAGCCGCTCGCCCTGCACGAGTTGAACGATCTTTCCGCCTTGAAGGTCAATCGAGGGAATCAGCATCTGACCGGAATGCCTCCTTCTCTGAGGTGCTGTTTCAGCTCCGCGACCGCGTGCTCGGAGTAATGAAAGACCGATGCGGCGAGGGCGGCGTCGGCGCGGCCGACCTGGAAGACGCGGGTGAAATGATCGAACGTTCCTGCCCCTCCCGAGGCGATGACCGGAATCGAAACCGCGGTCGAGACAGCGGCCGTGAGTTCACAGTCGAATCCCGCTCGCGTTCCATCACGATCGATCGAGGTGAGAAGCACCTCACCCGCGCCGCGGCTCTCGGCCTCGACGGCCCACTCGACCGCGTCGCGCGGCGTCGGCGTGCTGCCGCTTCGCGAAAAAACCTGAAAGCGTCCATCGGCGCGTTTCGCGTCGATCGCGACAATGATCGCCTGACTGCCGTAACGGGCCGACAAACGAGTCAGCAGCGTTGGATCGGCAAGCGCGGCGCTGTTGACGCCAACCTTGTCCGCTCCGGCATCAATTGCGGCGGCCGCGTCCGCCTCAGTGCGGATTCCGCCGCCGACCGTCAACGGGATGAACAACTCGCTCGATACTGCGCGGATGGTGGCTTCGAACGCGCGCCTCCCTTCGAGCGTCGCGGTCACGTCGAGAACCACGACCTCGTCGATGCCTTCCTGGTTGTAGCGCCTCGCAAGCGCCGCCGGATCGCCGGCGTTTCGAAGCCCCTCGAAGTTCACGCCTTTGACGACACACCCATTGCGAACGTCAAGGCAGGCGATCAATCTTTTTGACAGCATCGGTCAACGCTGGGTCGCCCGCACGAAGTTGCGCAGAATCCGAAGTCCCGGCTCGCTCGACTTCTCCGGATGAAACTGGACGCCGAAGATGTTGCCCGATTCGATTGCGGCAGCGAAGATGGCGCCATGCTCGCAGGTCGCCGCTGTCTCGCTCGTCACCGGGGCTGCGTAGGAATGCGTGAAGTAGACCTGGGCGTTCTCGGCTACGCCTTCGAGCAGCCATGACTTGCGAGGCACGCGAAGCGAGTTCCACCCGACGTGGGGAACCTTGATCCCGTCGTTCTGTGGCAGGCGAGAGCATGTGCCCTTGATGACGCCGAGTCCGGCGACCTCCGGCGCCTCGTCGCTGCCTTCGAACAGCCATTGCAGTCCAAGACAGATTCCGAGCAATGGTGCGCCGCTGCCGACGGCGATGCGAATGGCGTCCGTCCATGGTCCGTGCAGCGCCGCCGTTGCGGCAAAATTGCCGACGCCGGGAACGACAATGCCGCGTGACTTCTCGAGATCGCGCGGGGTGGTGGGGGTGTAAAGCTCCGCACCGACAGCCGCGAATCCCTTGCGCACCGACGTCAGGTTGCCGGCTCCGTAATCGATCAATGCGATCACAACAGTCCCTTTGTGCTGGGCAGCATCTTGGCAAGTCGCCGATCGCGCGCGCAGGCGACGCGAAGCGCGCGGGCAAACGCTTTGAAAACCGCTTCGACGTGGTGATGGCTCGAACGGCCGTAAAACACTTTGAGGTGCACGTTGGCGCGCGCCCCTTGGGCGAAACCTTCGAAAAAGTCGGTCACCAGTTCCGCTTGCAGATCGCCGACCCGCGCGACCTTGAGTTGCAAATCGACGACCGTGTGTATCCGCCCGCCGAGATCGATCGCAGCGACGGCGAGCGTTTCATCCATCGGCATGACGAAGTAGCCCGCTCGGTTGATTCCCCGCCGGTTTCCCAGCGCGGTCGACACCGCTTCACCAAGAGCAATGCCAATGTCTTCCACGGTGTGATGCTGATCGACGTCGAGATCGCCGTCGGCGACGAGCTGCAAGTCGAATGCGCCATGTCGCGCCACAAGTTCGAGCATGTGATCGAGAAACCTGATTCCCGAATGCACGTCGTAGCGCCCTTTGCCGTCGAGTGACAGCCGAAGCGCAATCCGGGTCTCGGTTGTCTTCCGGTTGATAATGGCTCTTCTCATATCGCTAGTCCGGAGGGCTTCGCCCCCGCGGACCCCCCACGCCGTTCCGCCTCCGCGCGAAGCGCTACGGCGAGACCTCGCCGGAGCCTTGGCGAAGGCGGGCGCTCGCGGGCGCCCCTACGCCCCGCTCCGCTCCGGCGGGCGCGCCCGTGGCGCGCCTTGAAGTTCTGAAACCAGTTCATAAGACAGCCTCGAGCGCCGCGAGAAATCGCCGTGTGTGCTCGACAACACCAGCGGTCACCCGCAGACAGCCCTCGCAGCCGGGCTCGTTGGAACGATCACGGACATGAACGCCCCGCGCAGCCAGCGCAGACGCGATCGCCGGGCCGCGTCCCTCAAATTTCGCGAGCACAAAGTTCGCGTCGCTCTTCCAATAGCGCACTCCGAGTCTTTGGAAGCCGGCGTAGAGCAGTTCCCTGGATTGCGCGACTTGATCGACGTACCAGTCGTAATAGTCGCGATCGCGAAACGCGGGCGGCAGCGCCGCCGCCGCGCACACATTGAGACCGTATGGCGGCGCAACCCTCCGGAGGGAAGCGATGGTGACCGGATCGCCAATCACTGCGCCGGCGCGAATCCCCGCGAGACCATATGCCTTCGCAAAGGTCCGCCCGACGATCACGTTTGCGTGTTGCCGAAGCAGGGAGTCGCCGATGAGCGTGCGCCCACCGAAGTCGGCATACGCTTCGTCGACGAACACGATCGCCTGGCCCGCCGCTACGGCGACGCGCGCGATTGCCTCGCGCGGAATGCTTTGCCCGGTCGGGTTGTTGGGATTGGTCAGCCAGACGATTCGCGTCCGCCGCGTGACCGCATCGACCACGCGATCACTGGGGAAGGCGAAATCGTCGCCGAGCGGAACTTGAACGACGTGTCCGCCAAGCGCATCGGTGCACGCGGCATACATGTCGAAGGCGGGCACGACGACGATGCCCTCTGTGTCTCCGGCGTTGGCACGCAGCGCTACCATTGAGGCGACGAGGATGCCTTCGTCCAGACCATTTGTCAGAAGCAGCGAGTCCGCCGCAATATTCAGCCGTGCAGCGGTCGCCTCGATCACCGCGTCGTAATCGGGATACTCGGCAATCTGTTCCCGGGTCAGCGCGCGGATTGCCTCGATCACCGCTGGTGAGCATCCCGCGGTGTTTTCGTTCAAGTGGAGCCGCAGTCCGCTCACCGGAGTCGCGACGCGCTCGTACTCGTAAGTCATCGTCCTGCTCCACGGCCGCTTTTCGGCGCAGTTTCGTTGTCGAGGCGAATCGCGACTGATGCCGCGTGCGCTGAGAGCCCTTCCGCGTTGGCGAGAGCGACGACGGCAGGACCGATGTTCCGCAGTCCTCTCGCCGTCACGTGTTGGACGGTCGTCACACGAACGAAGTCACTGGCGCTGAGGCCGCCGCGGGCACGGGCCGCGCCGTTCGTCGGCAGGACGTGATTCGAGCCGGTCGCGTAATCGCCCGACGCTTGCGCACTGTATTCGCCGACAAAGATCGTCCCCGCTCGTGTGATGCGAGATGCGACCTGGTCGGTGTCGCAGACCACATGTTCCGGAGCCATGCGGTTGCAGAGACCGATCGCCTCGGCGAGCGTCCAGGTGACGATGACCCCACCGTTGAGGCGCATCGCGGTCTCTGCCGGTCCGTCCGAAGGCATCCGTGCCGCCAATTGCCGGGCAACGGCGTCAGCCAGGCGTCGTGACGGTGTCAGGAGAATCGCACGCGCGTCCGGATCGTGTTCGGCCTGCGCGATGAGATCGGCGGCAATCCATGACGGCCGGCCGGTCGACGAGACGACAACGATCTCGCTCGGTCCGGCATGGAAGTCGATCGCGCAATCGGCCGAGACGAGTGACTTTGCGGCGGCAACATATGCGTTGCCGGGTCCAACGATCTTATCGACGGCAGGAATGCGTTTGGTGCCGTAGGCGAGTGCTGCGATGGCATGCGCCCCCCCCAGTCGGAAGAGCCGCGACACGCCGGCAACTCGAGCGGCGTACATGATCGTCGCGTCCGGGCGAGGGCATACCGCAATCACTTCTTTTACGCCTGCGACCCTGGCAGGCGTCGCCGTCATCAGGAGTGATGATGGAAGCGGATACCTGCCGCCGGGCACGTAGCACCCGACGCGGTCCAGCGGAAGAACACGCTGTGAGATGTGGATGCCGTCAGATGGTCGAACCGACCAGGCCTGCGGCAACTGGCGCATCGCGACGCGACGAATGTTCGCCGCGGCAACGGAGATCGCGCGGCGGACGTCGCGCGGTAATCGATCGGCCGCCTCGATCATTTCGCCCGCTGTGACTTCGATCGGCTGCGTCAGCTTGTCGAAGCGTCGTGCGTAGTCGAAAAGCGCAGCATCGCCGCGGCGCCTGACGTCGTCCACGATCCGTGCAACCCTGCGCTGAGTTGCGGAGTTTTCACGGGTGCGTCGTTCCAGTAACTGGCGTACCTGCCGCTCGTTAGCCGACTCGATAATGCGAACCTGAAAAGCCATCACATCACAATCTTGTTTAGTGGGTACTCGACGATGCCCTGCGCGCGAGCTGCCTTCAGGCGCGGAATGAGATCACGGACAGTCCGTTCCTCGATGATCGTGTTGATCGCCACCCAGTCGTTGTCACTCAGCGGGGAGATGGTTGGCCGCTGAAGCGCGGGAAGGAGTGCAAGGACTGCATCGAGATCAGCGCGTCGTGCGTTCAGCATGATGCCGACCCGTCCTTGCGCTTCAATCGCCGCCTTCAGAAGGAGTGCAATGTTCTCGAGCTTGGTGCGCTTCCATGGATCCGACAGTGCGGCCGGATTGCCAATCAGTTGCGTGTTGGATTCCAGTACCGTGTCGATAATGCGCAGGCGATTGGCCCGAAGCGACGATCCAGTTTCGGTGACCTCGACGATCGCATCCGCCAGTCGCGGCGCCTTCACTTCGGTCGCGCCCCAGGAAAATTCCACGTTCACGGTGATTCCCTGCTGCGCAAAATAGGCCTGGGTGGCGCGCACGAGTTCGGTGGCAATCGTCGCTCCTTCGAGATCGCGGGCGCTGTGATACGGCGATTCTTCCGGAACGGCGAGCACCCACCGGACTTTTCCGAAACTCTGCTTGGCGTAAATGAGATCCGCGAGTGGCGTCACACCGCCCGCGCCGTCGTTGGCTGCGGCATGTTCCGCGATCCAGTCCTGCCCGGTCAGCCCGGCGTCGAGCACCCCGTCGGCGACATACCGAGCCATCTCCTGCGCGCGAATCAGCATGCAGTCGATCTCGGGATCGTCGATCGCTGGAAAATACGATCGCGCGCTCGCGTAAATGTTGAAGCCCGCTCGCGCGAACAGCTGAATCGTCGCGTCCTGCAACGAGCCCTTAGGGATGCCGAGCTTTAGTGTTGGCATTTTTCTTTTGTTTCTTACGCTGTCCGTTTTGAGGTTTGAGTTTTGGGTTTCTCGTTTTGGGTTGTGGTTATTCGTTTTCCGTTTGGTTTTCTGTTTTGGGTTCCAGATTCTTGCGGCAGCGGAACTCAAAGCTAGGAACCAAAACTACAAACCAAAACCACAAACCAAACCACAAAACCGAAACCCCGAACCAAAACCCAAAACGAAAAACCCAAAACGAAAAACCAAAAACCAAAAAACTAACTAGTCTTCCACTCCCTAAAAAAACAAGTCCGTTCGCCGGTGTGACAGACGTTGCCATCGCCAAGCCTGGTGACGAGTAACAGAAGCGTGTCGTCGTCACAGTCAACGAGTATGCGATCGACTTTCAGCCGATTGCCGGACGTTTCCCCCTTCGTCCACAACTTATTGCGCGTGCGGCTGAAGAATGTTGCGAAGCCGGTCGCGACTGTCTGATCGAGCGCTTCCTGATTCATGAAGCCAACCATCAGCACTTCCCGCGTTGACGCGTCCTGAATAACAGCCGGAACGAGTCCGTTCAATTTCGAAAAATCCATAATCACTCCGCGGGGCTTTGCCCCTCGGACTCCCCTACACCTTTCAGATGGGCGGGGTCCCCTGCACCCCGCCTGGCGGCCTTCACTACGCTGGCGCGTCGTCGCCAGCGCCGTTCCGGCCGCGGCAGACTGATCAAATGCCCGCTCCGCCTTGGCCGCCGTAGCCGCTGCGCGGCGGAGGCATCGCCCGTGGGCTCACCTCGCGCGTTCGTTCGCCGGTGCGGACAAAAAAAGCCCCGCTGAATGTCTCCAGCGAGGCCTGGTTAGCTGCGATGAGTGTGTCGAAATGTCGTCAGTGCATATGCAGCCCGGCCGGCCCGCTGGAGCAGGAATGATGATGGTGCCGGTGGACGTGCTGCGCGCGGAACATTGCTCTCAAGCCTATCGTTCCCCGTCCGGCGCTGTCAAATTGGAGGGTGTCGACGCCTTTGAATTATCGACGCGCCTCTCGTTGACGCCGTAGGCCGTACCATCCGGCGCAATCCAGATGGATTCGGCATCTCCTTGCCGACTGCCTTGCCGAATTGAATGTCCCATCCCGGTGAGCGAACTCAATACCGTTTCGGCTGGCGCGCCTTCACGCTCAATCGAGACGCTGTCGGGCAGCCACTGATGATGCAGCCGCGGGAGATCGACCGCTTCGCGACCGGTCAGGCCGTACTCCACGACACCGAACACAATCGTGAAGACCGTGTTGATGATCGTTCTGCCGCCGGGTGATCCGGTGATCAACACCAGCTTGCCATTCCTCGTGACCATCGTCGGCGTCATCGAGCTCAGCATGCGCTTGCCCGGATCGATCAAGTTTGCCGGCGTGCCGATGTCTCCGCGTGTGTTGGTCTCGCCAGGCTTCTTGTTGAAGTCTCCCATCTCGTTATTGAGGATGAACCCGGCACCGCTCACGACCACGTGCGAACCGAACCCACCCTCGAGCGTGTACGTGCTCGCGACCGCCATTCCGTTGCGATCGATCACGGAGAAATGAGTGGTCTCGTCGGGTTCCGGTGACGGCACCGGTGAGACGATGTCACGACCCAGTTCCACGCTGCTGGACGCTCTTCCCGGATCGATCGTGGTCGAGACCATCCGCGCGTGCCGCTTCGACGTCAACTCGCCGACAGGCACTTTCACGAAATCGGGATCGCCGAGGCTCCGCGCGCGGTCCAGATACGCTCGACGCATGGCTTCGATCTGAAGGTGAATCGAAGGCGCCGTCAGCAGCCCCTTCGATTTCAGGTTGTACGGTTCGAGGATGTTGAGCATCTCGATGAGGGCGACCCCTCCTGAACTTGGCGGCGGCATCGAGATGATTTCGTAGTCGCGATACTTTCCTCTGACCGGTTTTCGAGTTTTCGCCTGGTAGGCAGCGAGATCCTGCTTCGTAATCAAGCCACCGTGCGCCTTCATCTCGTCGGCAATGCGATCGGCAATCCAGCCCTTGTAGAACACGTCGGCGCCTTCCGTCGCAATCGCGCGAAGCGACTTGCCGAGATCGGCGAGGACGATGCGATCGCCTTCGGTCCATTCACCGCCGCCGGGCTTGCCATACGCGGCGACCGATGCGGGAAACAGCTTCATCGCGCCGGCAAGTTGTGCATTCAGGTCCCGGGCGAGTCCGGCCGGCAGAACGAATCCCTGCTCCGCGAGAACGACAGCGGGCATGACGACGTCTCTCCACGGCAATTTCCCGAACCGCTTGTGCGCGAGCTCGAGACCACGTACCGTTCCGGGGACGCCTGGCGCGAGATATCCGGTATTGGTGAGTTCCCTCACAATCTGACCGTCGCTGCCGAGATACATCTCTCGAGTGGATCGCAGCGGCGCGCGCTCGCGATAGTCGAATGCCGTGACGCGGCCGTTCGGCGTGCGAACGATCATGAATCCGCCGCCGCCGATATTGCCGGCACTCGGATGTGTGACGGCGAGCGCGAATGCGGTCGCGACGGCAGCGTCGACAGCATTTCCACCGCGCGCGAGGACCGAAGCTCCGGCATCGCAGGCAGTCGCCGATGTGCAGACGACGACCCCGTCCTTGCCCTCGATGCCCAGATCGTTGGTTCGCGAAGCGGCTGAAACCGTGAAGAGACAGAAAGCAGCGAGGATCAGTAAACCGCGCATCAAAACCTCAGCCATGTTGCTCCATCCGTGGAAGCTTACAATGACGGCGCGCGGCACGAGAATTGAACTGGACCGCGGCATCACACGGGCGACGCCCGGAAGACGGACAGCGGCGGCCAGAATCGCTGCGATCCGTACGGTTTTTAGTCGGAGCGCAGCATGCAGATCTGGCCCGGAAAGCCTTATCCACTGGGCGCAACCTACGATGGCACTGGTACGAACTTTTCGGTGTTTTCAGAAGCGGCCGAGCGCGTCGAACTGTGCTTGTTCGACGATCACGAACGGGAAACACGCTTCGATCTTCCGGAGAGCACCGCGCTCTGCTGGCACGGCTACCTGCCAAACGTCCGCCCGGGTCAGCGCTATGGATTTCGCGTCCACGGCAAGTGGGAACCGGACAACGGTCTTTGGTGCAATCCGTCCAAAGTGCTGCTCGACCCCTACGCGAAAGCTGTCGACGGCTTGTGGGACTGGAGCGAAGCGGTTTTTCCCTATCACTTCGCGGCGCCCGAGAACTCCAAGAACGAGCTCGATAGTGCACCCTTCGTTGCCAAGAGCGTCGTCGTCAATCCATTCTTCGACTGGGGAAACGATCGCCAGCCCAATACGCCGTGGCACCGCACGGTCGTGTACGAAACGCACGTCAAAGGTTTCAGCCGCACGAATTCGGCCATACCCGACGAGTTGCGCGGCACTTATGCAGGTCTCGCACACCCATCGTCGATCGAGTACTTGAAGAATCTCGGTATCACCGCGGTCGAACTGCTGCCCGTTCATCAGTTCGTGCAGGACTCCACGCTTCTGGAACGAGGTCTTCGCAACTACTGGGGCTACAATTCCATTGGATACCTTGCCCCGCATAACGAGTATTCAGCCGGCGGGCAATGCGGTGAGCAGGTGCTCGAATTCAAGCATCTGGTCAAGACTCTGCATGCCGCCGGCATCGAAGTCATTCTCGACGTCGTCTACAACCACCCGGCAGAGGGCAATCATCTCGGGCCGATGCTGTCGTTCAAAGGGATCGATAACGCTGCTTACTACAGGCTGGTGGGCGACAAGCGCCGCTACTACATGGACTACACGGGGACCGGCAACACGCTGAACATGCGTCACCCGCATGTGCTGCAGTTGATCATGGACAGCCTGCGTTACTGGGTTCTCGAAATGCACGTCGACGGCTTCCGCTTCGATCTTGCGGCCACGCTCGCGCGCGAACTGCACGACGTCGATCGGCTGTCGTCGTTCTTCGATCTGATTCAACAAGATCCGGTCGTCAGTCAGGTGAAGCTGATCGCCGAACCCTGGGACATCGGCGAGGGCGGGTATCAGGTCGGAAATTTCCCGCCGCTCTGGTCTGAATGGAATGGCAAGTACCGTGACACGGTCCGTGATTTCTGGCGCGGCACGGATCAGACAATCGCGGAGTTTGGATGGCGCTTCACCGGCAGTTCCGACTTGTACCAGGGAACAGGCCGGCGCCCTTACGCAAGTATCAATTTCATTACCGCGCACGACGGGTTTACGCTTCGCGATCTCGTGTCGCACAACGAAAAGCACAACGACGCAAACGGCGAGGAGAATCGCGACGGCGAAAGCCACAACCGTTCGTGGAACTGCGGCGTCGAAGGTCCGACCGACAATCCTGACGTGCTCGCACTGCGCCGGCGTCAGTCGCGGAACTTCTTGACGACGCTCCTTCTGTCGCAGGGAGTCCCGATGCTGCTCGGCGGCGATGAGATGGGACGGACGCAGAAGGGAAACAACAACGCGTACTGCCAGGACAACGAGATTTCCTGGTACGACTGGGAGCAGGTCGACAAGGATCTTCTGCAGTTCGCGCGACGCCTCATTGCCTTTCGGAACCGGCATCCTGTCTTCTGGCGACGCCGCTGGTTTCAGGGCCGGGCCATTCACGGAACAAAGGTGAGCGACATTGGCTGGTTCACGCCGAGAGGAACCGAGATGTCGGACGAAGACTGGCGTGCCGGATTTGCGAAGTCGCTTGGCGTGTTCCTCAATGGCCGTGCGATTCCGAGTCCGAACGAACGCGGTGAGCCGGTCGTCGACGATAGTTTCTACCTGATGTTCAACGCGCACCACGAGCCGCTCGAGTTCACGCTGGCGGACGCAAAATGGGCGGAGCGATGGAATATGCTGCTGAATACGGCGGACGAGAAAGATCTCTTGTCGGAACAAGATACCGGCCACGAGTTCGGCGCTGGTGACAAGATCCAGGTGCAGCCCTGGTCATTCGTTGTTCTGCGGAGTGTGTCGCCCAGCTAGCCCGCCTTTGCACCCTCAGATCACCCGGTGCGACCGCGAGGCAAGGCGGCAAAGCCAGATTCCGATGGCCCCCGATGCAACCGGGTGTTGGATTAGGGTCGCGAAATTGCACTTTTCTTCTCTGTCGTGCGCAAATTTGCGCGATACTACGCGCTGACGCCTTCGAGCGTCTTCAAGAGGAGAGTAGATGGCCAAGACAGCGAAAAAGAAAACCGCGACCGCGAAGAAGAAGAGCACCCGGAAGCCAAACGCCGCATTCATGAAGCCCGTGACACCCAGCCCCGCGTTGGCGGAGGTCATCGGCGCGAAGCCGGTGCCGCGGACCGAGGTCACCAAGAAGCTGTGGGCCTACATCAAGAAGAACGGGCTGCAGGACGTCAAGAACAAGCGGATGATCAAGGCTGACGCCGCGCTGAAGCCGGTCTTCGGGGGCAAGCAGCAGGTCAACATGTTCGAGATGACCAAGCTCGTTGGCAAGCACCTGAAGTAGTCTTTTCGCCTGACCGCCTGCGCCAGGGCTCCGGCGGTCGCGCCCGCGCGACGAGTTCGCACGCTTCCGCCGGTCGGCTGCCGGCGGAAGTGTGATCAATCAAAGAAAAAGAAATTCCCTCCGCCCCCTCCGAATCGCGGATTGACGATGTTGTTGAAGATGGATCCGAACGAGTAGGAGATCCCGAAGTTCAGAAAGTACTGGTATCCGGTCGCCAGCTGCCGCTGCCGCACGAGAATTTCTTCCGTCGTGGCTTCTCCTTTGGGTAAGTAGATCTGATCGCGGGTTCGCGACAACTCCGTGAAAATGTTGAATGAAAACCCCTTGAAGAGGCGGATGTTGGTCCCGCCAAACGCGGAGATGCTGTACTTGCCCGGATCGGTGAGGTACTGCGAAAAGTCCACCGACCCTGACGCGGTTCCCCACGGCTGGCGAAGGCTCAAAGACGTCGTCAGCTTGTGATCGATTAACTGCTCGCCAGTCTTCTCGTAGATCGTCTCTTCTCGATAGTTGTGTGAATCGAACCCGACGGTGTACTGGAACGTCAGCATTCGGCGCGTCGATTGCGAATACGGAAAGATGTCGTACTCGAGGCCCGACGCGATCCGCAGCCGCAGGTCGTAGTTCAAGAACGTTGACGACTGTGCCTTGCCGAGAAGTCCCGCGGACCAGTGCTGCGAGAGGCTCTTCACGATCGTCGCCTCCCCTCCGGAGTTTCGCGAGACAGTGAGAAATGTTTCCGTGTCGCTCAACTGAAACTTTTCCGACCGATAGTTCGCATTCGCGGCAAAGCTCAAACGCCAGTCGTCGGTGGTCCGATTGGCTGATGCGGAGCCGCGGATAGAGCGATTCGTATTCGACTGTTCGCCGTTGAAGCTGCCGCCCACGTTCGTCCGGAAAACCCACAGGTTCCACGGGTCCTTCTGCGCACTGGGCTTCGCCGCACCTTCGTCCGGCGAGAACGTAATTTTCAGCCGCTGCGCTTGCGGCGATTCGGAGACGTACCTGACCAGGCCTTGTTTGATCACTTCGGCAATGCCTTTACGTCTCTCGTCGGCCGTCGACGTCTGCGGCGCAGAATACCGGAGCGTCTGCTCGACTCCTGCGAACGAACCCAGCCCGATGAACTTCAAGGTGTATTCAGTTCCGCCCCCGCCCGTTTCCTGGGTCGTGACGAGGACGTGAACGTCTGCATCGCGCCGATCCCGCATGTAATCGACGAACGTGATTTCACGCTTCAGAAAATCTTCGTCGCAGAAGAAACCGCAATCCAGGAAGATTCGGATAGGAGTGGTTCTTGGTGCCGAGGCGGCCTGTTCCTGGGCGGCGACATTGCCGACGGTCAGGAGCACGCAGGTGAGCACCGACCAGACGGCGCCGAGCGCCCGAATCATTCCACTCTTAGACACCGAACGCCTCGGCATGGTTTGGACCTTCTTCGTGGCGGCTCAATGATAGACTCGGCGCGCCATCTAGCGGTTTCGACGGAGGAGTGCATGCGGGTTGCTCGGTTCATGCTGTTTAGCTTCTTCGTGCTGATCGCTGTCCTTCCTGGTCGCGTTCAGACTGCGGGGTCCGGTCTTCCCTCCTACCAGCAGTTCTTGAGTCCAGCGTCACCGCTTGAAATAGTTTCGGCACGAAAGGTCGATCGGCTTGCATGGGTCGCGTTCGAGGAGGGGCGCCGCAACGTTTACACCGCCTCCGCCCCCGCGTTTACGCCTGTGCGCCTGACAAATTTCTTGAAGGACGATGGCGTCGACCTGTCCGGAGTTCGGATATCGGACGACGGATCGACCGTCGTATTCGTGCGTGGTAGTGCTCCGAATCGGGACGGTTGGATCGCCAATCCGAGCGCCAATCCCGACGGTCCGGAGAGAGCCGTATGGGCCGCGCGAACCGCTGGAGCCTCTGCGTTCCGCGTCGCGGAAGGCTCGAATCCTGAACTTGCTCCCGATGGGAGTTCAGTTGTTTTCATCAAGGACGGCCAAATCCATCGGGCGAAGGTCGCCGTCGTAAAGCCCGCATCCGACATGGATCGCGGCGAAAAACCCTTCATCAAGGAGTGGGGAGTCCAGAGCGCACCCCAGTGGTCGCCGGATGGAAAAAAGGTGGCCTTTGTCACCACACGCACCGACCACAGCTTCGTTGCTGTGTACGACATGGCGACGCGAACGCTCAAATACATGGCGCCAAGCGTCGACTTCGATACCACCCCGATGTGGACCGACGACGGAAGGAGCGTCATCTTCGTACGCCGTCCTGGGCTCCCATTCGCGCAGCAGGCGCAGCAAGGAACCGGCTCGCTTGGGTTGCCCAATGGGCCGGCTTTTCAGGCTGGCAGGGGCGGCACGGGTGCAAGGGGTGCCGAGGGCGCCAGGGGTGCCGAGAGTGCTAGGGGTGCCCGGGGTGCCGAGGCTGCTACGAGTGCCGAGCCGCGGGGTGCCGACGTGCCCGGGTTGCAGAGAGCGACCTTCAGAGGCGGCTACACCATTTCAGTCATGAAGGCGGATGTTGCAACCGGTGAAGCGCAGGAGGTCTGGCACAACCAGGCGAACGATCGAATTGCAGGCAACCTGACGAACGTTCGACTCGCTGGCGACTATCTTGTGTTCCCGAATCTTGCCGCTGGCGGAAGAGGCGGCCGCGCAGCGCGAGGTACCGCAGCCGGTGATCAACCGGCCGCTCCCGATGGGGTTGTCGACGAGTGGGATCGATACTACTCGGTAAATATCACCAGCGGAGATGCCCGTCCAGTTCTCCTGACGACCACCAACGGGCTGATCGAAGACCAGACATCGGTCGCGCTGTCACGCGACAAGAAGACGCTGTACTACTGCACGAATGCTTCTGACATCGAACGGCGGCACATCTGGGCCGTGCCAGTCTCCGGCGGGACCCCACGGCAGGTGACCACCAGCCGGGGAATAGAGACCGCGCCGACGCCGCTCGCGTCGGGAAAGACCCTCGCCACGCTCAGCGCCGACTGGAAGATGCCGCAATCGCTGGGATTGTGGTCGCTCACGTCGCCGGTTCCAGAGGCGCAGCGGATTGCGTTTCCGACTTCGCGCAAAGCATTTCCGGCAGACGCGCACGTCGAACCGCAGCTCATCCTGACGAAAGCGCCGGATGGACTCGAGATCCACAATCAACTTTTTCTCCCGAAGGATCTTCGGCCGGGAGAACGTCGTCCCGCTATCGTCTTCGTGCATGGTGGTCCCGCCCGACAGATGCTGCTCGGCTACCACTACATGCAGTTCTATCACTGGGCATACGGCATCAACGAATGGCTCGCGAGCGAGGGCTACGTCGTGATGTCGGTGAACTATCGCAGCGGCATCGGGTACGGCCGCGCGTTTCGAACAGCGCCGAACACGGGCGGCAGCGGTAACGCGGAATATCAGGATGTGCTTGCGGCCGGCAAGTATCTGCAGACACGACCAGACGTCGACCCGACCCGCATCGGCATCTGGGGTCTCTCGTACGGCGGCGTGCTGACGTCGCAGGCACTCGCGCGCAACTCCGAGATCTTCAAAGCCGGCGTCGATCTCGCGGGCGTGCATCTCTGGGGCAGCTCCCTCGATCCCGAGGCGGTGTCGTTCAAGTCCTCAACCATTGGCGCGATCGATGGCTGGAAGTCCCCCGTCCTTCTGGTGCATGGCGACGACGACCGCAACGTCGCGTTTCAGCAGACGACCGGCCTCGTTCAGCTTCTGCGACAGCGCGACGTCTACTTTGAACTGATCGTGTTTCCCGACGACACACACGAATCAATGCTGCACAGCCGTTGGATGTACACGCTCGGAAGGATGGAAACGTTCTTCAAGAAGTTTCTCGGGCCGGATCGAAAGATGTCGACGCAATAATGGTTACGTCGTCAGCACTACCTTCCCTATGTTCGCGCGACTCTGAATGAAACGGTGCGCATCGGCGGCGCGTTCGAGTGGGAAGGTGCGCGCCACGATCGGCGTGAGCCGTCCGGCGGAGAGCTCGCTGATCA
This sequence comes from Vicinamibacterales bacterium, assembly GCA_035758845.1. Taxonomy (GTDB): domain Bacteria; phylum Acidobacteriota; class Vicinamibacteria; order Vicinamibacterales; family 2-12-FULL-66-21; genus JALZOC01. The sequence continues at coordinate 69,227 of DASTVZ010000140.1, forward strand.
GCATGTCCATCAGCGACGCGAGTTGATGACGTTCCTCCCATAAGTGTCCAACGTGGAGACCGAACACGCCACGGTTGCGATTGATCATGGACATCGGGTTGAACCGCGGGGTTGACAGCCACGCATGAAACGCCCGCCAGAGGCTGCGGCGTTCGCCGGGCGCTGCGGCGGAGAGTCCAAAAATGATCAGGCGCCCGAGCGGCGCGAGCATGCGATAGCTCTCCGTGAAACTGCGTCCACCGATGGGATCGAGAATCACATCCACGCCGCGGCCGCGCGTGATCTTCTTGACTTCATCGGCGACATTCGCGTGCCGGTAGTCGATCGCGTGGTCGACGCCAAAGCTGCGCAGCGCGTCGTGCTTGAACGCCGAAGCAGTGCCGATCACGGTCGCGCGACGGAGCCGTGCGAGCTGCGTTGCGGCGATACCAACGCCGCCGCCCGCGTTGTGCACCAGGACTGTTTCGCCCGGCGCGAGCGCGGCCATGCGATAGAGCGCCAGCGACGCCGTCAGATAGTTGACCGGCACGGCGGCCGCCTCTGAATCACTCAGCTCATCGGGAAAGCGAAATGCCTGACTGACAGGGACCACGACTGTGTCGGCGTAGCCGCCGAATCGTGTCAGCGCGATCACGCGATCGCCGGGCGCAAATGCGACGACGTCGCGACCGACGGCGTCGACTTTGCCGGCGACTTCGTACCCGACCACCATCGGAGGTTTTGGGGCGTCAGGATAGAGCCCGAGGCGCGCGAGGATATCCGCGAAGTTGATGCCGGCAGCGCGGATACGAATCCTGATATCGCCGTGTCCGGGTGACGGATCCGGAAGCTCGCGCATCTCCAGCACATCGGGTGCGCCGAATCGCGGAATCACGACCTGCCGCATGGCAGGCCGGAGCCTACCACATTCAGATCATGCGCGTGCGAGCATCGAGAGGAGGGCTTTTTGGACGTGGAGCCGATTTTCCGCCTGGTCAAAGACCACCGAGGCGCCTGAATCAATCACGTCCGCGGTGACTTCTTGCCCGCGATGCGCCGGCAGGCAATGCATGAAGAGTGCGTCAGGACGCGCGTGAGACATGAGCGACGCGTTCACCTGATACGGTGCGAAGAGACGAAGCCGGGTCTCGGACTCCCGCTCTTGCCCCATCGACGTCCAGACATCGGTATAGATGGCATCGGCTCCGTTGACCGCCGTTACGGGATCGGTGAACTGATCCACGGTTGCACCGCCGCGCGCGATGCGCGCGACGTCATCGAGGACGTGATCGGGTAATTCGTAACCGCGAGGCGAAGCGACGCGCACGTGTGCTCCGAGCATCACGCCGGCATGCGCGAGCGATGTGGCAACGTTGTTCCCGTCTCCGACAAATGCGATCGTCCGGCCGCGCAGACTGCCCCAGGCTTCCTGCAAGGTGAGGCAGTCGGCGAGCGCCTGACACGGATGTTCTTCGTTGGTGAGCGCGTTCAACACCCGCAACCGCGGCGACGCGTCGGCGAATTCCCGCAGGCGATCCTGCGCATACGTACGGACGACAGCGGCAAATACCCACCGTTCCAGGTTGCGCGCGACATCTGCGATCGATTCGCGGCCGCCAAGCGCGACGTCATTGCCCGGCTCGATGATGTCGCCGCCGAGCTCGCGCACGGCGATCTGAAATGTCGATCGCGTGCGAAGCGAGGGTTTCTCGAACAGCAGCGCGACGTGCCGTCGCGTCAGCACCGGCTCGTCGGTCACGCCTGCGGCGCGAGCGGCTTTATATTCTGCCGCCCGGTCGAGACACACGCTGAGCGTCTCGTGATCGAAGTCGAGAATCGAGAGAAACCGCGAGGGAATCGCTGTAGCGCTCTCCATAAAAATGCCTTGCCTCTTTATTCAATGCGCTTGGGGCCCCACCCCCAAGCGCTCTCGCTCGCGGGCGCCGCTTCGCGTCGCTTCCCTCCGGCCGCTCGCTCGGGCCGCAGGCGCTTTCCCTTTTCCCTTTCCCTTTACTTACTGCGCGTGGCGCCCGCCGCCGCCGCGCGCTGCTAATCCAGGCGCGCTATGGCGAGACCTCGCCGTGGCCTTGGCGAAGGCGGGCACCCCCAAGCGCTCTCGCTCGCGGGCGCCGCTTCGCGTCGCTTCCCTCCGGCCGCTCGCTCAGGCCGCAGGCGCTTTACGTGCGGTACTCCGCATTGATCCGCACATACTCCGCGCTGAGGTCGCACGTCCACATCTGCGATGTTCCCGATCCGCGTGTCCCCATGTCGACGGCGACGACAAGGTCGCTGCCCTTCAAATACTCGGCGGCTGCCGGTGCGCGCTCGTCGTGCGGCGTACCTTCGCTGAACAGTTCAATCGGCCCAATACGCACGGCGGCTGAATCCAGAACGAAGCTCGATCCCGATCGTCCTGCAACGGCAACCAGGCGACCCCAGTTTGGATCGCCGCCGTGGATCGCTGTCTTTACCAGCAGTGAATTCGCGATCGCCCGCGCCGCCTGTCGGGCCTCGGCGTCGGATACGGCACCGGTCACTCGAACAGTGACGAGTTTGGTTGCCCCCTCGCCGCCGCGGACAATCCCAATCGCGAGTGGCTCGCAGACCTGGCGCAACGCGTCGACGAGCACTGAGTAATCCTCGTCTCCGAGTTGCACACCGCTCGCCCCGTTGGCGAGGACAAGAACGCAGTCATTGGTGGAGCACTCGCCGTCGACCGTGATTGCATTGAACGTGTCGTTCACGACGGCCTTGAGGGCTCGCTGCAATAGAGCCGGTTCGACACCCGCATCGGTGGTCAGGAAGGCGAGCATCGTCGCCATGTTCGGTTCGATCATGCCGGAGCCCTTGGCGATTCCGCCGACTCGGAACGATCCCGCCCGGCTCGCCATTTCCGCGGATGCGCTCTTGGGAAACGGGTCCGTTGTCATGATGGCTCGCGCGGCGTCGTCACCTCCGGTCGGTGCGAGTGCCGCCGCGGCGGCAGTAATACCGCGCGTGACCTTCTCCATGTCGAGCTTGACGCCAATCACTCCCGTCGAGGCGACCAGGACGTCGGGAACATTGCAGCCGATAGATGAGGCTGTACGGACAGCCATCGCCTCGGCATGACGCATCCCCTCGATGCCGGTACACGCGTTGGCGCAGCCGCTGTTCACGACGATCGCTCGAGCGCGCCCTGATGACACGGAAAGATTGCGGCGTGAGACGGTCACCGGCGCGGCCTGCGCGCGATTGATTGTGAATACGCCCGCGGCGGACGCGTCGGTGTCGGAGACGATCAGCGCGAGGTCGAGTCCGGACGCCTTGATTCCGCACGCCACGCCGGCCGCACGGAACCCCTTCGGCGTCGTGACGCTGCCCTCTATGGGGGCAGCCGAGATGCGGCTCAGGATCCCGCTCATGCGGGCACCGCGTGTTGGTCGGCGTCGGCAAAGACCGGAACAGGATCCAGTTGCAGTCGTTCGACATTTGGCCGTCGCGCCGCCACCGAGCGACCTGCATAGATCACGGCCGCCGGTTGTTCTGGCCGGATCTGCACTCCCGCGCGCAGTGGCAGGGTCACGGCATACTGACCGCAGCGGCGGAAAAGCGGGCATGACGTGCAATCGTGCGCGATCTTCTCCGCCACCCACATGTGCGGAACGATCGTGAATCCCATCTTCACGAAATGCGAGGGCTGGTGGGTAAAGGCGCACAGCGTGGCAAACCCGCGTGCCGCCGCTCCTGCCGCCAGCTCGGTGACGAGCCGTGGCCCGATGTGATTTCCACGGGCGCGTTGCGCGACGACCAGCGACCGAACCTCCGCAACCGTCTTACTCAACGGGGCGAGTTCGGCGCACGCGATCACGCACCCTTCCCATTCCGCGACGATGAATCGCGTGGCGTGCGCCACGACGTCGTCCATCGTCCGGGGCAACAGGTGACCGACTTCGAGATTGTCCGAAATCAGCGCGTGAATCGCTGGCGCATCTGAAGTGGCTGCCTGTCTGAACGTCACCATGTTCATCGTTGTTGTCCCCCGAATGCCGCAACGAACGCGGCGTCCAGCAGTCCAATTGCCTCGTCCAGTTCCTCGTTCGTGATGATGTACGGCGGCAGAAGCCGT
>DASTVZ010000200.1:0-38280 GCA_035758845.1 Vicinamibacterales bacterium
TTCGAAGTACAACAGCTTCCAGTTGAGCGTCGACCGTCGCTACACCAACGGCCTCAAGATCGGTGTCGCGTATACGCTGGGCCATTCCGAGGACAACGGAAGCGACAAGCGCAACGTTCTTTGGAATAGCTACAACGACACCAACTATTGGGGACCATCGAGCTTTGATCGCAAACATGTGGCGTCGATCTACTACATCTACGATCTGCCGTTTTGGCGTGAAGGCGGATCCGTGATGAAGAGCGCTTTGGGTGGCTGGCAGATTTCAGGAGCGACTTTCCTGCGATCGGGCACGCCGTTCTCGATTACTCGAACGGACGACATCGCTGGCGTAGGCGAGGGTTCGAACGGACAGCCCGTCGACGTCGTCGGCGACATCAACGCCAACTCCAATGGAAAGTTCTCCGGTGGCGTCGTCAGCGGTGTTGCCACCGATCAGAACTTCATTTTCAACCCGGCTGCGTTCGCGAGCCCGAAAGCGGGGACGTTCGGGAATGAAACGCGAAATCTGCTGCGTAATCCCGGGGACATGCAGTGGGACATCGCGTTGTTCAAGAACTTCGCGCTGCATGGGAGGACGAAGGTCCAGTTCCGGGCGGAGATTTTCAATTTTCCGAACCACCCGAACCTGAGCGGTCCGAATACCGATCCGACCAATGCGAACTTCGGCCGGAGCATCGGCAAGGACAACAACCGGCGGGATACGCAGCTGGCGCTGCGGTTCCTCTTCTAAGCCACGGAAAAACACGGGCACACGGATGAACACGGAGAAACACGGGCCACGGAAAAACACGGAAGAACACGGATAGGCTCGTAACCATTCATTCGACGGTGTAAATTGAAAGCCCGGCGTGGATGCGTCCACGCCGGGCTTTTCGTTTAGGGCGCGCCACAGGCGCGCCCGCCGGAGCGGAGCGGGGCGTCGGGGCCCCGCGAGCGCAGGCGCGGGGGGTTCGCGGGGGTGGAGCCCCCCGGATCTAAATTGGAGGCGTAATGTTCGGTAAGCTGATTTCGTCTGGCATTGGATTGTCTTTCGCTACCGCTCTCGTGCTCGCACCGATGGTGATGCGCGCGTCTTCACAGCAGGCGTCGCCTCGCGTCAGCAAACCCGAGACCGCGCTTGACCGGTACGTGGCTGCACCGGATCCGAACTTCGCCTGGAAACCTGTGCGCGATCTGCAGGCGCCCGAGAGTGTCAAGGCGACGCTACTCGAGATGACGTCTCAGAAGTGGCTGACCGAGCAGGAGGTCGAGCGTCCTGTGTGGACGCACTGGCTGACAGTGATCCGGCCGACGAAGGTGACGAGCGACGTCGCGCTTCTCTTTATCACCGGTGGAAGTCTCGAACGTCCGGCACCGACGCAACCACCGGCGTGGCTGCTCGAGGCGGCGCAGACGACGGGCACGGTGACCGCCGAGCTGCGGATGGTGCCGAACCAGCCTGTCGTGTTCACGGACGACCCGCAGCGCAAGCCGCGCAGTGAGGACGACTTCATCGCCTATACGTGGAACAAGTATCTGCGCACGGGCGACGAGAAATGGCCGGCGCGTCTTCCGATGACCAAGAGCGCCGTTCGGGCGATGGATGCCGTCACCGCGTTTGCCGCGACGCCCGAAGGCGGCGGCAGCCGCGTCGCCCGCTTCGTCGTCTCCGGCGCATCGAAACGCGGTTGGACGACCTGGACGACTGCGGCCGTCGATCAACGCGTGATTGCGATTGCGCCGGCAGTGATCGACATGCTGAACGTCGAGCCATCCTTCGTGCACCATTACCGTGCCTACGGCGACTGGTCGGAAGCAGTGAAGGACTATACGCAGCAAGGGATCATGAACTGGATGGGCACGCCGCAGTTTCGTGCCCTGATGAAAATCGAAGAACCGTACGAATACCGTGACCGCCTGACGATGCCGAAGTATCTGGTTAACGCGTCAGGGGATCAGTTTTTTCTGCCGGATTCATCCCGCTTCTACTTCGATGACCTCAAAGGCGAGAAGCACCTCCGATACGAACCCAACGCATCGCACTCGTTGGACAAGACGGATGCGCAGGACAATCTGCAGGCGTTTTACGGGATGATCGTCAGGGACACGCCGCGCCCGCAGATCAAGTGGACGTTCGAGCGCGATGGTTCGATCAAGATCGTCGCCAAGGATCGACCCGACAGCGTCGTGATGTGGCAGGCGACGAACCCCGACGCGCGCAATTTCAGGCAGGACAAGATCGGCAACGCGTACACGAGCACGGCGCTCACGCCAGGTGGGCCGAACACCTGGGTTGCCAAGGTTCCCCCGCCGGCGAAAGGGTGGACCGCGTTCTTTGTTGAACTGACATTCCCAGGAGACGGGAAGCATCCGTTCAAAGAGACGACGGGAATCAGAGTATTACCCGATACGCTGCCTTACCCGGCGTTCAAACCACAGCGCCCATCCACGGCCGGGCAGCTTCCACAGTCACGCTGAACGGACCGACGGTTCGACGTCGAAGAGTCGAAGGTTCGAAGATCCGAAGACTTTTTGTGTTTACGCTTCGAATCTTCGAGTCTTCGTTTCTTCGCCGTAAAGCCGTGGCTCGTGGGAGCGTGACTGTGAAGACTGTTGATTGATCCCATATATACTCTCTGCTCTGTTCAGGAGCATCAGCATGCGCGTGCATCACTTGCTATTGATCGGAGTCCCGGTGGTCACCGTCGGGGTTGTGTTTGCGCAGCAGCCAGCATCAACGCGGTTGCCGCCAACCACGGCACCGCAACCGGCGCAGGCGGACGCGCCGCCGACATTTTTTCCGCCGAACTTTATCGGGTCAGCTGTTGCGCCGCCTCCCGTCACCGTTCCTGACGGATTCACCCCGATTTTCAACGGCACGACACTTTCCGGTTGGCACGTGAGCCGCACCAACCATCATGGACGGACGCCCGACTTCTTCGTCATGCACGGCGCGATCGTCGCGACGCAGAATCCATTGGGCGGCGGGGGCATTCTGTTGACCGACAAGAAATACAAGAACTTCGAACTGTATATGGAGGTCAAGCCGGATTGGGGCTGCGATAGCGGAATTTTCCTCCGCAGCACGGAATCGGGTGCGGCGTATCAAGTGACGATGGACTTCCTGCCCAACGGCGGCATGGGGAACGTGATTGGCGAAGGCGGAATGACTGGCGTCGGCGGACGAGGAAGGGCGGGCGGTCCTGCCTCAGGCGCGCGCGGGGCAACGCCGGCAGCCGGCGCGACGGCTGCGGCCAATGCTCAGGCTCCAGCCGCGCGCGGCGCGGCGGCTGCCCCTCAGGGGCCCCCGCCCGGATTCGGCCAGGGTAATCAAGCGGATCGCCCGTGGGTGAAGGCGTGGAAGCGCGACGATTGGAATGCGGTTCGCGTCCGGATGGAAGGGGAGATCCCGCACGTGCAGGTGTGGTTCAACGACGTGCAGATCACGGACTTCACCGACGTCGCCAATAACGCGATTGGCGGGATTACCGAAGGACCGATCGCCATCCAGGTCCACGGCGGGCCGTCCCGCTGGGTGCAGGGCGGGTTCTGGCGCTGGCGCAATCTGGGAATCAAGGAACTCCCGTAGATATCACCCGTGGGTACAATAGACATTTGGGGGAACGCCTGAACAGACCTGAAGAGCGCGTGCTGTCGGCGATAAGCGTCGCAGTGCGCCAGCGTCGCGCCCGAGAAACAAGCCGGCTACTCTGGAAAATCGCGCCTGCAATCGCCGCGGTCGTTCTGGTCTTGTCCCTTGTTGTTCGCTGGGTTCACGCGTCGCCGCTTATTCCGCTCGCCGTTCTGGCGGTAGCCTGCCTGACGTGGGCGGCGTTCGCTTTCGTGCGCCGCCGCATCGACCGTGTGTCCGATCACACGGCGGCCGCAATCGACAGCGAAGTGCACCTCGATGGTGAGCTGCGGAGTGCTGCGTGGTTTGCGTCCCACGCCACCAGTGATCCGTGGGCGGAGTTCCATCTTCAGCATGCCGCCACACGCCTCGAGTCGATCGACTTTGGTGACCACTATCCTCCACTCCGCGCGCCGCGCGCCCGGATTGCGACCGGCGTCATGATTGCCGTCACGCTCGTGCTGGCGCTGGCCTTTCCGCAACCGCCACGGGCCGTCGCCGCGACCTCCGAAGCGGCTCCTGCCGCACCCGCCCGCAAGGTCCCGACGATTGCCGTTGAAGGACTGCCGTCGGATTTGCCGCAGGAGCTCGAAAATCTCCTTGCCGCGATCGAGAACGAACAGCTGGCCGCTCTTCGTCCTGGAGACGCCGCGCTCCTGGACGCGTTGAAGAAGCTTCAGTCGATCAAGGATCCCGAGGCGCTGGCTGCGCTCGCACGCGCGCTTGCGTCCGACCGGCTTCAGCCGCTCGACGACAAGACGGCGATGAAAGATCTTGCCGACCGCGCCCAGCGCGATGCCAGCAAAACCTCCTCGTCCGAAATCAAGGATGCGCTCGATCAACTTGCGAAGAATCTTTCAAAACCCGACGCCGAACTAGACTCTGCCGGTTTGGAAAAGAGCGACGAAACGGAACCGAACGGCGGGGTCGACATGGCGGGCGCAACCGAAGCGGCGCGCGACGCCAGTGCCATCGCCGGGGTGGGAATGATCGCGCTCTCGAAACAGGATTCCGCACAGGCCGATGCGCCTCCAGGAGTCGGCGCCGGTGGCGCCTCATCGTCGCCGAACGGCGGCGGCACGATGCCCGATATCGCGAAGGCGCTTCGCCACGAAGTGATTGAAGCGCACGAAGACGATGTGAGTGGCGATGTGCACAGCGAGGAGCGCCGGAAGACGGAGCGCGGAACCGCGGCGACTGCGTATTCAGCTACTGCGCCTGGCCATTCCGACGGCAGTCGCGCCGTCGCGCCGCCTCCGATCCCTGAGACGCGTCGAGCCGGAGTCCAGACCTACTTCACCCGCAAACAATGACTGTTACCGCTGTCGCTCAATCCATCGATCAATTCAGGGATCGTTTCAGCCGCATCACCCAGGAGGTGGCGCGACGAATCGTCGGCCACGACGACATCGTGAACGGAACGGTCACGAGCCTGCTGGCGGGCGGTCATGTTCTGCTTGAAGGAATTCCGGGAGTCGGGAAGACGAGTCTCGTCCACACGCTCGCCGATGCACTGCACCTCAAGTTTTCACGGATCCAGTTCACCCCCGATTTGATGCCCGCGGACATCGTCGGGACCAACATCGTCCAGGAACACTCGCACGGCGGTACATTCTTCGAGTTTCAGCCCGGACCGATCTTCGCAAACGTGGTGCTCGCCGATGAAATCAATCGGGCGACGCCGAAGACGCAGTCGGCGCTGCTCGAAGCAATGCAGGACGTCAGTGTCTCGGTCGGAAAGACGACCTATCCGCTCGAGCAACCGTTCCTGGTCATGGCAACACAGAATCCGATCGAGATGGAGGGGACGTATCCGCTGCCCGAGGCGCAACTCGATCGATTCTTCTTCAAGTTGAAAGTCTCCTATCCGGCCGAGGAGGCGATGCACGAGATCCTCGAGCGGACGACGAGCGTGTCCGATCGGCTGGTGACGCGCGTGGTCGATGGCCCTGAGATTCTGGAAATGCGACGGGTCGCGCGCGCCGTGCCGATCGCGCGACCGGTTCAGGCTTACGCCATTCGCCTGACCCTTGGGTCGCATCCGGGTTCGCCGTACGCGACGCCGCTGGTGACGAGGTACGTGCGCTACGGCGCCAGTCCCCGCGCCGCGCAGGCGCTGGTGCTCGCCGGCAAGATCACCGCGATCAATCGTGGACAGGCTTTCGTGTCGATCGAGGACATTCGCGCGGCTGCGTTGCCGGCGTTGCGCCATCGGATCCTGTTGAACTTCGAAGGGGAAGCCGACGAGGTCAACACGGATGCGATCGTGAATGAACTGGTCGCGAGTGTTGCGACTGAGTAAGTACCGGGATCTGGCAACAGTCAACGGCATTCACTGATTACGAAGAAACAGGAGAACGGAAGAAACGAGAGAAGAACAAATTTGGCTCCCGTTTCTCTCGTTTCTCCTGTTCTCTCTATTACAGGATCGCAGCTGACTGGGAACGATGCTGATTGGTGATCCAGTTCTGAACGCACCCCCTGTCCTATGGCCCTCCGCTTTGAAAACGACTTCCTGAAAAAGCTCGAGTACCTGCACGTCGTCTCGAAGCGGGCGCTGGCGGGGCAGAACCGGGCCGATCGGCTTTCCCCGAAACGTGGTCGCGGTCTCGAATTCGCCGATCATCGTCCGTACGCGGCTGGCGACGACTACCGTCATATCGATTGGAAGGCCTACCAGCGCCTGAACCGGCTCTTGCTTCGGCTGTTCGACGAAGAGCGTGACCTCTCGATTTACCTTCTCCTCGATGTGAGCCGATCGATGGCCGAACCTGCAAAGTTCGACATGGCGCGGCGAATTGCGGCGGCCCTCTGTTATGTCGGCCTTGCGCACCTCGATCGATTGACGATCATTCCCTTCGGCGACGATCTCGGACGAGAGTCGTCGCCGGGACGGGGCAAAGGGCGCATCTTCCGCGTCTTCGAATCGCTCGAGCAGCTCGAGGCGGGAGGCCCGACGGACTTGCGCGCGGCATGCAAGGCATTCGCGGCGAGACCGAGACAGCTCGGACTCGTCGTGGTGATTTCGGATTTTCTGGAACCTGGTGCTGCTCCGGCCCGGGAACCAGCGGAAGCCGATCGCGTTGGACCGGCGGTGAGGGACGCAATCGGACCACAGGCAGGTCTGAAAATTCTCCGAACGATCGGCCATGACGTGTTTGCCGTTCATGTGACGTCCGAACGCGATCGCGATCCAGGAGTGTTTGGCACCGTTCGATTCGTCGACGTCGAGACTGGCGAGGTCCGCGAAATCGAGGTCACGCCGCGGCTCGCGGCGGCCTATGTCAAAGAAGCCGGGAAGCATGCCGACGCGCTCGAGCATTTCTGCGGCCGATATGACATCGGATATGTCAGGGCCGATGCCGAGCGGCCATTCGAAGACGTCATTCTGCGCGCGTTCCGTCAGGGGCGCTTCCTCGCATGACGTTCGCTGCCTTGACCGCCTGGCAAGCGTGGGCGGTTCTCATCGGTGCCGCCGGACTGGCTGCCGCGCTGTTCTTCATCAAGCTGCGCCCGCCACGTATCCTCATCCCATCGCTGTCTCTCTGGCAGCGCGTCCTGGATGCGTCAACCGAGCTGACGCTGTGGGAACGGATTCGCCGCGCGGTCTCGCTCGTCGTCACGATCGCGATCGCGATCGTGCTCGCGCTCTCGATTCTGCGCCCATCGCGTATCGGCGGCGCCGGCGCGTCGGCACACGGGCGAACGCTGGTCGTCCTGGATTCCTCATGGTCCATGTCGGCCCGCACGCGCGGACGCGAGACGAGATGGGATCGAGCGATCGCCGAGGCGAGGCGCATTGCCGCGTCGAGCGACCAGGTGGCGATTGCGACAACCGCCGACGGTCTGGTTCAGGGGTTGACCGACGATTCGGTGCTCGTCGAGTCTGCGCTTGCGCGCCTCGCGCCTTCCGCCTTCGGTGATACGTCGTGGCCCACCGTATCTGGTGTCCAGAGCGTCCACTTCGTGACCGATGGCGCGGTTCCGCATCATCTCGATCGGTCCGTCGTGATTCATTCCGTGTTCGAACCGGTCAATAACGTGGCGATCACCGCATTCGATGTCAGGTCGACACTGACCGGGGGCCGTCGCGGACCGGATTCGCAAGTCGGCACGGCGTATCTCGAGATTGCGAACTTCGCATCGAAGCCGCAGACCGTTCATGTCACGATGTTCCGCGGGAAGGGGAAGATCGCCGACAGCAACACGAACCTTGCTGCGGGGGAGGCCTACCGTCAGGTCGTCCCACTTGCGCGGCAAGGAGATCCCGCGCTTCACGCACACATCGAAGCACCGGACAACGCGCTGGATGTCGATGACGATGGATACGCCTGGATTGCCCGCGCACGGCCGCTCTCGGTTTTCGTCGTCGGCGAGCACACGGAGTGGATCCGCCGCCTGCTGACCAACGATCCGGATATTCGGGCGACATTTTGGACGCCGGGCACGTACCGCGACGGCGGTCAGGATGTGACGATTTTCGATCGCTGGGCGCCGCCCACGCTATCCGGGCAGCCGGCGCTGTATTTTGCGCCACCAGACGATACCCCGTGGCTCGCGGTGCCCGGCGACTCAGCGAAAGACGAACGTCGTCCTCGCTGGGACTTTCCCGGCGATCACGTCGTATTGCGTGGCGTGGATCCGGTGACGCTTCGCATCGATCGTGCGCGCAATTGTGAATCAGCTTCTCGGGTTCCTATCGCGCGTACGTCGCGCGGGATGCCGATCATCTGCGCCGGCGAGTCGAGCGATCGACGCCTTGTCGTCGTCGGCTTCGGCCCCGCCGAATCGAATATCGCAACCGCTCCCGCTTTTCCCGTTCTCGTCGCAAACGCACTCGAATGGCTTGGACGTCCGGCGAACCGTGATTTGTCGCTGCGTCCTGGCCTCACACCTTTTGTCGGACCCGCGCGCATTACTCGAGACGACGGGGAGTCGGTTCCGCTGACGCAGTTACCGGCGTCGTCATTTGGCGTCCTTGCCGCGCCCGGCCTGTACACGGTCGAGAGCGCGGGCGCGCGTAACACGATCGCGGTGAACGCCACAGATCCGCAGCGCTCGAACGTGGCCAGGACGACGCTTGGGGCAGGCACGAACACGGCGCCACCGCGCAATCCACTCGAACGCCCGTGGTGGCTTGCCTGCGCGCTTGCCGCGTTCGTGTTGGTGTTCGCGGAGTGGTGGACGTGGCAGAGAAGACTGACGGTATGAGTACTCAGACGGGCCGGTGCGACGGCGAGGCAAGGCGCAGACCGACATTGAACGAAACGGCCGCGGCCGGAACGGAGCTGGCGACGAAGCGCCAGCGTAGTGGAGGCCGCCAGGCGGGGTGCAGGGGACCCCGCCGATCCAAGAGAAGTACATGCTGACCTGGACAGCGCCTGCCGCGTTGTGGCTGCTCGCTCTCGTGCCACTCGTCTGGTTGGCCCCTCTCGTCGCGCGAACGACATTCAATCCGCGCCAGCGTGTGCTGCAGGCAGCGGCTCGATCGTTGCTGTTGGCGGCATTGGCACTCGCGATCGCGCGTCCTGTCCTGTCGACGAGTTCTCCCCGTCAATCAATTGTCTACGTCGTCGATGTGTCGCACAGCATCGCAAGCCGCGCGATCGAAGAAGCGGCACGCACGATCGACGAAATGAACGGCAACCTCCGACCAGCGTGGTCGCGCATTCTGGTGTTTGGGTCGACCACGGCAACGGTTTCAGACACAGCTGCGCTGCGGCGACTGGCACCTATCGACGGCGCACCCGAGACCCAACCTGTCGATCGATCGGGATCGGACCTGGAGGCGGCGCTGAACGCGGCCCGCGGCCAACTGGCGCCCGATTCAACGCCCAGAGTCATCCTGTTCACTGACGGGCATTCGACGGAAGGGGCGGTCGAGAACGCGATCGCGCGGCTGCAAGGCGCGCACATTCCGGTATTCGTCGAGCCGATGGTTGTGCGGTCGCTCGGCGATGCCTGGATCGATCGCATTGATTTGCCGGAGCGAATCGCGGCGGGCGGAACGTTTGCCGCAACGGTCGCTGTTGGTGCACAGCGCGCAGGTTCGGGCACGGTGACACTACGAGCCGACGGCGCGGTAGTCGCGACGCGCGAAGTCGCCCTGCGGCAGGGACTGACGCCCGTGGTGCTCGAGGGTCAAATCGATTCAGCGGGAAGTCATGTGCTGGCGGCATCGCTGTCGCTCGCGAACGATCCGCTCGCCGCGAACAATACACTCGAGGTCGCGGCGGAGATCATGCCACGTGCGCGTGTCCTGTATGTGGAAGGTGCGCCACAGAGCGCGCGGTACCTCACGAGCGCGCTTCGAGATGCGGGCTTCGACGTCGTCGTCAAGCCGCCGGCTGGTGTGCCCGCATCCGCTGCGGCACTCGATGCCCTGGATGTCGTCGTGTTGAGTGACGTGGCGCGGTCCGCGATTCCCGATCCAGCAATTGCCGCGCTGACGCAGTGGGTGGAAAAAGGGGGAGGCGGACTCCTGGTCGCCGGAGGTGAGTCGGTGTTTGGTGAAGCCGGCTACCAGAAGAGCGCGATCGAGAGGATTTCGCCGGTGACATTCGAAAGAAAAGACGAACCGGAAGTCGCGCTCGTGCTGGTTCTCGATCGGTCGTGGAGCATGGCAGGGCCGTCGATTGATCTGTGCAAGGCGGCTGCGCAGGCGGCGGTCGACGTGCTCACGGACAAGCAGGTGGTTGGAATCATCACCTTCAACGATCAGTACGACTGGAATGTCCCGCTGAGCACAGTCGGACAGAATCGAGCGGGCATCCGCGAGAAGATTGCCGGCATCGTCCCTTCCGGTCCGACGCGCATCTACCCTGCGGTCGAACAGGCGTACGTCGCACTGCGGTCGACGAAGGCGCGCGCCAAGCATGTCGTGGTGCTGTCTGACGGGCGATCCTTGCCAGACGATCACGAGTCGCTCGTGCGGAAGATGGCTGAGGCTCACATTACCGTGTCGTCGGTTGCCGTCGGGCCCGCCGCCGATCGCGAGCTGCTCCACAACATTGCTGTCTGGGGCAAGGGACGCGACTACACGGTGCAGAATGCCAAGGAACTTCCCGAAGTGTTCGTGAAGGAGGCAAAGAACGCGGCAACGCCCTCTTTCGACGAAAAGGACATTACGCCGGTGGTGAAGGCGCCCGCATTTCTGGGCGCTGTCGACGCCGCGCACGCCCCGAAGTTGAAGGGGATCACTGCAACTGTGCTGAAGGATACGGCACTCGAAGTGATGTCGACCGACGAAGGGGATCCGCTGCTCGCGTTCTGGCCGATCGGGCTTGGTCGCACGGCCGTCTTCGCGTCAGACGTAAAGGATCGGTGGGCGACGAACTGGATCAAATGGCGGGGCTACGGTCCATTCTTCGCGGCGGTCGTGCATGCGATCGAACGACAACGACCGCGGCTCCTCGATCTCGAGGCTGTCGCTGGACCAATCGATCAGGGCAGACGCGAAATCCGTGTGTCGATCGAAGCGCGCGATCAAAATGGCGGCTATCGCGATCTGCTTCGGCCGACGGTGACGGTTAGCTCCGAGCAAGGTCGCACGGCGAACGTCTCGCTGCGCCAGGTCGCTCCTGGTCGGTACGAGGCGACCGTTCTGGCCGACGCTGGCCGGCCAGTGACGCTGACGACGACAGACCCGACTGGAACCATTTCACGTGTTGTCGTCGCCGATTCGGCGGCCGAATACCGGTTCCGGCCGACCGACGAGGCGCTCTTACGCTCGATCGCGTCCGCCACCGGCGGAAGCTGGAAGCCGGAGCTGTCGCAGCTAGCAGCCGCACCGACCGACCGTCACAGTGAACGTCGTCCGCTCTGGCCGGCGCTGACCATTGCGGCGCTGTGTCTGTGGTTTGTCGATCTGCTCCTGCGCCGGATTCGGGTCTTTGAGCCCAAGGTGAATACTGTAAATGCTGAAGGCTGATTGCTGATTGCTGATTGAAGATGCCTTTCAAGCGACAATCAACAATCAAAAATCAGCAATTACAGGAATTACCCTGATATTCTCACGCCATGAAATTCACTCTTACCCGCCGCGAATTTCTGGAACGCGCCGCGTTGACAAGCGCCGCGCTCGCATACGTCGCGCCCGCTGCCGCTGCCGAGACAATGTTCATCTCCTTAAATGGCTCGGTGACCCGCGGCGTCAGCGGCGTCGACAAGGCGCGACTCGCCGCGAAGGTGGGTTTTGGCGGCGTCGACTGGGATTTCGGTCCGATGAAGGCTGCCGGCGTCGACGCGGCGAAGGCACTCTTCGCGGAGCTCAAGATCAAGCCAACGATCGCGAGTCTGCCGATGGCGCGGCCGTTTCCGTTCAGCGGTGAACAACCGGCATTTCAACCGGCGCTCACGCAGTTGGCAGACGATGCAGCGTTCTGCTCTGCGATTGGCTGCCAGAAGATGATGGTTGTGCTCCCGGCGAGCAGTTCGCTGCCGAAGGACGAACAGCGCAAGATCGCGCGCGATCGCCTGGCCGCTCTTGCCGAAGTCTTGCAGAAATCGAACGTCCGCCTCGGCATCGAGTTCCTCGGCGTGCAACAATTCAGAGCTCAACGACCAGACGGTCCGCCGACACATCCATTCATCTGGAATTTGCCCGAGGCTGTTGCCCTCGCCAAAGACAGCGGACCGAACATCGGTGTCATTCTCGACGTGTGGCACTGGCATCACTCCGGTAGCACGGTCAACGACATTCTTGCGGCCGGCAAGGATCGCATCGTCCACATACACCTCTCCGATGCGAAGGCGCAGCCTCCTGAGGAAGTGCGCGACAATCAGCGGTTGATGCCCGGGGAAGGCGTGATCAATCTGACTGGCTTCCTCCAGGCGTTGAAGAAGATCGGCTACGACGGGGGTATTAGCCCCGAACCGCTCGGTCGAGTGCCGCAGGAGATGTCACCAGAAGAAGGCGCGAAGCTCGCGCTCGACACCACGACGGCGGCGATGAAGAAGGCGGGCGTCGTTTAAGACATGAATTGGCTCTCGACCTTTGTCATCGTGGTCGCACTTGCGGCGCAGACGCAGACGCCCTCGCCAAATCAGCAGCCTCCTACCTTCCGCACAGGCGTCGACATCGTCCAGCTCGACGTAGTGGTGCTCGACAAGGATCGCCATCCCGTGCGCGGCTTGACCGCGGAGGATTTCACGATCCTCGACAAGGGCAAGCCGCAGCCAATCGTCGCGTTTTCCGCTGTTGACGTACCCGCGCCCGCCTCTCACGTCGCTCCGTGGATTCGCGAGGCGCCACTGGACGTCGTCTCAAACGGAGAGACCCACCGTCTCGTCGCCATCGTCATGGACGATGCGTACGCGAAGGTCGAGCCGGACGTAAACAAACGGGCGAAGCAGATCGCGCGGAATGCCGTCGACCAGCTGGGGCCAGGAGATCTTGCAGCGGTCGTGTTTACATTCCTCGGCCGGGCACAGAACTTCACTGCCGATCGATCGCAACTCGTTCAGGCCATCGAGTCCTATTCACCAAAAATGACAGGGTCGATGGGACCGCCCGCAATCTGTGACGTACGGCATCGATCGTGTGACGTCGAAGCGCTCGCCAATGTTGCGTCCACGCTGAGCAACGCACCGCCGGGACGAAAGATACTGATTCTTATTACCGGTGGCAGGGCCTTCTCATTTGGCACAATCGGCGAGCCCTCGTCCCGCAACGAGGGGACAGACCTGGTGCGGCTCTTCAGCGATCTCCAGCGCGCCAACGTCACCGTCTATGCGTACGACGCACACGGCCTCGAGGTGGAGGGATCGATGGTGGCAAAGGAGTCGCTCTATTCCTTTGCCGAAAGCACCGGCGGCCACGCGGTTGCTTTCCGGAACAATCCCGAATCGTTCGTTGCGGACGCATTTCGCGAGAGCAGCACGTACTATTTCCTGGGATTCAGGACGACGGCATCGAACGAGAAGAGCTTTCACAAGATCGAAGTGAAGGTGAATCGACCCGGCGTCCAGGTTCGCACGCGCAACGGCTACTATCCGCCTTCGAAAAGCGCGCGGCCGGAGACGATCAACGGGATTCCAAGCGGCGATCTGCCACTCTATGTGACCGTCGCGCCGGTCGCCGTCTCAGGACGCCGCGAAGCGGAAGTGCTTGTCGCCACGCGAATAGCTTCGCGCAAGGCGCTGACCACGCCGCAACCGGTCCAACTGACCACCACGGCCTACGATCTGGAAGGAAAACCGCGCGGCACACTCCATCAGACCATTACCATCACGCCCGGTTCGACCGAGCCCGACCTTCCCGGGCATTTTCCACTTCGACCAGGACGATACATGCTGCGTGTCGCGGCCGCGTCTGACGAACGATCGGGCGGTGTGTTCGTTGACCTCGATGTGCCGGACTTCGTAAAGGATCCGTTGTCAGCCTCTGGACTGATACTGCAGCGCCGGCCGATTCCTCCAAATCGCGACAAATTCATCGCCGATCTGGTTCCACTCGTACCGACGACCCATCGTCAATTTCTTGCCTCAGACGAAGTGGCGGTGTTTCTCCGCGTTTACCAGGGCGGCAAGGGCAAGATCGTGCCCGTGCGCATGACGGCGCGAATAAAGAACGACAGGAATGCCGTCGCGAGCAATCACGAAGGGATGCTGGAGGTGGAGAACTTCTCGGAACTCCGCGCCGCGGATTTCGGGGTGTCGCTGCCCATCGACCATTTGCCGCCGGGGCAGTATCTGCTGGAAGTGGATGCGCAATCGGGCGCACGTCATGTCACGAGAACGGCGCGCTTTGAAGTGGTGGCGGCGCAATAGGGAGGAGCGGAGCAAACGGAGAACACGGGACAAGATCAACACGAGGCACGAAGGCACGGCCTCCGTGTCTCCGTGTCTCCGTGTTTAGCTTGTCCCGTGGCCTCCGTCCCCTCCGCCTCAGTTCTTCGTCATCGTCAAACCAGACACCGTCGCGTCCGTGTTGTGCTCGAAGCGGATGCCGTAAACCCCGTCGGTTGACTTCAGCTTGCCGGCGCTGACGAGGGCTGCCTTGTCGTAGCTCGCAACCGTCTTGCCGTTGATCGCGCACTCGACCTTGTCCCCCTTGACCGACATCGCGATCTCCTGCTTGACAGGCTGATCCTTGCCGGCGGCCTTGGCCACCGCTTCATTCGGTTCGCCGCGGCCGTTCATCTGGAACGAGGCGGGACCGAAGCCGCGGACGATGAACTTGCCGTCGCCATAGGCCGCACAATACAGATAGCTCTGCTGGTCGGTGCCCAGGTCGTTGCCCGCGATCACGATGCCGTACGGATGCGGGTGATTGTTCAGGTTCATGTACTTCGGCTCGGTGAACGTCGCCTTCACCGTGTAATTTCCGGTCGCCTTATTGGCAGGATTCCAATAAGTGATTGCCGGGCCAGTGACGACGTGCAGGTCCTTGCCTTCCATCGAGAGCTTGGCCTCGCTGACCTGGCCGGATCCATCGGCCTTGCCCTGCCATCCCTGGGCGGTGATGCCGCCGCCAGCGACAGTGCGGTTGGCATCCTGGCCCTGTGCCGCGGACGTGAGCGGGACCAGCGAGGCGATTGCCAGGGCGAGTGCGGAACCATATACCAGACGCATATCGTGTCCTTTCATCTGTGAGGGCCATCATCCGGCCGAAAGGGGAGTATACATTGAGCATTATGACAATGGACAGACTGTCGCGCCGTGACTTCCTCCACGTGACCGCGGGTGCCGGAGCGTTCGCGTCCCTGACGCCGCCGATGGCTCGTCACACCCCTAATCCCACCGAACAACAGCCTGTCGTTGGCGCGGGCTGGTTCGACAAACCGATGCGGTGGGTCCAACTGACGCTGGTGGAGAACGATCCAGGCACATTCGATCCGAAGTTCTGGCTCGACTATTTTCGGACGCTGCATGCCGATGCCGCGACGCTCAGCGCCGGAGGGATCGTCGCGTATTACCCGACGAACGTGCCGCTGCATCATCGGAGTGCGTGGCTTGGCAACTCCGATCCGTTCGGCGTGCTGGTGACAGGCTGTCGGGCGATGGGAATGCGCGTCGTAGCGCGAACAGATCCACATGCGGTCCGCGAAGAGGTCCGGGCCGCGCATCCCGATTGGATTGCTCGCAATGCGAATGGGGAAGTCCGACGCCACTGGGCGAATCCAGAGCTCTGGGTGACGTGCGCGCTTGGTCCGTACAACTTCGACTTCATGGACCAGGTGCACCGCGAGATCGTCGAGAAGTACAAGGTCGACGGGATCTTTTCGAACCGATGGGCGCAGCAAGGAGGGGACTGCTACTGCGCCACCTGCCAGAAGAATTTCAAAGACGCCACCGGAATGGACCTGCCCCGCACCGCCGATCGTCGCGATCCCGCGCGCCGGGCGTACGTCGCGTGGCGCAAGGCGCGGCTCACCGAGCTTTGGAAGACATGGGATGCCACCGTGCGCGCGGCAAACCCAGAGGCGAGCTTCATTCCCAACGGTCCTCCAGACTTGAAGACGGCAGGAGAGCTGGCGGCCATTCAGTTCACCGACAACCAGGCGCGTCGCGGCGTGACACCACCGTGGGCCAACGGACGTCGCGCGAAGGAATATCGATCGGTGATGGGGCGCCGGCCGATCGGGGGCATCTTCAGCGTTGGGCTCGAAGAGGCGTATCGCTGGAAGGACTCGGTGCAGAGCGAACCGGAAATTCGGCTCTGGGTTGCGGAAGGGACCGCGAACGGGATGCGTCCGTGGGTCACGAAGTTCTCCGGCGTGTTGTACGACCGGCGCTGGCTGCCGGTGGTCGAACGCATCTACGACTGGCACTACGCGCACGAACGCTATCTCCGCAACGAGACGCCGCTTGCGCGTGTGGCCGTCCTGCATTCGGAGCAGACGGCAGCTGAGCACCCCGGCATGGCTCAAGGTGATCGACACGAGGATCACATGCTCGGCATGTATCACTCGCTGGTCGAATCGCGTATCCCATTCGAACTGGTGCACGAGGCGTTTCTCACGCCGGATCGGTTGGACCGCTTCAAGCTCCTCATCCTCGCGGATGCCGCGGCCTTGTCCGACGCTCAGTGTCGCGCGATCCGTGAGTACGTCGCTCGCGGCGGCAGTGTGCTCGCCACCTTCGCGACCTCACTCGCTGACGAATCGGGGGCCCGTCGCGACAACTTCGGACTCTCCGATCTATTCGGCGTATCGTTCGCAGGGAAAGTCGACGGCCCGATGCAGAACTCATACTTGAGCCTGGATTCCGACCCGTCGACTGGCGCCCGGCACCCGGTTCTTGCCGGTCTCGACGGCACGCCGCGCATCATCAACGGTGTCTTTCGGCTGGATGTTCGGCCGACGATCGATTTCCCGTCGCCGGTGACGCTCATTCCGACGTATCCGGATCTGCCGATGGAGGATGTCTATCCGCGCGTCACGCATACAACGACGCGCGAACTCTACTTGCGCGATCTCGGCCGCAGTCGTGTGGCGTATATCCCGTGGGACATCGATCGATCGTTGTGGGACGTCATGTGCGTCGACCACTTGCGGCTGCTGCGAAACACGATCGAGTGGACAGCCCAGGAACCGCCGCCAGTTGCGGTCAAAGGCCCCGGTCTTCTCGACGTGACTGCCTGGCGCCAGCGCGACTCAATGACGGTGCATCTCGTGAACCTCACCAATCCGATGATGATGAAAGGACCGCTGCGCGAGGTCATTCCGATTGGACCGCAGCAAGTCACGGTGAGCCTGCCGGAAGGAGCCAGACCAAAGAAAGTGCAATTGCTGACGGCGGGGAAAGCGGTGGATTACAAGCCGATCGGCACGGCCATCACGTTGACCGTGCCGTCAGTGGATGTGCATGAAGTCGTGGCTATCGATCTGTGAAACTTCTGGCTGTTGGCTCCTGGCTTCTGGCTCGATTGTCGTGAAGACGAGCAGCCAGCAGCCAGCAGCCGAAAGCCAGCAGCTACACAAAACAAATTACGTAAACGACTTCGGTAGCTCAAACCCCTTTCGATATTCGCGCGTGAGGAGCGCGTCCGCCTTCTTGTCGTCGACGAACATCTCCTTCTTTCCATCGAAGATCAGGCCGCGGCCGACCAGATACGAGATGTTGCCGAGGTGCGGCAGCGACGAGCTGTAGTGCCCTTCGAGCACATCGCACGCGAGGAGCTTCGGATCACCGGCGCGCACCGCTTCCACGAAGTTCTGATGATGCGCGAATTCGACTGTGGGTGGAACCGGCCCTGCGGGCGGATTCTTCTCGTAGTCGACGCCCGGACCTTTTTCGTTCTTCGGTCCGAGGTATGCCTGCCACGCCTGACCGCTTCCGTCGATCCACAGCCAGCCTTTCGATCCGTAGAACAGATTGCCGATTCGCTGCGTGCCTTCGTCGTTGGTGAATTCACCGCGGGTCGCGAACTCGAGGATCGTGCCGTCGGCGTACTCGAACAGGGACGTCTGCGTGTCAGGTGTTTCCTGCGACGATTCGGAGCCGAAGTATCCGCCGACCGACCGGATCTTCGCTGGATGCTCGTTCTTCTTCAGACCCCACCGCGCAATGTCGAACTGATGCGGCCCCTGATTGCCGCTGTCGCCATTGCCGTAGTCCCAGTGCCAGTGCCAGTTGTAGTGGAACCGGTTGCGATTGAACGGACGCTTCTCGGCCGGCCCGAGCCAGAGGTCGTAGTCAACCTTCGACAGATACTTTTCGTCGTAGGTCGGCTCGTAGGACGACGATGTCACGGTCAACGCGAATTTCTCGCCGGGCGCCATCGGTCCATCCGGATACTTTCCGATCGCCGGCCGCGGCTTGAAGCACAGCCCGCGGGCCATGTAGATTTTCCCGAGCCCTCCCTCGTGAATGAACTTGATCGCTTCCTTCACCGCCGGCCGGCTCCGATTCATCGTCCCAACCTGAACGGCCTTGTTGTACCGCGTCGCGGCCTCGACCATCTTCCGGCCTTCCCACACGGTGTGCGACGACGGCTTCTCGACGTACACGTGCTTCCCGGCTTGCAACGCCCAGATTGTCGCGAGCGCGTGCCAGTGGTTTGGCGTGGCGATGACCACCGCGTCGATATCCTTGTCGTCGAGCACGCGACGAAGATCCTGGACGAATGCAGGTTTGAACGTCGGAACGTCAGCGAGGCGCGAATCGTTGATGCGCTCGGCAGCAAGATTCCCGTCGATGTCGCACAACGTTTTGATCTCGACATTCGGAAGGCGCGCGAACCCACGCTTCAACCCGTTGCCTTGACCGCGAATACCGATGCTCGCGAGGACAACCTTGTCGTTCGCGCCAAGGATCCTTTTGCCAACGAGCGGTGCCGCGTTTGCTTTCGTCGTGAAGAACTCGCCACCAATGGCAGCGCCAGCGGCGGCGGCGCCAAGGCGCGCCGTGAAATCACGTCTCGAGATTTGATTTTTGTCTTTTGAGTCGTCTGACATAAATGACTCCTTGTTTCCTATTTATCCGGCAACCCCTGCGGCGCTCGCACTGACAGTCCTTTGCGATCGATGCTGACGTTGAACCGTTTGTCGGGCTTCACGCCATCAGGCAGCGCGTAAGAAATCTGGTATTGCGCCGCGAGATCGTCGGCCACCTGTTGCAGTGCTTTTTGAATCGCTGCTGTGGTCACCACTTCAGTGCGGCGTCCGCCCGACTGTTTGGCGCCATCGCCGAGCACCTGCTCCCGGCCGCTTTCGTCTCCCATCGTCCCGAGGTTTGGATTGTTATTGTTGCTTGAAGACGGAGGACCAAATGTCACGGCGTAGAGAGTGGCGCCGCTTTGCCGAATCTCCGTCAGCGCGGCATGCGCCGATGCGCCTCCTGCCTGGCCGCCCGAGAAGGCCACCACCACCATCACGGGCCGCTCCGGTTTTTCCTTCTGGAAAATCTTGGCCATGTCGGCGAGACATTCGGTCAGATTCGAAGTCGGCTGCCCGTTGAGGGTCAATTCGTTAATGCCTTTCAGCAACGCGTTCGTGTCGGTCACAAACGGCACGATCGTGGTGTTGCTCAGCCCGATGCCGATGAGTGATATCTCCGCAATGCCATTCATTCGCTTGACGAACTCGAACAGTCCGAGGCGCGCCTGGTAGTCTCCGACGAGCCGTTCCTCGATCATCAGTGCGAGGCGCGGCTTGACCGTGGCCGGCGCCGCTTTCACGATCTCGCGATCCTTGCCGCCTTCCTTCACTTTGAAGTTGGCCGGCGTGAGGTCGGTGACGGCAGCACCCTTGTCGTCTGTAATGGTGACGTAGACCGTTCGCGTAATCGCGCCGGCCGCCGCGGCAAACGGTTGAATGGTGAAGGCGGCAATCGCGCAAACGATCGCCAGCCGCGCGAACGTGTGGACGCGCACTGGACTCATGTCGAAGCCTCCAAGGAGGAGTATAGACCTCCTTGTTAACGCCGGAACGATAGAATCGGATGGCCACCGTGGGAGTGTGGCGCGGGCTCCGAAGGGACGATGGCGCGGGCAATCAGGAGCGTGCCCGCTAAGGCCATCACCAAGGGAGCCGCGAACCGCAGGCGCCGTTTCAGCAAAAACGGCAGTTCGATGGCGGACAGCACGAGGCCCATCAGGATTGGTACCGTTCCGAGCCCGAACCCACTCATGAAAAGCAGGCTATCAACAACGGTCCCGAGCGCCGTTGACGCGGCGAGCGCTGCGTACACGAGGCCGCAGGGAAGAAGGCCGTTGGCGACGCCCAGGACGATGTGACCGACGAACGGGCGTGCGCGTACGATCCCCCTCGCCTCGACGATGCGAATGACCATCGACGACCAAACCGCCGACAGCCACTTCAGCCTTCGTCCTGGCAGGGCACCGATCGCCGCTGCGATGAGCAACACGCCCGACACGATCGCAATGGCTCGTCCCAGCCCCGCGGTGGCAACCGCACTTCCAGTGTATCCGGCGGCGAGGCCGAGCGTGGCATACATGAGTACCCGGGCGCCATGGTAGGTAAGCATCCGCGCGTACGCATGGCATCGCGTAACTGCCCCGAACCTGTTGACCGTCACCAAAAGGGGCCCGCACATCCCGGCGCAATGGATGCTGCCAGCCACGCCGAAGAGTAGCCCTGCGGCAAAAGAGGTCATTTCAGAGTGACCGGCTGTTCGAAGTAATAATCACGTCCCTCGACGGACCATCGCAGCTGTACGAGCCACAAACCTCGGACGAGAGTTCCGACGGTCACGTCCTGTTTGCCTGTGTCATCAGGGCGGAACGCGAACGTACGATCGGCCGCAACATCGGACGCACGATAGAGCGTCACCGATCCACGCGCAGCCTGCGCCTGAGATGCCGGAACAGAGATTCGAATTCGATCGCCGCCGTCCCAGTTCACGGCGACCTCTGACCCGAGCAACTGCGCGTTGCGACGCGCCGCGAGATGTTCATCCTCACGCAGGGACTCGGCGTAGTAATCGGGACTGACCAGCGACACGGGCCGGCTCATGGCGAATGCCACGAATCCACTCGTCGCCGCGGCAAAGCCGATATACGCCGTCGCTAGTCCGACACCCCAGTGAACTCTCATGTCATTGCCTCGTCGACGCATTGGGGCCAAGAAATGCTGACTCTATCGATTGGAGCGTTCTGCCGTCCGAGCGCACGGCAAACCTCACCCGAGTCGTCGTGCCGTGGATCGCGGTCGCGGGTAGTCGAACGACCAGCCGCGCATCCAACGCGCCGTACGGAGGGACGAGAGACGACGATCCGAGTACGGTGACAGCCGCTCCTTCCGGCTCGAGGACCTCGATTGAGATCGGTGTTGGGCGGTTCGATCGGTTCATCGCTTCGATCGTGTAGAAATTTGCGAAATCCCCGCCGGCGACGGTCGCATACAGAGTGCCGGGCTGCCGGAGAATGACGAAGTCGAGGTCCGGCCGTGTCGCCAGCAGGAACGCACTGCCGCTCACGAGCGCAGCCCAGACGGCGGCATACGCCATCACCCGCGTCCGTAGCCATGTCGACGCTCCTTTCGCGATGGCTTCAGGCGATGTATGCCGGATCAGACCGGCGGGGCGCCCGATGCGCAACATCACGTCGTTGCACGCATCGATGCACGCGGTACACGCGACACATTCGAGTTGGATCCCGTTCCGGATGTCGATTCCGGTCGGACATACCGTCACACACCGATGGCAGTCGATGCAGTCACCAGCCCTTTGTGTGCCATCACCACGCCGTACGATCCTCGAGCGTGGCTCGCCTCGGGTGGTATCGTAGGTGACCGTGACGGTCTGTCGATCGACCAGCGACGACAGCATGCGGCCGTAGGGACACGCGAGCACGCACGCCTGTTCGCGAAAGCGGGCGAACACGGCATAGAAGGTGAAGCTGAAGATGGAGATCGCGGCCAGGCCGACGATGTGCTGACGCGGAGGGGCCGTGACGATTTGATACAGCGGTCCCGCGCCGATGATCCAGGCGAGAAATACGTTCGCGATCAGGAATGACAGACCGAAGAAGATCGTGTGCTTGATGATTTTGCGTATGGTGCGCTCGACGGTCCACGCCCCACGATCGCTTCGCAGTTGCTGTTCGGCCGATCCCTCGATCGCGTACTCAATCTTCCGGAACACCATCTCCATGAAAATCGTCTGTGGGCACAGCCACCCGCACCAGATCCGACCGACGATGACCGTAGACAGCACGACGGTGACCAGCACCGTGAGCGCCAGGATGACGACAAGGTGGAAATCCTGTGGAACGAAGACAGTGCCAAGAACGACAAAATGGCGATTCAGCACATCGAGCAGCATCAGCGGCTGGCCATGAATCGTGACGAAGGGTGCGAGCAAGAGAAACGCGAGGAGGAACACGCTCAGGATTGTTCGCGCGCGGTACAACCGCCCTGCCGGTTGCCGCGCGTAGACCCACCGGCGCCGGCCGTCCTTGGCGACGCTCGCCAGTTCGTTACGAAACGTATCGTGTTCTTCTGCGTACCCGAATTCCATGATTGATCGTCGTCGCTATTTGCATGCCTTCTCGCGTTCAGCGTCGGGTGGCTTGGGCGCCGGCGGCGACGAGCCACGCTTCGACATCACGTAGCTCGCGACCTGGAGTACCTGTTCATCCGTGAGTGGCTTGCCAGTGCCGAAGGCCACCATGCCTTTCAACGGATACCCGATGGTGACGCTGTTCATCACGTCCTGAATGGAGCAGCCGTGCAGCCACAAATCGTCGGTCAGATTCGGTCCGACTAGCCCCCCTAGATCGTTGCGATGGCACGCGAAGCACGTATTGTTGGCGCCATCGAAAATCGCTCGTCCTTTCTCGAGGCTTGCTGCATCCGTCAGCGCGGCTACTACAACTCCGGTTTTAGCAGAATGAGGACGGGCGGCAGCCGCACGCGACGCCGCCTCGAGCTCCGCCTGGTACTCGGCGACCATGCCGGCCCGACCAATCAATGGACGGGGAAGCAGGTGGTAGTTCACGAGATAGAACCCTGCGAAGACGATGGTGAAGTAGAAGCCATAGAGCCACCAGCGCGGCAGCGCGTTATCGAACTCCTTGATGCCATCCGCGTCGTGATCGAGCAGTTCGTCGCGGTCCGGCTTTTCGTGTGTGTC
This sequence comes from Vicinamibacterales bacterium, assembly GCA_035758845.1. Taxonomy (GTDB): domain Bacteria; phylum Acidobacteriota; class Vicinamibacteria; order Vicinamibacterales; family 2-12-FULL-66-21; genus JALZOC01. The sequence goes on from DASTVZ010000200.1 coordinate 23,153, forward strand.
GCGGCTCATCGCGCATTCTCCGGGTGTGGGCGGTCTGCGGACTCTTCGAGCGGCAAAGCCGCAAGGCCGTCCGCGCGCGCGCGGTCCATACGCGCGACCGAAATGATCACCGCCATAAAAACGACGACGAAGAGAACCAAGGAGATCACCGGAAACACCTCGATGCCGGCGATCGACTGAAGAATGTCCTTGTACATCAGTGGCCTCCCGGCCCGGCCGAGTTGGCCGTCGGAGTTGTGGCAGCTTCGGGGGTGGATTTGATGTCGATCCCGAGGCGCTGGAGGTAGGCGATGAGCGCGATGATCTCGCGGTCCGGGTTCGCTTCAAGTCCTCCCCGGGTCAGACTGTCGGCGAGCGATCGCGCTTGCGCCCGAAGATCCGCTTCTGCCGTCTGCTCGAACCCTGACGGATACGGGACCCCAAGACGGCGGAGCGTGATGATCTTTCCTTCGATGTGCGACGTGTCGAGATTGCTGTCGTACAACCATGGATAGCCCGGCATGAGCGATCCGGGTGACGTTGCGCCGGGATCCTTCATGTGAACGAAGTGCCACGACGACGGATATTTGCCGCCTTGGCGGTGGAGATCGGGTCCCGTCCGCTTCGAACCCCACAGGAACGGATGGTCGTAGACGAACTCTCCGGCCTTCGAGTAATCGCCATACCGCGCCGTTTCGGCTCGCATCGGCCGAATCATTTGCGAATGGCAGCCGACGCATCCTTCCCGGATGTAGAGATCACGTCCTTCGATCTCGAGCGGCGTGTACGGCCTCACCGCGGCAATGGTCGGCACGTTGGAACGAATCAGCGCGGTCGGCACGAATTCGACGATGCCACCAATGACCACCGAGACGAAGATCCAGACGGCGAACTGGACGGGACGAGATTCGAGCGTGCGGTGCCAGGCAGACGAAGAGGTCGGAACGGTTCGTGTGAGCGCGGGAGCCTCGGCCGCCTCTTCCGCCAGGAACGTGCCCTGACGAGCGGTGCGATACAGGTTGTACGCGGCAACCACACCGCCAAGCGTAAAGAGCGTGCCGCCCGCTGCTCGCAGCGCGTACATCGGACGAAGACGAACGACGGTTTCGAGAAAGTTCGGATACTGCAGCACGCCGTCGGGGGTGAACTGCTGCCACATGAGGCTCTGCGTGATCCCAGCCACGTACATCGGAATCGCATAGAAGAGAATGCCGAGCGTGGCGAGCCAGAAATGGACGTTCGCCAGCCGTTCGGAATAGAGCTCGGTTCGGTAAATGCGTGGAATGATGAAATAGAGCATGGCGAACGCCAGTCCGCCGTTCCAGGCGAGCGCGCCGAGATGCACATGACCGATGATGTAGTCGGTGTAGTGCGTCAGCGCGTTGACGTTCTTGAGCGACATCATCGGTCCTTCAAACGTCGACATGCCGTATGCGGTGACGCCCACCACCATGAATTTCAACACCGCGCTCTCGCGAACGCGGTCCCATGCGCCGCGCAGCGTCAGCAGGCCGTTGACCATGCCTCCCCACGACGGCGCGATCAGCATGACCGAGAACACGGTGCCGAGCGACTGCGCCCAATCGGGTAATGCCGTGTAGAGCAGATGATGGGGACCGGCCCAGATATAGAGAAAGATCAACGACCAGAAGTGCACGATCGAGAGGCGGTACGAAAACACCGGTCGGCCGCAGGCTTTCGGGATGAAGTAGTACATCGCGCCAAGAAACGGCGTCGTCAGGAAGAACGCGACCGCGTTATGTCCGTACCACCACTGGACCAGTGCGTCCTGGACGCCGGCGTACATCGAATAGCTCTTGAGCAACGACACCGGCAGTTCCAGCGAGTTGACGACGTGAAGAAGGGCGACGGTGACGAAGGTGGCCAGGTAGAACCAGATCGCCACGTACATGTGCCGTTCGCGGCGTCGCATCACCGTACCGAGCATGTTCCAGCCGAAGACGATCCAGACGCCAGCGATCAGGACATCGATCGGCCACTCGAGTTCCGCGTACTCCTTGCTGGTCGTGAACCCCAGCGGCAGCGTCAGCGCCGCAAGGACAATGATCGTTTGCCAGCCCCAGAAGTGAATCGTGCTGAGACGATCGCTGAACATCCGCGTCTTGCACAACCGCTGCAGCGAGTAATAGACGCCGACGAAAATGGCGTTGCCGCCAAACGCAAAGATCGCGGCGTTGGTGTGAAGTGGGCGCAAACGTCCGTAGGAGACGAACGAGAGATCGGCCAGAAATGCAGGAAAGACCAGCTTCAGCGCAACGACCAGACCGACGAGAAACGCGACGACCGCCCAGCCGGCCGTAGCGATCGCGAAGTTGCGCACGATGGCGTTGTCGTAGTGGAAGGTGTCGATTCGTGCCTGTGGGTCGGGCTTGCGAATGCCAGTTCGATCGAGCACGGATTCGGCAACAGCAATAGACATAGCGTCAGACTCTCGTGGATACAGGTGATTCGGTGGTCGTTGTGCGCTGGGCGGAGGCGTCATCGAGGGGCGTTCGCGCGTCGAGTAGCATACGGACCGCTGGTGTGCACGTGTCGTCGAACTGACCGGACCGGACGGCCCACACAAACGCGATCAGAAATCCAGATGCGACCGTGCCTCCGGCAGCAATCAACAGAATGAGCACACTCATGACGGGAGAATCCTGCGCGCCGACCACTGCATCGCGCCCCAGCTCAATCCGATGATGGTGAGTGAGCTGAGGGGCATGAGAATGGCCGACGCAATCGGTGTGAGCTCGGCGCGCAGCGCCAGCGTCAGGCCAATCACGTTGTAGAGCACCGATACGATGAAACAAAGCCACACGACCGTGCGTGCCCGCCTCGCGTAACGGAGAAACGCGGGAAAGTGCGCAACTCGCTCGCCGGCGATGACGGCGTCGCAGGCAGGAACCATGCACGCCGTTTCATCGGAGACCGCAACCCCGACGTCGGCGGCGGCCAGTGCCCCGGAGTCATTGAGCCCGTCGCCAATCATGAGAATGTGATGCCCTGCTTCGTGCGAGGCCGAGATGAAGTCGAGCTTGTCTTGAGGCGTCTGACGGAAACGCATCCGCCGTCCGAAGATGTCGAGCCATCGCGCCTGTTCGGTGTCGTGATCTCCCGACAACAAATGAACGTCATACGAACGGGCGAGTGCGCGCGCGGCCGTCTCGACACCAGGCCGCATCGGACTGGACACTCGCACCCAGCCTGTCTCGTCCCCGACACGAACGAAGGTTCGATCTTCCGGCGCCGATGACGTGCGACCGGTGCCGACGAAATCGGTAGTCCCGATGGCAACGCGAACTCCGTCGACCAGACCGGCTATGCCGCGACCGGGAGCCTCTTCGATATTGCTGACTCGCACAACGCTCAACTCGGTGGCAGCGTGCCGGTCGTTGGCGAGCGCGCGGCTCACGGGATGCGTCGAGTGGCGCGCCAGCTCGCCAGCGACTGCCCAGGCATGGGAGTCAAGGCCAGCGGATTCAATGACACGGCGTTCGCTGGTTTCGGTCAGGGTGCCAGTCTTGTCGAACGCGATCGTGTCGATCCGACTGAGGTCGAACGCCACGGCGGGATGTTTGAGATAAAGCCCGCGCGTTCCCATCAGTCCCATCGCGGTGCCCAGCGTGATCGGCGCAGACAGCGTCAGCGCGCAGGGGCACGCGATGATCAACACGGCCGTGGCGACGCTGGCGGCGGTGCCCGTCTCCGGCCACCAGGCAATCGCGCCACCGATCGCGAGACCAACCGCGCCACTCGTGAACCAGGCGCCAAATCGAGAGGCAACGTCGGTCAGCCAGCGCGACTTCGTCTTTGCGAAGATCGGGTTGTTCCAGAGACTCGCCAGATGACTGTGAGAGATGTCGCGCAGGACGCGCAGCCGCATCAGATCAACCGCCCGTCCTCCGGCCCGAACGATATCCCCTTCGGCGATGCGCACGGGCGTTTGCTCGCCAGTGACGAAGGCGTAGTCGATCCGAGCGGTTGCGTTCGTCAGGATCGCATCGGCCGGCACCACTTCGCCAGGCCGTATCTGGATGTAGTCTCCCGGCCTGACGTGTTCAAGAGCAATCGGTTCGACATCCTTTGCACGCTCGACGCGAACCGAGAGCGGCAGGAACGAGCGATAGGTGCGATCGAACGCAATGCGATCGAACACCTTGTGTTGAAAGAGACGGCCGAGAAGAAGAAAGAAGACCAGACCGGCAAAAGAGTCGAAGAAGCCCTCGCTGTGGCCCGTGGTGATGTCGAACAGACTTCGCACGAACAGCACCGCCAGGCCGAGAGCCACGGGGACCTCGATCGCCATCGAGCGTCCGCGAATCGCTTCCCACGCTGTTCGAAAGTACGGTGCGGCGCTGAAGAGCAGCACCGGAATGGCAAGCAGAACATTCAGGAAGTCGAACATTCGCTGGAAGGTTGGGTCGAGCGGCGCGCCATTGGCGTAGCGAGGGATGCTGAAGAGCATGATGTTGCCGAAAGCAAACCCGGCCACTCCAATTTGAAGGTGCAGCGTCCGCCGGCTCGCGGGCACGCGGTCGGGCGCATCTTCCGGCGACAGCGAGGGTTCGTATCCAACCGCGGTCAAATGCTCGGCAATGCGGCGTAATGACGTGGATGTGGGGTTGAAGTCCACGCGCACAGCGCGACGGAGCAGGTCGACCTCGCTGCGCGTAATCCCATCGTCGAATCGCCAGAGTTGTTCGAGAAGCCAGACACATGACGAGCAGTGAATCGAGGGTACGGCAAAGGTGGCACGCGCGGTTTTTCCATCGTTGAACGTGATCAGACGCTCCGCCACTGCAGCATCGTCGAGCACGGCGAACCGCATCACATCGCGCCGGCCGGCCTGCTTCTGTGAGGTACCTGGGGTGACCTCGCACGAATAGAAGGCGCCTAGACCCGAGCGCTGCAACACGGTGAAAACCGTCTCGCACCCGTGGCAGCAAAAATCTCCTTCGGCCGACGTGATGGCTCCTGCTCCACATGGATCGCCACAGTGCCGGCACACATCCGTTACCAGGCCGGGAAGGGGGGCGGTCGCAGCGATATCCATGGATGCCTGCGAAATGGCAACCACGGTGCCACGCCGTTTTTCGCAGGTTTTGCCGGTCTTTGACCGCTTGGTGGGAGGGCTGACGGATTTCCGGCAGTGCGATCGCGGGGGTCGGAGCTCTTGCAGGGCGCGGTCTTGGACCGCGCCTTCGGCCCTAATTCAACTTCAGAGGCGGTGCTGCCTTCGGCTGCGCGGCGTTGTAGTCTTCGCCCAATAGCATCGCGATCGTGGCAGCCACCTGCGACTGCGTGACCTTCAGCCCTTCACGCGCGCCGAGGGGCACGACGCCGGGTCCCATGACTGCCATCCAGATCTGATCGGACTCGGGCACTTTTTCGCCGTGGCTCGTCCAGTTCTCGCCCGTGTTCCCGCGCCCATGATCTGTTGTGAGAATCAAGGCCGTCCGGCCGGAATACGCCGACATCGACTGTGCGGTTTCCCACAGTCTCCGGATGAATCGATCGTTGCGCCACGCTGCATCCAGGTACAAGTCATATCGTCGTCCGTGCGCCCACTCGTCAGTCTCGCCAAGCATGACGTAGAGGACGCGTGGCTTGCTCTTCTTCAGATACTCGAGCGCGCCAAAGCCGGTGGGCGCATCGGCGCGTGTCTCTCCCCAGTACGGCGGCATGTCAGCTGCGAACTCGTTGATCGCGCGCTCGCGCTCGCTCTTCGGATCGCTGATTGGAGCGCCGTCGCCGTTGGCAGGAAGGTGGCTTCGCTCCGTGTTCACGATCCACGGCAGCAGTTCCCAGGATGCGAATGCGGCGACCTTGCCGTTGAACCCCGGTCGGCCGTTCAACCATTCGAGGACGGTCACGTTCGGGTTGGGCTTCCGATCGTTGCTGTCGATGCGCGGATCGGGGAAGCCGGAGAGGATCTCGTTGTAGCCTGGATACGAAAACCTCATCCCATTGGTAACGCGCGCGTCGCTGCCCTTGGACGGGTCGCCAAATACCTGGCCGTTCTTCGCGACTGCCGTCCAGATAAACGGCAGCACTTTCGCGCGGCGGTCCTCGGCAGTGGCGCCTCCGAATCGTTCCTCGATCTTCTTCTTCGCGGACTCAGAAACCCCTCCTTCTTTCTGAGTCAGCAGATCCGCTGTCATCCCGCCAAAAACTTCCTGCCAACGCATGCCATCCATGGTGACGACGAGGACGTTTCGGACGGGTTTCGACGAGGCGTTCTGTGCGAGAGCGGCGAGTGGCGCGGCGAACCTGAGCGACAGGAACACGGAGCCAACGAGAAAAAGCAGCGTGAATTGACGGCTGAGTCGCTTCATGGCGGTGAATTATAGTGCCAGTGCTGTGTTAACACCGTGCTTGCATAGACGTTATTCAAAGGCGTAAAACTATTTCGCGCGCGACTCGGTCAAAACACGCGGAGGCCGTCATGATGAAGCGTCTGGGTGTCGCTGTCCTGACCGCTGCGACCATTGCCGGCGCCGCAGCAGCCGTCACCTACACACAAGGCGCGCCCGCCGGGTCACGCCTCATCGTCCACGAATGGGGGACGTTCACGTCGATCGCAGGACCGGATGGTCAGGCGGTCCAGTGGCGCCCGCTCAGCGGTCCATCGGACCTACCGTGCTTCGTGACGACGCTCAATCCGAACAGCATCAAAGTGAACGTGCAGGGTGGCATCCCTGGCCTCAAGGCTCTGGTGCGGATGGAGACCCCGGTGCTCTACTTCTACTCTCCGTCGGCGATGACCGCCCGGATATCGGTCGCGTTTCCGCTGGGCCTCTTCTCCGAATGGTATCCGCAGGCGACCGTTGGCATGGTGCCGCAAGGGAATGGCCAGCAGTGGAAGTGGCAGATCAAGTGGTCGAATGTCGAGATCACACCGGGAGCAAAGGAAGTGTTTCCGACCGAGCCTGACCAAAGCCACTACTACGCGGCACGGGAGACTGACGCGGCCCCAATCAGCGTCGGCACCCAACAGGAGAAGTTCCTCTTCTATCGCGGCATCGCCACGTTTGTGCCTCCGATTGCGGCGACCGTCACTCGCGACGGTAGCATCTTCGTTCGGAAGCTCAACGATCGAGTTGACACCTTCGTCCTTTTTGAGCGTCGGGGCGAGCGCTTCGGGTATCGTGTCGTGTCGACGGATCGGGACGACGTGCGCATTGAACGTCCGGTGCTGGACGGGTCGCTCGAGTCGCTGTGGGAAGACTTGCGGCGACTATTGACGGATCGTGGGCTGTATCTGCGCGAAGCCGCCGCGATGGTAGAGACATGGCGCGACTCATGGTTCGAGGAGGGCACGCGGCTCTTCTATCTTCTGCCACAGACGACGGTGGATGGCATTCTGCCGATCGATATTGAGCCGAAACCGGCAAACATCACCCGTGTGTTTGTCGGGCGTATGGAAGTCGTGACTCCGGAGATGGAGTCGGACGTGGCGTCGGCAATTCTTCGGAACGATCAGCGGGTGCTGCGGAAATATGGCCGCTTCCTTGAACCGATATCCCAGATGATCGAATCGCGGCTCAAGGCGACCCACGACGAAGCAAAGATCGGCGAGGCGTTGAGTGCCCTCGCTCCGAAGCAGTCGTCGGCGCTTTGTCAGGCCCCCGCCACGGCGAAGCCTGCCAACTCGACTCCCACGCAATGATCGATTACGTCCTGCCGCGGAATCACGCGCTGTTGCTTGCGGTTGTCGCGCTGGTCGCCACGACTGCAAGCACTGGCGCGCGGCAAGCTTCACGCGCAACCCAAACATTCGATGTCGTTGTTTACGGCGGAACCGCCGGCGGCGTCATGACGGCAGTCAGCGCCGCGCGCGAAGGGTTGACGGTTGCACTCGTCGAGCCCGGGCGTCATCTTGGCGGAATGGTGAGCGGCGGACTCGGATGGACAGACTACGGCAGGAAGGAAGTGATTGGCGGCTACTCGCTCGAGTTTTTCCAACGTGTGGGTGCCAAGTACGGCCGCGATGTCGAGTGGCACTTTGAAGCGCACGTGGCGGAAGCGGTCTTTAACGATCTGGTCAAAGAGGCTGGCGTCAGGGTCTTTCTGCAGCACCGTCTTCGCGAGAAGAATGGCGTGACGAGAAAGGGCACGACCGTCAGCGAGATCGTCACCGAAAACGGCGCGTCGTTCAGCGCTCGGATGTTCGCCGACGCAAGTTACGAAGGCGACCTGATGGCGCAGGCAGGCGTGACGTATACGTGGGGGCGTGAGGGCATCAGCGAATACAACGAGTCCTTGGCTGGCGTTCGCGACCGTACGCCGCTCCATCAGTTCAGAGCCACGGTGTCGCCAGTCGATTCGTCGGGCAAGCGTCTGCCAGAGATCATGCCGCGATCGACGGATCCCGTCGGTGCCGCCGACAAGCGCGTCCAGGCCTACAACTTCCGCATCTGCATGACGAAGAACCCGGAAAATCGCGTCGCGTGGCCAAAACCGTCGGCGTACTCGCCGGCCCGGTATGAACTGCTCGCACGATACTTGCCGGCATTGGAAAAGGAGCTGAAGCGACCTCTGGCGATCAATGACGTGATGAAGGCCGACATTCTTCAGAACGGAAAGACAGATACGAACAACAACGGCGCGTTCTCGACCGACTACATCGGTGGCAGCTATGACTATCCGGAAGGGAATTACGCCACTCGAGCACGAATCCGGCAGGCGCACGTCGACTACATTCAAGGCTTTCTCTACTTTCTCGCGACTGATGCGCGCGTCCCGACCGCGCTGTCCACAGAGATGAAGGAATGGGGGCTTTGTCAGGACGAGTTCGTTGATAACGATCACTGGCCGTATCAGCTATACATTCGCGAGGCACGCCGAATGATTGGCGAGTACGTGATGTCTCAAAAAGACATTCAGTCGGAGCTGACCAAACCGGACTCGATCGGCATGGGTTCGTACAACAGCGATTCGCATAACGTCCAGCGACGTCCAACCGAAGACGGCAGCGCGGTTGAAAACGAAGGCGACATGCAGGTCGCGGTCAAGCCGTACGAAATCCCGTATCGCATGCTGGTTCCGAAACGTGCCCAGGCGACGAACCTGCTCGTGCCGGTGTGCTTCTCGGCGACTCACGTCGCCTACTCAACGCTGCGCATGGAACCGCAATACATGATTCTCGGCCAGGCGGCTGGTGTTGCCGCGAAGATGGCGATTGAGGGCAAGCAGGCTGTGCAGGATGTTGATACGAGGGCGCTGTCGGCGAAGCTTCTGTCGCAGCGTGCCGTTCTCCATCAGCCGTGACTTCCGCCTACAGGCGGAAGCTACACGTTTAGACTCTCTGTGGCTTCCGCCTTTAGGCGGAAGACTCATCGAAGCCGCTGACGGCGCGCCGTGTATTCCTTTGCTGCATCTGTGTCAGTCACGATCTCCGGTGAGCCCCACAGAGCGCGTGTTGGCGCGCCACCCATCGCATCCGCGGCAAGGACGACGTGCCACACGATGCGCTCGGGATGATAGAAGAGGCTCCACTTCCATCCCGCGTAGGCGGAGAGATCTGTTCGCACAGGGATCCACTGTCGATCGCCTGGCAAGAGATCGATGTCGGTCAGCCGCTCGTAGATGCGATTGTCGCTGACCCCCACGCGTAGACGGACGGCGGCTGGAACGCTGTTCGGATCGAGCGACGCGAACGCGCGGAGAACGCCGCGACGCGGCAGCGGCAGCGGAATCGTCAGCCGACTCGGAACCGGTACGACGATGGACGGACGAGGCTGGCCGTCAATCTCGAGAGTCGCGATCTCGAAGCCGTTGGGTGGTCGTTTCTCGGCATTATCGATTTCGCGCAGCAGATTGACGACCGGGACGGGAGCGTTCTCGACGTGACGGCAGCCGGCGCATAAGATCACCACCACGATGGAAAGGACGTGCCGATTCATTGTGATCGTGTTGGTGATGCTGTTCGTCGCGGCAGTCGCGCGATTCTACCATCGTGATACCGGGTTCACCGCGCTCATTGGATTTCCGCCGGCAGGCGATTCCGAGCCTCCGGTACTCAGATCGGTTCCTCACTATCAGTATCCCGCCTTCGCGAGCTATGACGGCCAGTTCTATGCACAGCGCGCACTCGATCCGCTGCTGCGTGATCCGACGGTCGACCGCGGAATGGATCTCCCCCCGTTCCGTGCGCGACGCATTCTGTTCAGTTGGACCGCCTACGTGCTCGGGCTCGGCCGTCCGGTGTGGATCCTCGAAGCGTACGCCCTCCAGAACGTCGTCTGCTGGCTGATCATTGCCGTGCTGATCACGCGGTGGCTCTCCCCGTTGTCGTGGCGCGGCCTGTCGCTGTGGATCGCCTGCCTCTTCTCGCACGGCCTGTTGTGGTCGGTGAGATTCGCGCTGCTCGATGGGCCAAGCCTCATGTTGACGATGTGGGCAGTTGCTGCAGCGGAGCGGGAACATGCGCTGGGTTCGGCCGCCGTCGTTGGTGTGAATGCGCTCGGGAGAGAGACCAACCTGCTCGTGGCGATCGCACAGCCAATCCCGCGAACTCGTGCCGCATGGGTCCGATTCGCCGTAGCGCTTCTGATCGCTGTATTACCGTCTCTGATCTGGATGGACTACCTGCGATCGATCTACAGATCGACCACGCTCGCAGGCACCGACTCGTTCGTCTTCGTCGGCAGCGGCCTCGCCCAGAACTGGCGGATTGTCCTCGCCGGTCTCGAATCGCCGCGCCATGTTCTCGGTTCGATATTCCCAACATGCATTCTTCTCTCGATCGTCATCCAGACTGCGTTCATCTTCGTTCGGCGCGAGTATCTCGTGCCGTGGTGGCGCGTTGCCTGCGTTTATGCGGTCATGCTGCTCTTTTTGGATCCGGTGCTCGTTGCGCCGTCGACCGCTGCGATTACGCGCGTCATGCTGCCGCTCACCGTTGGTTTCAACATTCTTCTCGCACGCGAGCAGCGCGCCTGGCATTTCTGGCCCTGGTTCGCGCTGGGGAATCTTCACCTGGTCACCGTGTTCCAGGTGATGCCGCTCGTTCCGTTTTGATCGGCTGCTGGCTTTCGGCTGCTGGCTTTTGGATGACTATCCAGGAGCCGGGAGCCAGGAGCCAACAGCCAAGTAGAATGGATACATGAGAACGCTAGCAATCCTGGCCCTGAGCCTGCTCGCCCCTGCCGTCTCCGCCGAACCTGCGAAAGTCGCGGGGAAGTGGAATGTGACGATGCAGCTCGAGTCGATTACCGGACATCCGATCATCCTGCTCAAACAGGATGGGGAAAAACTGACGGGCACGTACGAAGGACGGTACGGGCAGTCCGAACTCAAGGGCTCGATTAAAGACAAGGAGATCGAGTTCACGGTGTCAATCGTCGCCGAAGGCATGCAGACCCAGGGCGTGTTCGCTGGAAAGGTGGAGGGCGACACGATGGGCGGCGAGGTGTCGTTCGAAGGTGCCGGTGATGGCACCTGGTCGGCGACACGCGCCAAGCAGTAGGGATGCGGCCCCGTGCCGGTGGTGGCGCCCGGTCGCGTATGACGCCATCATTGACGCCGCGTGGGACGGATCGTTCTGGGCCAATGGAAACAAAGCGGCACAAGAACGATTGGAACAAGTTGGTGCGCGCGCTCGAGCAGCTGAACGCGGATCAGTGACGTGCCTTCCGGGTTGACGACCAGACGCGGTTTGATCCTGGTCATTCTTGCGGGTGGCCTACTGCGGTTCTTTCCGATCTGGTTTGGGTTGCCGTATCTCCGGGCGCGTCCCGATGAAGAGACGACTATCTCGCATGCCATCGCCGTGCTTAATGGTGATCCGAATCCGCATTTCTTCCACTGGCCCTCGTTGACGTTCTATCTCGTAGCGGGCTTCCTTCAGCTGGCCACATGGACTCGTGCGTTGGTTGCCGAATCGGCGAGTTTGACGCCCGCTGAGCAGATAGTGGTGGCTCGAGGCCTCGTCGCCGCCGTGGGAACGCTGACACTGTGGTGTCTATTCCGGGTTGGTTTGCGAATCGGCGGCGCCGCGACTGGATTGATTGCGTCGCTCTTCCTGTCGGTGTCGATTCTGCACGTCCGTGAATCACATTTCGCGATGACCGATGTGCTCATGACGATGTTCGTCGTCATTTCGCTGGAGCGCCTTCTGGCAGCGCTCGATCAGCGGACGCCTGGCGAGGTCAACAGGTGCTTCGCCGCCGCAGGCGTCGCAGGAGGGCTGGCGACATCGGCGAAGTACAGCGCAGCGGCAATTCTGGCCCCGATGTGTGCCGCACAGATTGTTCTCGTATGGAGGCACTATTCGCGCGAGCCGCGGTTGCTGGCCTTCTGGTGGCTGCCTGCAACCGGGTTCGTGCTTGCGGCCGCGACATCGTTCCTCGCCACTTCACCATACGCGCTTCTCGATGCGAGTCAGTTTGCGGCGGACTTCGCCTTCGACATGACGCATCTGTCTCGCGGCCATGTCGGAGATTTCGGGCGCGGGTGGTCGTACCACCTCGTCCGGTCGCTGCCTTACGGAGTCGGGATGACCATCTGTCTGGCGGCTATTGCCGGAGTCGTTCCACTCGTCCGATCTGTTCCGTCTCACGCGCTCGTGCTCGGTGCCTTCGTCGTGGCACAGTATGCAGTGATTGGCAGCGGCCGGACGGTCTTCTTCAGGTATGTGCTGCCGCTCGTGCCGTTGGTGTGCGCGTTCGCTGCCGTGGGGGTCATGCGAATCGGCGCGTGGTGTGGGTCGTACATACGAGTGCGACACTCTGCTGTCGTTACCGTCGTGACCGCGACGATCGCGATGCCTCCAGCAGTGAATTGCGTGTGGTTCGATCGCGTCCTCGCCAGAACGGATACCCGCGTGATGGCTGCCGACTGGCTGTCCCTGCACGCAAACACCGCCGAGTCTCTGGGAGAAGCGCCCAACGAGTACGCGCGGTTGGAGCTCGGCGACATCGTGCACCGGTGGTATGTCGACGGCTCGAACGGATCGTTTCGCAATGCCGGCGGTCGTGTTCCCGATTGGCTCGTCCTCCACGAGTCACCATTGTGGACCTACGCACAGACTCCTCCCGCGCTTCGAGCATTGGCCGTGAGCCGGTATGAACTGCGATACGTCGCTCGCGCCACGACTGTGAGATCGCGATCGGCCGTCTACGATTTCCAGGATGCGTTCTTTATGCCGGTGTCGCGCCTGAATACCGTGCAACGGCCGGGGCCGACCGTGCTCATTTATCGAAAGGTCCGATGACCAATCCCGGCTGCGTACACGAGCTGCGTGCAAGGATCGTCCACTCGCCTGGCGCACAGATTTGTGCGTGCCCGACGAAAGCGTAATGACTTCAACCACATTTGTCGTGATGAGCTAAAGAAAGTCGTCGGCTGAGTCGGCATGTCGATTGCGCTATGCCCGCCGATGCGCCCGGGGTCTCTTTTCGCAGCAACTCTCACATTTGCACTCCTCATCCCGCTGCGCCCGGCAGCTTTCAGTCAGGACCTGCCCGCGCCCGAGGGATGGGCCGCGCTTGAACGGGGGGACGCGGAGAAAGCGGCTGCCATCTTCCGCGAGGAGCTCGATCGGAGACCCGGCAACGCCGCGTTGAATTACGGTGCTGGATACGCGGCATTCACTCTCGGTCGAACCGACGCGGCGATCTCGCACCTGAAGCGCGCGATTGAATCGAATCCCCAATTCGTCCAGGCCATGGTGCTGCTCGCCCAAATCGCATATCAGGCGGCGGATCTCGATCTTGCGGTGTCGACGTTGCAGAAGGCTGCCGCGATCGTTCCGAAGGATCGTGCGATTGCGCAGCAGCTCGAACGCTGGCGAGGCGAGGCGGCGCTCCACAACCGCTTTGAGGCGCGATCGACCGCGCGGTTCACCGTGCTCTTCGAAGGAGCCGAGGAGAAGGCAATCGGCGAACGCGTCGCTTCGATTCTCGAATCGGCGTACTGGCGCATCGGCAAGACGATGAATACGTACCCGTCGGAGACGTTGGCCGTAATCCTGTATACCAACCGTCAGTTCCAGGACATCACGCGCGCGCCGGCGTGGGCCGGTGGTGGCTACGACGGCCGCATTCGTTTACCTGTCGGCGGGGCCCTGCGGTCGCCGAAAACCCTGGAGCGCGTCGTCACGCACGAATTCGTGCACGCACTCATTCACAACGCCGCCGGCACGAGTGCGCCGGCGTGGGTGAACGAAGGACTCGCGAGCTACATGGAGTCGACGGATCGCACCTGGGTGCCGCAGGTGCTTCGTCGCGCGGACGGACGAATCTCGATGGAAGACCTCGTCGAGGGATTCGGCCAATTCGACGGCGGCACGGCGCTCGTCGCGTATGCGGAGAGCACGGTGGCGGGACAGTTGCTGTGCGAGCGCCTCGGCAGCAACCTGGGTCCATTCCTGCAGATGCTTGGCAGCGGCCACACGGTCGATCAGGCACTGAGCACGCACAACGTACAACCGGAACAGTTCTACGCCGAGTGGCGGCGACGGATTGGGATGAAATAGGAACAAAGGCAAAAGAGACAAGGCAAAAGGCAAAAGGGCGGAGATCCCGGACAACGCCTTCGACAAGCTCAGGGCGTCCCGAGCGATAGCCGAGGGACAAATCCCGACGACGAGAAAAAATAATGAGTCAGAACTATACGACGCAGCCAACCGAGACGCAGCCGATGGATTACTACGAGCTGCTACAGGTCAGTCCGACGGCGGACATCGAGACGATCCATCGCGTCTATCGGCTCCTTGCGCAGCGCTTTCACCCAGACAATCAGCAGACGGGAAACGCGGGGCGATTTCGACAGATCAGCGAAGCCTACACCGTGCTCAGCAACGCCGAAGAGCGCGCACGGTACGACATCGTCCACGCCGAGCAGAAACGGGGCCGATGGAAGCTGGTCTCGACCGGGAGCCACGCCGAGAACGATTTCGAGATGGAGCAGTCGGTGCGGCTGACGGTTCTCGAGGTGCTCTACACGAAGCGCCGAATGGAACCCGGTCAGCCGGCGATCTACGCATTCGATCTCGAGGAGATGATCGGCCGTCCGCGCGAGCACCTGGAGTTCACGATCTGGTATCTGGCAACAAAGAAGTACATCGCCCGCGATGACAACTCGCGAATCCTGATCACCGGCGACGGCGTCGATCACCTCGAGTCCAATTACCGCGCGGT
>DASTVZ010000059.1:0-43049 GCA_035758845.1 Vicinamibacterales bacterium
CATCACTCCGGACTTCCATGTGTTCTGCGGCGGCGGTCAGACCTTCTATGGCCGCTTCTTCAAGTGCTGGGAGAAGGGCGGACACGGCAGCATCGATCTGCGCCACGCGATCGAGCAATCGTGTGACGTCTTCTTCTACACTGTCGGCAATATGCTCGGCGTCGATCGAATTCACAAGTGGGCGACGCTGTTCGGCCTCGGTGTGAAATCAGGAATCGATCTGCCGAACGAACTGCAAGGACTCGTTCCCTCGCAGGAATGGAAGGCCCAGAACACCAAAGAGAAGAAGTGGTACGCAGGAGAAACGATTTCCGTCGCCATCGGTCAGGGACAGGTGTCGGTCACGCCGGTTTCGCTGGCGGTCTACACGGCAACGCTGGCCAACGGCGGCACGCGCGTGACGCCGCACCTGGTGAAGGCGATGGACGATGGCAACGAACTCAAGCCAGTGGCGCCACCACCGCCGCAGTCGAAAGTCGACGTGACGCGCGAGAAGTTGCAGGCCATTCGTGATGGCATGTGGCTCGTCGTCAATGGCGACCGCGGGACCGCGAGGAGAGCAAAGATTCCCGGCAAGGATGTCTGCGGCAAGACCGGGACCGCGCAGGTGATTTCGAATCAAGGACGCACCGCGGCCAAGACGACGAGGAACCTCCGCGATCACGGATGGTTTACGTTCTTCGCGCCACGCGACAATCCCGAGATCGCCGGCGTGGTGTTCCTCGAACACGGCATTCACAGCGCGAATGCCGCATCGGTCGCGAAGCACATTCTCGAAACCTACTTCGCGAAGAAGGACGGGAAGCCGCTGCCGCCGGCGCCCACTCGCGAAGACATGCGTCTCGATTTGCGAGATCCGTTTGCGCGCGGCACTGGCCCGGAAGGCAATAACAACTAGGGACCATGTTCGAACGCCGGCTCTACTTTCACATCGACTGGCTGCTGCTCGGAGCAGTGCTTCTGCTGGCTGCTCTCGGTGTGACGATGATCTACAGCACCACGTATGTGACCCTGCCGGACGGCAGCGGACATGCGGGGCCGCGCTTCTGGGTGCAAATGTATGCCGTCGGCCTCGGCGTGCTCGCGCTGGCGATCTTTCTCGCCGTCGATTACCGATTCATGGCCGAGCACTCGCTGGTCCTGTACATCGGCCTCGTGCTGCTGCTCTTGTATGTGCTGGTTGCCGGCGTCAAGGCCGGCGGCTCGCAACGATGGATCTCGCTGGGCGTTTTCAACTTGCAGCCGTCTGAGTTCGGCCGTCTTGTGCTGGCGCTGATCCTCGCGATGTACTTCGGCGAGAATCGGCGCGGCGCCCGCAATTACGGCGATCTCGTCCTCGCCGGGTTGTTCTTCGTCGTGCCATTTCTGTTGATCGCAAAACAGCCCGACCTTGGAACGGCGGTCACGCTTGTTCCGGTGTGCTTCGGGATCGCGTATCTTGCGGGACTGCGACTGCGGCTCATTGCTATCGTTGCCATTGCCGCCGTGCTCCTCGCGCCGGTGGCGTGGAAGGTTGCGCTGAAGGACTATCAGAAGTCGCGCATTACTACGTTCCTGGATCCGGAAAAGGATCCGCGTAATGCCGGCTACCAGCAGATTCAGGCGCGGATCACCGTCGGGTCCGGCGGCCTCCAGGGTAAAGGGTTCATGAAAGGCACGCAGGGACAGTACAAATTCCTGCCGGTTGCCGACAACGATTTCATCTTTTCGGTCCTCGCCGAGGAGCAGGGTTTCATCGGGGTGCTCGTCGCGCTGGGCCTCTATTTGTTCGTTATTCTCAGATCGCTCGAGGCGGCGCGGCTCGCCAAGGATCGCATCGGAGCGTATCTGGTTGGAGGCATTATTTCGGGGTTTGCGTTCCAGGTGATCTATAACGTCACGATGTCGGCGGGGTTGGCGCCCGTCAAAGGCCTGACGCTGCCGCTCATGAGCTACGGCGGCTCGTCGATGATTGCGACGCTGGCCGCGTTCGGCCTCATCCTCAATGTCAGGATGAGGCGCTTTACAAACTAACGCTCTAAGAAAGCTTGTGGCTTCCGCCTTCGCCGGCGGAAGGAGATTCGATGCTGCTGCTATTGATCGTGCTCATCGCGTGCGGATTGGCTGGTGCGGGGTTCACCGCCAATCACGTCTACGCGTACGCGTCGATCGCACGGCGTCGCGATATTTTTTGGAGTTTCGTAAATGAACAAGGAGATGATCATCTCCGCGAACGATCACGACACACGAGTCGCGATCCTCGAGGAGGATCAGGTCGTCGAGATTTTCATCGAGCGCGAACGTCAGCGCGGCGTGGTTGGCAACATTTACAAGGGCCGGGTATCGAAAGTGCTGCCCGGCATGCAGTCCTCCTTTGTTGACATCGGCCTCGAACGCGACGCGTTTCTCTACGTCTCGGAGGTCGTAAACACCGTCGAAGAATTCGACCGCCTCGAGTCAGGTGACGAAGACGAGCCGGCGATGGCCGCAGTGGCGGAGCCGTCGGCCGACGCACCGGTCCCCGTTGCCGCCGGCGAGCCGGTCGCGTCGCCACCCGGTAACGGTCACGGAGTCGAACGGCGGGCCACCTCGCGCGGAGATACGCGGCCGCAATCGCGCGACGATCGTCCGCAACCGAAAATCGAGGATCTTCTCAAGGAGGGGCAGGAGGTCCTCGTCCAAGTCGTCAAGGAACCGCTCGGCACCAAGGGCGCTCGGCTGACCTCGCACGTCACGATGCCCGGGCGCTTCCTGGTTTTCATGCCGACCGTCGATCACGTCGGCGTGTCACGGAAAATCGATTCGCGCGAAGAACGGGCCAGACTTCGCGGCATCGTCCGCGAGTTCCGCGACGAGCACGGATTCACCGGTGGCGTCATCATCAGGACCGCCGCCGGCAGCCGGTCCAAGGAAGACATCGTCAGCGACCTGACGTATTTCCACCAGGTGTGGACCGAGATCCGGCAACGGATGGAAAGCAGGCGTCCGCCCGCCGTTCTCTTCCAGGAGCAGAGCCTGGTTACCAAGCTGATCCGGGATCTGCTGACCGACGATTACAGCGCGATCCGTATCGACAACGAGCAGGAGTATCGGCGGGTCCTGTCGCTGGTCGAACGGATCATGCCGACCCTGCTGTCGCGGGTGAAGCTGTACTCGAAGGAATTTCCCATCTTCGAGGAGTATGGCGTCCAGGCAGAGATCGACAAGGCGCTCCGCAGCAAGGTGTGGCTCAAATCGGGCGGCTACCTCGTCATCAATCAGACTGAAGCTCTGGTCGCGATCGACGTCAACACGGGACGCTACGTCGGCAAGCGCACCGGCCGTCTCGAAGACACCATCGTCAAGACGAATCTCGAAGCGGTCAAGGAAATCGTCCGCCAGATTCGCCTCCGCGACCTCGGCGGCATCATCGTCCTCGATCTGATCGACATGGAGGAGAAGAAGAACCGTCAGAAGGTTTTCCAGGAAGTCGAAAAGGAGCTGCGGAAGGATCGCTCACCGTCGAAGGCGCTGCAGGTCTCGGACTTCGGACTGGTGATCGTCACCCGCAAACGCGTCAAGCAGAGCATCGAGCGGCAGCTCACCGACCCGTGTCCGTATTGCTCCGGATCCGGATCGATCAAATCGGCGTCAACGATTTGCTACGAGATCCTGACCGAGATGAAAAAGATCGGGGCCGATATCGAAGGCCAGGGAGTGATTCTGCGGGTGAACCCTGATATTGCTCGGGCGCTGAAAGAAGAGGAGAGCGCCCTGTTGCGGGATTTACAGCAGTCGCTGGGAAAGCCTGTCACCGTCAAAGCCGACACACACCTGCATCACGAGCAGTTTGATGTGATGGCCATTTAAAAAGGGAAAAGGGAGAAGGCAAAAGGGGCTTTTCCCTTGTCCCTTTTCCCTTGTCCCTTTAAGAAGCTACGACGCAGCCCCAGCCGGGAAGTAGATGAGATAGTGGTTCCCGCCCTTGTTGAACCACACGCGCAGGTAGTCGTTTCCTTTGAGCAGCTGCACCTTGGGTGCGCCGTTTGAGGGAGGCGGCGCGTCCTTCACGACGTTCTTGACTTCGTTCTGCGGGACGATGCTGACGACTTCGCGGCCCTTGACCGTGCCTTTCTGCAGGAACTCGACCCAGCGTTCAATATTTTCGCTGGCCCCCTTCGCATCGGGCTTCGCTTCCTGCGCGGTCAGCTTCACCTGATACACACCTGCGGGCAGGGGCTTGCCGTCGGCGGTTGTCGCCTTCGCGAGACGGACGGTACCGAGAACCAACTCACCGCTCGGGACGGTTGGCGCCGCATCGGTCCCCGGCTGCTGATTGGGCGCCTTGTGCTGCGCCAGCGCCAGGCTCGGAGCAGCCACCAGCGAACTCGCCAGCATCCCCACTAGAACCCACTGATTTCTCATACGACATCTCCATCGCAAAACGCGTTGGTGGCCGAGCAGGCTCAACGCCTACCCTTTAAGTATCGGACTCGGGCAGCACGGGGCTTTAGCCCAGCTTCTCACCGTACCCGCCATTATATGAGGAACCCATACCGGACGGGATTGGCCAATGGTCCAGCAAGGTAGGTGCCACGGGTTATCGAGTGTAGCGGAGGAAGAAACCGACTCGACCGTCTTGGATTCTGACAGCCGCGTAATGCCGGCGTGCCTTATCCGTCGTGGTCCGTGTTTTTCCGTGGCTTATTGGTCCGTGGTGATCCGTGGCTTATTTGCGGCTTATGACCACGCTTCCGGAGAACGTCGTGACGGTGAGCACGGCGCTGCCGTCACCATAGACGCCTTGCATCGATCGGCGTCGCCCGATGTCTCCCTGGAGCTTGATAGGAATGTCGGACCGAATGTTGCCGCTGAAGGAATTCGCCTCGAGCTCGAAGCCGGTGGACCCGGCGAGCACGACGCGCACGTCGCCTGAGTGGGAGTTGAATTCGTAGCGACCGCCCTTGGCCAGTGCGCCGCCGAACTCGACGCCGCCGCTGACCGAATGGGCCTGGACGCGATCGCAGGTAATGTCCTGCACCGCGACCGATCCGCTGACGCTGCCCACATCTATCCGTCGCGCCGCGACTTTGCGCAGCGTCACGCCGCCGCTGACACTCTGGACGTCGATGGCGCCATCGGTTTGCGTGTCGATGATCTCGACATCGCCGGATACCGACTTGGCCGCGGCGATGCGTCCGCCGTTGGCTACCCGGACGGTGCCGCTGATCGAGTTGGCCGAGACATCCCCCTTGATGTCCGACACGCGGATTGAACCCGAGATGGAACTAATCGTCAGGCGGGTTCCCGCCGGTGTGGCGACGGTGTAGTTGACCGACACGTTGACGTTACGCCGATTGCGGCGCATCTCGTCGCCCTGGGGGTAAACCGTTTTCACTTCGGTGCGGCCGGCGCGTTCGGTGACGGTGACGTTCACGAGTCCCAGCAGTTCACGCGCTTCATCCGCGGTTCGTGCCCGCGCGGTCTTGACGATTTCAATCGTCGCGTCGGATCCGTTCGCGCGTGTGACCACGATGTCGCCGGAGATATTCGACAGGGACAGCTCGCCATCGGCGCCAATCTTGACCGTCTTCGTCTCGCGGCTGGTTTGCTCCTCGCGTCCCTGCTGATAACGGGCGGTCCGCATCTCGACGCGCTCGCTGACCACCGCGCGGATCCGCTCGGGCAGCATTTGCGCGTCCGACCGCGATGCGGGCGCAACCAGCGCGCCGAGGGTCAATATCGTAATGACGATCTGTCGCATGTGTCTATTTCTCTCGTCTATTTCTCTCGTGGCTTCCGCCTTTAGGCGGAAGCACCTTATTTACGACTTATTCAATCCATCCACGATCTGCGCGGTGCCGGCGGAATTGCCTTTGCGCATCTCGTTCATGAACGCAATCGTGTCCTGCAGCAGCGCGACCTTGCGCTTCAGCGCGTCGAACAGACTGTCGCGCGCCGCCGCGCTCAGCGGCTCCGAGCGAAGCGCTGCCCGGCTCTCGGCGATTGCCTGATCGATGACCTGCAGATTCTTCTGGAGCATCGCCGCAGTCTGCGGATCCAGCGCGTTGTCGCCGGAAGCCGCCTGATCCAGCCGTGCCGCTTGTTCGAGCTTGGCAATCGCGTTCTGATAGTGCTGTTCGGCCAAACGGAACTCGGCTTCGACGCTTTCAACGGCGACGGTTTCGGGCGCAGTGTTCGGCGTCGCCGCGGGAGGCGCCGTTGCGATGGTCTGCGCGGGACCGCTTGACATCCGGTATTGCGTAACCAGGAGCCCGATTGCGATGCCAACGGCGAGCAGGAGCGAGGCGGCGATGGCCAGCACCGCATAACGCGGTGCGCGTGACGGCGCCGGCGCCGGCAGCGCCTGAACGCGGCCTTCCTGTCTGAGCCGTCCGGCCACCTGCAACCACACGCCATCGGGCGGTTCGAGCGCGTCGAGCGACTCGGCTGCCTGGCGGATAGTTTCCATGTCGGCCAGAAACGATCGACATTGCGCGCACTCGGCGAGGTGACGCTCGAGCTCGGCGCGACGAATCGCGCTGATCGTGCCGTCGATCAGCTCCTGAATCGATTCGCGATATGTCGTATGCATATGCCGCCGCCTCTAACTCCCGCCGCTCAGTAGCGACCGCAATCGCAGTCGCGCCTTGTGCACCTGAGACTTCGACGTTCCTTCCGCAATTCCCAGCGCTTCGGCCACCTCGCGATGTTCGAGCCCCTGCACATCGTGCAGCAGGAAAGCCGCGCGGCATCCGTCGGGCAATTGCGCCAGCGCGCGTTCGAGATCCATCTTCGTAATCGACCGCTCCGCGAGCCCTCCGCGCCTCGGTTCGAACTGCCCGCGCTCATCGTCGAGCTCATCGGTGAGCTGACTGGTTCGCGCGGCCCGGCTGCGAAGATAGTCCAGGCAATGATTCGTCGCCAGCCGATAGAGCCACGTGCCTAGAGCCGAGTCACCTCGGAATCCGTCGAGCTTCCGATGCGCCGACAGGAAGATTTCCTGCAGCAGATCCTCGGCATCCGCCGGGTTCCCAAGCATCCGGCAGGCAACGCTGAACAGTTTGCCTGCATGCGCCTTGTACAGCTCCTCGAAGGCGGCCAGGTCCCCTCGCCGGCACCTCTCAACGAGCGCCATCTCCTCTGCTCGTGCGGGGTTAGCGGCCCTCGACGAGGGATGCTCTGTTACCTTAGACGTAGTCATGACCGGTCGACGTTGCCCGCCTCCGCTGCGAATTGGCGAAACGAGCTACGGCGGGGCAGGCCTCTCGACTCGCCTGAATTTTGGGCTCGCTCACGGCAGGCCCTGCCGTGCAAAAACCACGTTCAGGCGAGTCGAACGGCCCTGAGCGAGCGAAAGATTCACGCGAATCGAAGGGCACCCCTGACTTAACGGAGTTTGTGCATTTTAGGTTTCGTTTGCTCTTTGGGGCCACCCGCCGGTTTCGAACGCAGACGCGCCCGGTGGGTGCTGAAATTACGGATGGTCGTTGCGGAAACCTGCATTCCCTCGGCGCGAAGGAGCGCACGCTTCAGCTCGAGGTTTCCACCATAGCCGCCCAGTTTGCCCGCCGCGGCAACAACTCGATGACAGGGAATATCGGGTCGCCTGCAGTCGCGCATGATGTTGCCGACTGCTCGCGCGGCACGTGGCCGTCCGGCTGCTTCCGCAACGTCACCGTAAGTCGCGACGCGGCCGACAGGAATGCGGCGGACGACGGCCAGCACGAGTTGTTTAAATGAATTCACGGTCTCTATCGGTTTTTGGTTTTGACTTTTGGGTTTTGGGTCCCGGTTCTCAGTTGTGGTTCATCGTTTTGGGTTACGAAAGACCAAAAACTGAAAACCAGAACCTAAAACGAAAAAACTGAAAACCGAAAGCCAAAAACCAAAAACGGACAGTGTCAAAAAAGTACTCGTATCCCCACTCCCCCTTGCAGTCCGCCAGCCTTCATCGTGATGCTGCGTCCTTCCACGGCTTCGAGGTCGACGTCTGCACGCGTGTAGCGGACGACTCCTCCGATACCGACCGACTCGGCGAAAAGCCACGTCACATCGATCCCCGCGTTGAAACCCGGCGCGGACGCCTTCGTCGTCTTGGTAACCGCACCACCGAATGCGGCGGTGTCGTACGGATACGACTCGGTAACCGTGACATCGGTGACGATCTCGTGTTCGACGTTCACCCACGACGGCCCGCCCTCGAGAATGAAATGCAAGCGGCCGGTTGCGGGGACGATGTACTGCAGCTGTAGATGGACCCCCGTCTCAGAATGCGAGATATCGCTCTCGGTCCCGGTGACGGTGCGGGGCTGGTTGAAAAAGAACGGATGCGGAACACTGGCCGTTACATCCGCGTCTCCTTTTCCACTCGTGACTGACACCGCGACTCCTACGCCGACGTTTTTCCACACTCGATAACTGGCGGCGAGATCGATCAGGCCCCACGGTTTCATCGGGTACTTCACGTCAACGTTTTCGGTTTCCACATTCTTGGCGAAGCTGAAACGATCGGACACCTCCTCGGCAGCTTGCTGGACTCCGCCGCTGACGCCGATCGTGAAGCGCGCTGGTTTGGAAGCCGGTTGGGCCATGGCCGGCGACGGACCAGTCAGGAGGCATGCGGCGGCGATGGTTGTGGCGATCCGTGTTCGGGCGATCATCAGTTGACCCCCACGGCGGTCCACGCGGCGGTCACGGCCTGTTCGGCCGCGCTGTTTGCGCCGTAGAGGTCGCGCGCCGCTTGAATCGTCGCAGCGCGCGCCACCGAGAGCGTCGAATTTGCAGGCATGAGTTGCGTAAATGCGCGGTAGAACACTTTTTCAATCTGCTCGCGGTTTGCTCCACCCACTCCCTGGACAGCGATCCCCGACGTGCGGTTGGTGCCGCCTTCAATGGCGAGATAGAAGGCTTGATTGGGAATCCCGGAATTGATGTGCACGCCGCCGTTGTCCGCCGATCCGAGAAACCGTTTCGAATAGTGATCGGGATCCCCGAACGAGCCCGGATCGGACATCGAACGAAGGCCGCCCGGTCGAATCACGTCCTCGCCCATCAGGTAATCGGCACGAAGCGGTCCATTGCCGGCGGCCTGAAAGAAGAATTCGACGCTTGTGCCCATGATGTCCGAGAACGATTCGTTCAAGGCACCTGATTCGTTGCGATAAATGAGGTTGGAACTGTACTCGGTCACGCCGTGCGAGAGTTCGTGCGCGACCACGTCGAGCGAGCCGGAGAGGAAGTCCCATGTCTGGCCGCCGACCGTGACGTTTGGCGGCAGGCCCTCGCCGTAGACCATGACGCCGCCGCCGTCGTAGAACGCGTTGACGAAGAAGTCCTCGTAGTCGTCGATGTAGATCTGAAAATCGGAACGGCGCACCGGGTGCACCAGGTTCTGCATCCTGATGTCGGCGTTGTTCAGGCCCTTCCGCCCGAACCGCTTGAAGTAATAGTCGTAGGTGTAACCGGCATAGATGTGCGCATCGCCAACTGCGCCATCGGTCCAGTCGTTGTCGGAATCAGAACCGAGATCGCCCGAGGACAGGTTGATGCGGCCGCTCAGGAAATTGTCGGTGCGCACCGGATCACCCTTCATGTCGTAGGTCTCGATCGTCGGCGGACGAAGGTCATCCCTCGCCTGAAACTGTCCCGATGCGCCGCGCACGCTGATCTTCTTGGAGTCGCCGAGCACACCGGTGGCGCGGCCGACGGCCGCTTGCGTCTTGCGATCGCTGTACTCGAGCCGCGTCGCGCCGGTTCGCGCATCGATGAAGTACTGCCGCGTGTCGGCGCGTGCGACCACTCGGAAGCGCCACGTGAGCGCGTAACCCCCTGTATCCAGCGGCAATACGACCAGCTCCGGCACGATGCGATCGTCGAGCTCACGACCGAGTCGCGCTGCGAGAATCCCGCGCGCGCGATCCTCGTCGATCGCCGGCGACGGATCGATGTTGATGCCTTCGTAGATCGTGCCGAAGACCGATTCTGTCGCGCCGCCGCGAAGTTGCCGTGCGACATCTGCGCCAAAGACTCTGACGCCGCGATAGTACTGATCGGCACGCTCGTGCGCGCGGTCCGGCATCATCGGGTCGTCGCGCGTCTGCCGCACGCGCAATTCGCCACTCCGCAGCATGCTGTCGATCCTCGACGTCCACGCCCGCCGCTCGGCGTCCGTCCGGGTTCGAATGGTCGTTCGGCCGCGGCCACTCTCGGCAACCTGACCCTGAATCGGCCGCGTGACCAAACCGACGGCGAGGGTGGCAATCGCGACCATCGTCGCCGAAACCGCCCGGACACGAACGTGCATGCTCGACTCCTTTTTTATCGCGTCGACACCGGCGCCGCGAACGCTTCTTTCCGTTCGTGTCCGTCCGTCGTGCGGAACGAAATACCCGCCAGTGCGCCGAGCGTCGGTGCGATATCCGCAGGGGACGCGTCGACCGCGAAGCGTCCTTTCTTCACACCGGCGCCGTAGAAGATGACAGGGACATGCTGATCGTAGGGATACAGCGTGCCGTGGGTCGTGGCACTCGTCGATAGGATCCAGTTTTCGCGCGGGACGATGATCACGTCACCGCTTCGCCCTGGATAGTAATTCAGTGCCGCGGCGCGCTTGAGCGGATCGGATGAGGATCGCGCGCCTGGTGCCATGATTTCGTCGGCGGTGTAAGCCGCCGCGATGCCCGTCATTCCGCGAAGAGCGTCAAGGACTGCCGTCCGTACCGCCGGATCTTTTTTCATTGGCTTGAGCGCCGCCTTCTGGAGATAGATGTCCGTGTACGCGGCATTGGCGACGTACTTTCCGGGACCGAGCAACGGGACCAACGCCTTCTCGATCGCCGCAGCCGTCTCGGCGTTGGTCTCGCGTCCGCCCCGCTTCGTCTCTTCGGGAATCTGAGCCACGCCATGATCGGCGGAGAATCCGACCACGTAATTGCCGGCGCCGACGGTGCGGTCGAGGTGATCGAGCAGCGCGCCAATCGTCACGTCGAGGCGCGCCACGACGTCCTGCACCTCGTGACTATCCGGACCGTAGGCATGGCCGACCAGATCCAGTGCCGAGAAACTCACGCCAAGAAAATCGATCTGTGGTCCGCGACCGAGCCGCAACGTATCGGCTGTTGCCGCCGCCAGTCGCCCGAGATATTCATCCGACAACGGGGACCGCATCCAATGCCCATAGAACTCTTCATCCGTTTTCCCTGATTTCGATCCGATCACGTGAGGAAACGTTCGTGTCCACCCGGCAGGCGCGCGCTCTACCGCATCGTCGTCTGTTCCCTGGTAGGCGGAGGCGTCGTACAGGCGTTCCCATGCATGCCCGTACGCGGACTCGACACGATTGTTGGCGATGTACTCCTGAACGAACGGTGTCGGCTTTTTTGTGAATGCCGTCGACGTTTGCCAGCCGCCGCGCGTGTCAAACCACAGCACAATATCGCCGCCGTGTCCCGCCAGTCCGATCGCGGAACGTGCCTTGAGCGACATCGTCACGACGCGCCCGCGCTGCCGGCGAACGGAATCGGCGAGTGCCGGCGTTTGTATTCGCCGCCCGCTATCGCCGGGGCCGGTCAACCCGTTGTAGTTGATTTCTTTTTGCTTCACGTCCTCGGTGCAATCGGTGGTTTTTCCTGTCTTTCGGTCGAACCAGGCATTGAGAATCATTCCGTGCTGATACGGAAAGGTGCCGGTGCCGATCGTGGAATGTCCCGCGCAGGTAATCGTGTTCAGGTAGGGATACATGGCGCGCTCGAACCACGCGCCGTTTTCCATCAGACGGCGGAGACCGCCGGTGAACTTTCCTGAATAGCGCTCGAGATAATCGGCCCGCATTTGATCGGCGACGAGCACGACGATGAGTTTTGGTTCTCCAGATCCCTGCGGGCTGCGGCCCGCGCCGGACAGCGGCACCGAGACGGTTTGTGTCGAAAGCAGGAGAACGAACGTCAGTACACTGGTTTTCAGACCCCGGGACATGTCATCGCCTCAAAATCGGGAAATAGCAGAGCGCGCCGATGTAGACATCGTACACGGCGCACCAGATGGAATACCATCGCGGCGCGACCCCGTCGGGGAGTGGCCACCCCGGCCGGTGAGCGACATCCACGATTGCGTGCGCGGCAAAGGCGAGCGCGAGAATCGTCAACGCTTGGCGCGGGTCGCGCACCATCGTGCTCGCCGCGACGACGAAAAATCCCGCGGCGAGGGCGATGTCGAAGCCGACGCCGCGCAGCCCTTCGTGCGCGACCGCCAGTCCGATATATGCGCCGGCCGATAAGGCGAGCAGCAGTGCCGCCAACTGGGCCAGCCGCAGCTCGGCGACAAGGCGATCCGGTGAGCTCACCGGGACGCGCGCGGATTGAATCGCCTGCCAGGTCACGCCCGATCCGATCAGGGCAAAGGCGACGACGACGCTCGGTAAGGCCTCAGTCACAGGGACTTAGTTCTGCAGGTAGTTCAACGGATCGACCCCGTAGTCATTCGGTTCGACCGGCGCAATGATGGACGGCTGTTCCCCGTCGCGGGTCGATTCCCAAAGATTGCGATCCTGCGGAAGATCGAGGCGTGTTCCCTCGCGATTGATCACGATGCGCACACGCGGGCGAAGCGGATCCGGGGCGTGGACCTGTGTGACGACCGCGATTTCACCTGACGTCAGCCGGACCAGGTTGCCGGGCGGATAGATTCCGAGAAGCTGAACGAAACGGCGCACCAGATTCTGATCGAATTGCGTCCCATCGTTCCGCTTCAGCACGGCGAGAATACGGTCGGTGGGGAAGGCCTGCTGATACGCGCGCTGCGATCGCATCGCGTCGTAGACGTCGGCGATGCCGCACAACATAGTGCCGAGATTGAGCTCCGTTCGTTTGACGCCGAACGGGTAACCTGTCCCGTCGTTGCGGAGGTGATGCTCGAAAGCAACCACCGGAGCCAGGATGGGCATTTCCGGTGTGCGCCGCAGGATCTCCGCGCCATCCACCGTGTGCCGGCGCATGACCTCGAACTCTTTGTCGGTGAGCTTGTCGGGCTTGTTCAGGATTTCCTTTGGTGTGCGCACCTTGCCGATGTCGTGCATCAATGCCGACAAACCAAACTCGCGAAGCAGCCGTCCGTCGATGCCGAGCGCGCGCGCCTGACCCATCGTCAGAATCGACACGTTGACCATGTGCGTGAAGGTGTAGTTGTCGTAGTTGCGCATGGCCGTCAACGCAACGAGGGCGGTGCGATTCTGCGTGACCGCGTCGGCCAGTCCGTCGACGGCCTGCAGCGCCCCCGGAAGATCGGGTTGCCCCTCCGTTGCCGCGCTTTCCCATACCGCCTGGGCGGCGGTGACCGTCTTCGCGTAGAGCTGCCTGATGGCCGCAATGTCGCCGCTGATACCATCCGAGACACGCTCTTCGGTAACAATCCGCCCGACGCGGATGTGCGGGAACGACAGCGCCGCGTCCGCGGCTTCGTTTTTGCCAAGCGCCGCAACCGCGTGCATGAATGCGGCCGCCTCGTCCGCCGTGACGCCGCGTTCAAACGAGATGCGCTCGATCTGGTGATCCTTGAGCCGTTTGATCAGTTCCGCCATGCCGGAGCTGGCTTTCGGCATCGGTGTGTCCGACACGACCAGCTGACTGCCGACGATGCCGATCGCGATCGAGGCCTGCAGGGTGTGCAGCGGCTTGAGCACGGCGAGGAGTCCCTCGACATTGCGCCCGATGAGCGGATGGTCCGCGGCGTAGAGCTGCGCCGCGCGAACGCCTGAGGCGAAACGTCGGAGCAGCTCGTCATATTGAGCGACACGGCTTTGAATGTCAGACATGGGTGAATCCTGAAATTGCCGATTGTCGATTTCTGATTGCTGATTGAATGCGTAGAATCTCGACATCGAATCAATCAGCAATCAATCAGCAATCAGCAATCCACAATCAGAAATTTCAGCATCATTCGATGAGCTCCAACTGCGCCCGTGCCGCGACACGCGCGCCGCGCGGACCGCGCTCGGAAATTTCGCGCAGCGCGTCAATCGCTTCCGGCGTACCAATCGCGCGCAGCGACGTCGCCGCCAACGCGCGCAGGTGCCGCGTTCGCAAAGGCGCCCACAACTCGCCCTGATGCAGCACGACCTTCAACGCGTGCACGGCTTCCGGCGTCTTCGACGAGGCGAGTGCTTCAACTGCCGCCGCGTAGATCTTGGGGAACGCTCCGCGCTTCATGTGCTTCACCAGGTAGCCGAACACTGGCGCCGCGCGTTCATCCTTCGTTGACAGCAGCTCCTTGGCGAGTGTTTCTCGGGTTCGACCGGTGGCGGTGGTCAGGGCGCGCAGGAGGATCGCCGAGGCCTGTTCGCTGCCATTCATGATCAGGCCCTGTACGGCTTCGCGTTGGACTAACGGTTCGGTGTCGGTGAGGAGCGGAATCAGTTCCTTCAGCCCCTCAGTGCCGCCGAATTCGCGAAGCAGGAAGGCCGCCGTTCGCCGTACTTCCCAGTTGGGTGCATTCATCAACTTCTGCACCGATTCGCGACCCTGCGCGCCGAAGCCGAGCAGGATGTCCCGCAGCCGTCGTCGTGCCCGTGCATCCTGTTCGCTCGAGAGCGTCTCAGCCAGCGGCGCGATGATGGCGGTGCCGGCGGCGTGGCAGATCCGTTTGAACCGCTCGTAGGCCTCGTCGCTCGTGCCGCGCAGTTGCGCCGCCGCGTGCTTGAGCATCGATCCGCGCGCGAATTGTTCAAGTGCGGTTCTCGCATGCGGCTGACGATCCGGCCGCGCCGCGGAACGATCCGCGACCGCTTCCGCCAGCAGCCACGCCTGCTCGAAATGGCCGACGCGCACGAGATCGTCAGCATGGGTCGCCACGGTCTGCGCCACGTCGCGCCAGCGCAGCGGGTCCTCTTCGATCGACAGCAGATCGACCAGCAGGTGATAGTCGAGCGCGCGCAGCGACGCGTCGCTGACGGTTCCGAGCCAACCTGCCATCCGCTCGGGTGGATCGTCGCCAACCCGCTCGACGTCGACGGCGCGCGTCCGCGCGCTCGACAACTCGCGTCCGTAATCGGAAGAGACATACGCCGCATCGGTGTATGACGTCAGCATGCCTTCGACGTTGGTCCACAGCTCGTCGAAGGACGCCTCGCCGCCCAACTCGGATGCCTCCACCTCCTGCTGCGCGAGTGCGAGGAGTTGCCGCTGTCGATCGTGTTCGGGCACGAGCGCCTGGAATGCATGCGCCAGCCGTCCGGTCGCGCCTCGCTCGGCGATGACCGATTCGGCGACGACGTGGGCGATCGAGTCATCGGACATCCGCTCGGTCATCGCGGCCACGACATCGGTCGTCCCCGCGATGGCCGGCGGCCGATCGCGCTGTTTGAGGAGCGCGACGATGCCATCGAGCGAGAAGCCGGCCGCAGCTTCCCCCATCTGCTCGAGCATGCCGTCAAGTTGATCCGGGTCGGTCTTCGCGAGGTACTCGGTCAGATTCCGGACCAGATTCAGAAAGGCGGCGGTTTTCGCCTCGATGCCGCCGGCTGCGGTCGTCGATTCCAGTTGCTCCAGCAGTTGCTTGAACCGCTCCGGCTCACCGACGATCGCGAGGAGTGCCTGAAGTGTCGGCTCATCGAGCTGCGTCTGAGGGCCGGCGATGGCCGCTTCGATGATCTGATCGATCGTGGCGGCTTGACCCTCCTTTTCACGCAGCACTTCCGCGTAATCGATCTCCACGATATCGAGACTCGGCCCGCCGGCTGTCGCCCACAGACGCGCGATGCCGCCGTCTCTCCGCACCTCTTCAGGGGTACGCGCAAGCAGGAGCAGCAGCGTCCGCCAGGAATTCGCATCGGCGGCGGGATTGATGGTGAATGCGCCAATCGTGTGGCGATACAGCACCTCGGCCAGTTCTCCAATCGCGGGATCGGGACGAGCTGCCGCTCCGCCGTTCAGCAGCAGCGAGTTCGCCCTGACTTGCAGCGTAAAGGGGGCGTTGTTGCCCAGA
The DNA here is from genome assembly GCA_035758845.1 of Vicinamibacterales bacterium. Classification (GTDB taxonomy): domain Bacteria; phylum Acidobacteriota; class Vicinamibacteria; order Vicinamibacterales; family 2-12-FULL-66-21; genus JALZOC01. The sequence continues at coordinate 15,937 of DASTVZ010000059.1, forward strand.
CGTTGCGCCGACTGGACCAGTCGCGAAAGCGACACGCCGATGGCCGGGTGGGTTCCAGGGTAGAGCGCCACGGCGCGCGCCGCCGCCTTGCACGCGCGTGCGAATTCCACGAACTTGGCGGTCACCTCGGGCGAAAGCGGAGAAGAAGTGGCGGATTCGGCCATCGTTTACATGAATGACAGCGGATCGAGCGGTTCCTTTCCAACCTCGGACGCGTTGACGACCGCGTGGATGATCAGTCAGGCATGTGCTGGGGGGCAGCCGATGATTACTGTCAATTGTAATCTATAGTAGAGTCCCGATTTAGCCCTTCTTCCTCACTGCTTGATGCGCGCGGTCGATCTCATACGGCAGAAGCGGGATGGCGGCGCGCTCGATGGCGCCGCTATCGACTTCTTCATTGCCGGCGTCACCGACGGCACGCTCCCGGATTACCAGGCCTCAGCGCTGCTGATGGCGATCGTGCTCCGGGGGATGTCGCCCGAGGAGACCGCCGCCTTGACGGATGCGATGGTCCGTTCCGGGATTCGTGTCGAGTATCCCGCAGTCACCGGCACGCCGGTCGACAAACACAGCACCGGCGGCGTCGGCGACAAGACATCGCTCATTCTCGCGCCGCTCGCGGCGGCATGTGGGGCGTACGTTCCGATGATGTCCGGCCGCGGTCTGGGTCATACCGGCGGCACACTCGACAAGCTCGAGGCGATTCCGGGGTTTCGCACCGGACTCTCGTTATCGCAACTTCGCCGCGCCTTGTCCGAAGTCGGCTGCGCCATGATCGGCCAGACCGAAGAGATTGCGCCGGCGGACAAAAGGCTCTATGCGCTCCGCGACGTCACCGGCACGGTCGAAAGCATCCCTCTCATCTGCGCGTCCATCATGAGCAAGAAGATCGCCGAAGGCATTGGCGGCCTTGTCCTCGACGTCAAGACAGGCAGCGGAGCATTCATGAAAACGCTGCCGGACTCGCGCCGTCTCGCGGAAACGCTGGTCGCTATCGGTCGGGCGTCCGGAGTTCGAACCGAGGCGCTCATCACGAATATGGAGGCGCCGCTCGGGCGCATGGTCGGTAATTCGCTCGAAGTGATCGAATGTATCGAAACGCTGAAAGGGCGAGGGCCGCGCGACGTCGAGGATCTGTCGGTGTTGCTGGCCGCGCGCATGCTCATCGTCGCGGGTCTGGAACACGACGAATCGGCGGCCGTTACGCGTGTTCGTGCGGCGCTTGCGTCCGGCGCGGGCGTGGAGAAACTGAAAGCGATCATTCAATTTCAAGGCGGCGACCCACGGGTCGTCGATCGATACGATCTCTTGCCGAGTGCGCCGGAGAATCGTGACATTGTCGCGCAGGCCGACGGCTACATCTCCGCTCTGCTGGCCGAGGAGATTGGCCGCGCCGCCGTGTCGCTCGGCGCCGGCCGAGGAAAACTGGACGATGTCATCGATCCCGGGGTCGGGATCGAAATCGTCGCGCACGTTGGTGAATCGGTTCGGCGTGGACAGCCCGTGCTTCGTGTGCATCACCGCGCCGGTCGCGGGCTATCCGACGCGCTCCCGTTGCTCGATCGAGCGGTGCAGGTCGCCGACGAGCCCTCAGCGGCTCGACCGGTCGTCGTGGAGCGTATCGGGGCCCGATAACCGGAGGATTGAATGCCACATACTGCCGCCGAAGGGGATGCCCTGCACGTCGCGCCACGACGCCTGCCCTACGAGGGCCGCGACTTCTCGATCATCGGCGGCGCCGCCGCGATCGCGGCGGTTATCGCGCTGATGGCGCGATTTGCTGTTCCACGTCTTCAACCTCTCGTCGGCCTCATCGTCATCATGACGATCGCGTACGCGATCTCGACCAACCGTCGGGCGATCGATCGGCGAACCGTGGCCTGGGGCCTGAGCCTGCAGATCCTCTTTGCCTTGATCGTGCTGAAAACCACGACCGGACAGCGGGTGTTTCAAACACTTGGCGGGTTGTTCAACCGTCTGCTGGACTTCGCGGGAGTCGGCGCCAGCATGGTGTTCGGTCCGCTCGGTGACAAGACCGTCTGGCCGCGGATCATGAATAACGTCCTCGGTCCTGAGGGAGCTCAGTACGCGGTCCTGTTCGCGTTCCAGGTCCTTCCGACGATCATTTTCATCGCCGCGCTGTTTGCTGTCCTCTATTACTTCGGCATCATGCAACTCGTTGTCCGTGCCTTTGCCATCCTGATGCGCCGCGTGATGCGGGCGTCTGGAGCCGAGTCGCTGAATGTTGCCGCCAGCATCTTCATGGGGCAGACAGAAGCGCCGCTGACGATTCGTCCGTATCTGCCGCGAATGACCGAGTCGGAGCTGATGACGGTTATGACGTCTGGTATGGCGCACATCTCCGGCGGCATCATGGCGGCTTACATTCTGTTTGGTATCGAAGCAGAGCACCTGCTCACCGCCGTCATCATGACCGCCCCTGGCACGCTGATGATGGCGAAGATCTTCGTTCCTGAAACCGAAGTGCCCGAAACGACCGGCACGGTCAAGCTGGAGATCGAACGGACGGACGTCAACGTCATCGACGCCGCCGGACGTGGCACCAGCGAGGGGCTTCAACTGGCGCTGAACGTGGGAGCGATGCTGATCTCGTTTCTCGCGCTGGTCGCCTTGGTCAACGCGCTGCTCGGCCTGGTGGGACTCAGCCTGCAGCAGATCTTCGGCTGGATATTTGCGCCGGTCGCGTGGAGCATGGGCGTGCCCTGGCGTGACGCGCCGACGATCGGCAATCTGCTCGGGACGCGGATGGCGCTCAACGAGTTCGTCGCCTACTCGCAACTCGGGCCGATGAAAGGGACGCTCGACCCGCGCTCGTTCACGATTGCCACCTTCGCGCTGTGTGGGTTTGCGAATTTCAGTTCCATCGGAATCCAGATCGGCGGTATTGGAGCACTGGCGCCGACCCGGAGACACGATCTCGCGCGCCTCGGTTTTCGCGCGATGCTGGCCGGCACGCTCGCGAACTTCATCACCGCGACCATTGCTGGTTTTCTGTTATGACCGACCAGTACTCGAATGCCCAGCGCGCGGCGACGTTCCTGCGCCGTCGCTTCGAAGAGCACCAGCTGGCAGCGAGGAGCCAACAGCCAGGAGCCGAGAGCCAACCGCGAGTCGCCGACCTTGCCATCGTCCTCGGGTCTGGGCTTGGTGACTTCACGCAATCACTCCAGGATTCTCTTTCGATCCCCTACACCGACATCCCGCACTGGCCTGCGTCCGCGGTCATCGGTCACGCCGGCAAGCTCGTCGTCGGCGCGATCGCGGGCAAGAGGGTCGCGGCGTTGTCAGGACGAGCGCACTTCTACGAGGGGCACTCAATGTCGGTCGCGACGTTTGCCACTCGCGTCATCGGTCTTCTTGGAGTTCGAACCCTGCTCCTGACCAACGCGGCCGGCGGGATCAACCTGAACTTCAAACCTGGCACATTGATGGTGATCGACGATCACATCAACCTTATGGGTACGAACCCACTGGTCGGATCGAACGACGAGCGATTTGGGCCGCGGTTTCCGGATATGACGGAGGCGTATTCGAAACGCCTGCGCGAAATCGCCGATCAGGCGGCGGCCGTTCGCGGCGTGTCGATCGCGCACGGTGTTTACGCCGCGCTGCACGGCCCAAGCTACGAGACGCCAGCGGAGATTCGATATCTGCGGACGATCGGCGCTGATGCGGTAGGCATGTCAACCGTTCCCGAAACGGTCGTCGCGAGACATATGGGAATGGAAGTGCTCGGGATCTCGTGCATCACAAATCCAGCAGCAGGTGTGCTGCCCAAGCCGTTAGTGCACGACGAGGTGATGGAAGTCGCCCGGCGCGTGCGCGGGGAGTTCTCGAGGCTGTTGGAGGTAATCATTGAGCGAGTCTGACAGGCGGACGAACAGGATGCCGGATAAGAAGGCGGATCGCCGAAGCGGCGCCGATCGTCGCGGTGCGAGCACCTCCGGCCGCACGACGAGAGAAGCGGTCACCCCTGGGGATCGGCGGAGTGGCGGCGATCGTCGCGACGATGCGGCGTGGCAGCCTGTGTCGATCGAAACGGCCGCGTCGGCATCGGACTCGGATTTGGCGCTTGTCGCGGCGGCGACCGACGCACGCACGCGCGCACAGGCCGCGTACTCACACTTCCAGGTCGGGGCGGCGCTCGAGACCGCGGATGGCCTGGTGATTGGCGGTTGCAATATCGAGAACGCGACCTACGGGCTGACACTGTGTGCCGAGCGTGTCGCGCTCGTCAAAGCGCTATCCGACGGTCATTCGATTTTCACGCGCATCGCCGTGGTCGCCGACACCGACGCGCCAACTCCGCCGTGCGGGCCCTGCCGCCAGTTGCTCTGGGAGTATTGCGGCGACATCGATATCATTCTCGGTAACCTGAATGGCCCGACTGGCCGTGTCCGGTTGTCGGCGCTCCTGCCGATGCCGTTCGACCGCCGACTGTTGGGATAGGCTGCGGAAACACACGGATTCACACGGGCCACGGAAAAACACGGATTAACACGGATCGGATCCCGGATCCCGGAAACCCGGATAAGGAAACATGCTTCCGACAATTGATTGGCAGGGCGACACGATCGTGATGGTCGATCAGCGCAAGCTGCCGGGACAGGAAATCTACGTGCGCTGTCGTAACGCGCAGGAAGTCGCGCGTGCGATTCGCACAATGGTGATTCGTGGCGCGCCGGCAATCGGCGTCGCGGCGGCGATGGGCCTGGCGCTGGGAATGCGGAAGAGCGCAGCCAAGGGCACACGACAATTTGCGGTCGAGTTCCAGAAGAGCTGCGAAATGATGGCCGCCACCAGGCCGACGGCGGTCAACCTGTTCTGGGCAATCGATCGCATGAAGGGCGCGTTCGCGGCGGGCGCCCATGCCGGTGAGTCGCCTGAAGAGATTGCCGATCGTCTCGAACGCGAGGCGCGCGCGATTCATGACGAAGATGTCGCGAATTGCCGTCTGATGGGGGGCGTCGGCGCGGAAGTCGTGCCTGATGGCGGCCGAGTACTGACGCACTGCAATGCCGGCGCACTGGCGACGGCGGGGTACGGCTCGGCGCTCGGCGTGATTCGCGCAGCGGTCGAGCAAGGGAAGAAGGTAGCGGTCTTTGCCGACGAGACCCGCCCGTTCATGCAGGGCGCTCGCCTCACCGCGTGGGAGCTCATTCGCGACGGCATCAGTACGACCGTCATCACCGAAAGCATGGCCGGTCCATTAATGAGAGCCGGTGAAATCGACGTCGTCATCGTTGGCGCCGATCGCATCGCCGCCAATGGGGATACGGCCAATAAGATTGGAACCTATACCGTGGCCGTGCTCGCGCACGAACACAAGATTCCGTTCTACGTGGCCGCCCCCGTATCCACGATCGATCTCGCGACTCCCGACGGCGATGCGATTCCGATCGAGGAACGAGATCAACGGGAAGTCACGCATCTCGGAACGTCGCGGCTGACGCCGATCGGCGCGAAGATCCGCAATCCGGCGTTCGACGTGACGCCGCATCGATACATTGCCGGAATCATCACCGAGCGGGGCATCTTCACGGCGCCCTACACCGAATCGTTGAAGAAAGCACTCGAGGCGATCCCATCGCCCAGCGCCCGATGAATCTGCTCGCACTTGAGACATCCTGCGACGAAACCGCGGCGGCGGTGATTGCCGAAACGGGCAACGTCTCGGCGCCATGGAAGATTCGTTCGAACGTTGTCGCGTCTCAAGTCGCGATTCATCGCGAATGGGGAGGAGTTGTACCCGAGCTCGCCTCGCGCCAACACGTGCGCGATATTTGCGGCGTCTTCGAAGCTGCGCTCGATCAGGCGTCGGTCGGCATCGACGATGTCGGTGCAATCGCGGTCACTCAAGGTCCGGGACTGGTCGGTTCGCTCCTTGTGGGTGTCGCATTTGCGAAGGCGCTCGCCTGGTCGCGCGGACTGCCCGTCGTGCCGGTGCACCATCTTGCCGGGCACATCGAGTCGCTCACCCTGGCGCACGGCGAGCTTCCACTACCCGCGGCGGTGCTCGTTGTTTCCGGCGGCCACACGAGCCTGTATTTCATCAAAGAGCCGGGACGTTATCAGCTCATCGGACGAACGAGGGACGATGCGGCGGGTGAGGCGTACGACAAGGTGGCCAAGCTCCTTGGTCTTGGATATCCGGGTGGACCGGCGATCGATCGCGTCGCCCGCACCGGCAACGATCGCGCCTACGACTTCCCGGCGGTGCGGCTGACACACGCGGATCGCAACGCGCCAAGGCCGACGGCGGACGGAGTACTTCCTGCCGATATCGCGAGGCGGGTTGACTTCAGTTTCAGCGGCCTGAAGACCGCAGTGCTTCGGCTCGTTCGCGAACGCACTGGTATCAACCCTGACGTCCGCGCGATGAAGGCGGCCGCGTCGGACGAAGCCGGGGCAATGCTCTCGGCATCGGTAGTCGCAGATATCGCCGCGTCCTTTCAACGAACAGTTGTCGATGCGTTGCTCGATCGAACGTTTGAAGCGGCGCGGTGGCTGGGCGCGCGCAGCGTCGGCATCGCCGGTGGTGTATCGGCAAATAGCCGGCTTCGTGCGGAAGCCGAAGCTCGTGGCGCAAGCTACGGAATTGCTGTGTTCATTCCTCCACTTTCGTTGTCGACCGATAACGCCGCGATGATTGGTGCTGCGGGACTTCGGAAGTTGAGAAGCAGCGGGCCCGGCGAACTGGATTTCAATGCGGAATCGGGACTGGCGCTTGAATGAAAACATTCACCGACTATCTCTGGTTCAACACGAAGTCGCGTCAGGAATTCGTGCGCATCACCGACGAGGTTTCGGCGATCGTGAAGAAGAGCGGCGTGACTGATGGAATCGCCCTGGTGTCGGCGATGCACATCACGTCTGGCGTCTACGTCAACGACTGGGAGGACGGCTTGATTCACGACTTCCAGATATGGCTCGAGAAGCTGGCGCCAGCCGGGTTGCCTTACCAGCATCATCAGACCGGGGAAGACAACGCCGACGCGCACTTGAAACGCACGATCATGGGGCACCAGGTTGTGGTGCCGATCACCGCCGGACAGCTCGACCTCGGACCGTGGGAGCAAGTCTTCTACGCGGAGTTCGATGGGCAGCGGAAGAAGCGGGTGGTGGTGAAGGTGATGGGGGCATAGCTGCTAGCTCCCGGCTGTTGGCTGCTGGGATGTCGACGACAGCGAGACGGGGAAGCCAGGAGCCGAGAGCCAGAAGCCACGATCATGTCATTATCCAGAGACGACGCCTATGCTTTGATGACCGAATACACGCAGACCGAGAGTCTGCGAAAGCACATGCTCGCGGTCGAAGCCTCGGTGCGAGGCTACGCGCGGCTCTGGGGAGAACCGGAAGACGACTGGGCGGTGGTGGCGCTCCTGCACGACTTTGACTACGAACGGTGGCCCGACCAGCAGAATCATCCATTTCGTGGTGTAGAGATTCTGAAGTCGAAGGGGTATCCCGAGTGGGTGACGCGCGCGATCCTGTCGCACGCGGAATATTCCGGGATTCCGCGGGAGTCGCGCCTGGAGCACGCGCTTTACGCCTGCGATGAAATGTCGGGTTTCGTCACCGCGTGCTCTCTCGTGCGGCCGTCGAAGAGCGTCCTCGATCTCGAGGCCTCATCGGTCATGAAGCGGATGAAAGACAAAGCCTTCGCGCGGGCGGTGAGCCGCGAGGATCTGCGAAAAGGGGCGGAAGAGATTGGATTGCCGATCGATCAGCACATCACCAACGTCATTACGTTCATGCGCGAACGCGCCGATCTGCTGGGGTTGCGCGGAACGCTCTGATTCCAAAGACCGTATAGGCTAGAACCTGTGATGAAGACTAAGACCGACTCCGAGGCCAGGCGGCGCGAAAGAAGCCGCGAGTAAATTTGGACAGTAGCAACGTCATCGCCACCCGCGAGCGACCGTCATCAGCCGCCGACACGCCGGTCGTGCTGCTCGACGACGTGACCGTCATCTACGGCTCCAATCGCGCGTTGAAGGAGGTCTCGGGTCGTTTCAATGCGGGGGCCGTAGGTCTGCTCGGCCCGAACGGCGCAGGGAAGAGCACGCTCCTCAAGGCGCTCCTGGGTTTCATCAAGCCTGCCTCTGGACGAATGACAGTGTTCGACCTCGACGTTGCCAGGCACCCGTTGCAGATTCGCGCGCGCATCGGATACATGCCGGAGACCGACGGCCACATCCCGGGCATGAATGCGGTCTCGTTCGTGGCCTACTGCGGCGAGCTCGCCGGCCTTCCCGCTGTCGACGCGATGCAGCGGGCGCACGAGGTCCTTTATTATGTCGGCCTCGGTGAGGCGCGTTACCGGAATGTCGAAACGTACTCGACCGGCATGAAGCAGCGCATCAAGCTGGCGCAGGCTCTGGTCCACGATCCCGATCTGCTGTTCCTCGACGAGCCCACCAACGGCATGGACCCCAAAGGGCGCGACGAGATGCTCGAACTCATCCGCGATCTCGGTCACAACAAAAACGTCAATCTGATCCTGTCATCGCACTTGTTGCCTGACGTGGAATTCACCTGCGACGACGTGGTGGTGATGGATAAGGGGCAGGTGGCGGCGCAAGGCCCGATCGACCAACTGAAGGGACCCGCCGGGCGGGTTTTCGAATTACGGATCAAGGGCGATGTTCCGTCGTTCATCGAGGTGCTTCACGCGGCGGGGATGGAATGCACCTCCACGGATGAAGATGTCATGCGCGTGTTCGTGCCCGACGGCGCCTCGCGCGGCCGCAAAGATCAGGCGATGTTGTTTGGCCTGGCGGCGCAGCACGGTGTCCAGGTACGCCATCTGCGTCCAAGTATTCCGACACTCGAGGACGTGTTCGCGAAAGCGTTAGGAGAGCAGTAAGTCGTAAATAGAGAACGGCGCGAGAGCCTTCAGCCGCCGCCGAACGCAAGGCGTGAGGCGGCTGCGCCTGGGGGTGGGGCCCCAGGCGCATAGAAGAAGCGGACACCAAATTGAGAAGAGAACAGTAGCGATCGATGCCGATTCACGATCAGAGTTACCGCCGATACCTTGGCGGCAAGTCCATGCCGGGGCAGGCGTGGACCGTGATCGCGCGTGCGGGCATCTTGACCATGATCCGCAAGCGCGCGTTTCTCGGCCTGCTGTTGTTCGCCTGGGGACCGTTCCTGGTGCGCGCGGTCCAGATTTACGTGACCGCGAACTATCCGCAGGTCGCGATGTTCGCGCCGACGGCTGAAACCTTCCGGCAGTTCCTGGAGCAGCAGGACTTCTTCGTCTTCATTGTCACCATCTACGTCGGCGCCGGCCTGATCGCAAACGATCGCCGCGCCAACGCGCTGCAGATCTATTTGGCCAAGCCGCTGATGCGCGCCGAATACATCTTTGGCAAAGCCGCCATCCTGTTTGCGTTCATCCTGTTCGTGACGTTGATCCCCGGCCTGCTGCTGCTTCTGCTGCAAGTGCTCTTCGCCGGAAGCTTTGCCTTCTTGAGCAAAAACCTGTTCTTGTTCCCGGCAATCACGGTCGCGGCAGTGTTGCAGGCCGTGCTCGCGACCTTCACCATGCTCGCGCTGTCGTCGCTCTCGAAGAGCGCGCGGTACGTTGGCATCCTCTACGCCGGCATCCTGTTTTTCACCGCCGCCATCTATCACGCGATGCTGGCGATTACCGGCAGCACGCGCGTGTCGTGGATTTCGCTCGGCGCCAACCTGGCGCAAGTCGTGGACGTGATCTTCCGTCTCAAACCGCGCTACTCGACCCCTTGGCCGGTTTCACTGATTGTGATTCTTGGCCTCGTCGCCCTGTCGATTTCGATCCTCGAACGGCGGGTGCGCGGCGTGGAGGTGGTGACGTGAGCGCGGCGATCGTCACTTCGGAACACGTCTCCAAGTGGTACGGCCAGGTCATCGGTCTGAACGACGTCACGGTGCAGGTCCCGTCCGGCATCACTGGACTGCTGGGACCGAACGGCGCAGGAAAGTCGACCTTCATGAAACTGATCACCGGCCAGCTCAAACCGAGCAAGGGATCGGTGAAGGTTCTCGGTGAACCGATCTGGCGCAACCCGCACCTGTATTTCCAGATCGGGTTTTGTCCCGAGCAGGACGCGTTCTACGACCGCATGACCGGTCTCGAATGGGTCACGGCGCTAGTGCGACTGAATGGCCTCGATGAGACGGCCGCCGACGAGGCGGCTCGACGCGCGCTGACCGCCGTCGACTTGATGGACGCGGCAGACAAGAAGATAGGGGCCTACAGCAAAGGCATGCGTCAGCGCGTGAAGCTCGCGCAGGCGATCGTGCACGACCCCTCACTGCTGATCCTGGACGAGCCGCTCTCGGGAATGGATCCTCTCGCCCGCCGGCGGACGATCCGGCTGATCCGCGAATGGGCCCGCGCCGGGAAGAGCGTCATCGTCTCCAGCCACATCCTGCACGAGATCGAGTCGATGACAGGGAACATCCTGCTGATCAACAACGGACGGATTCTCGCCGAGGGGGACGTGCATGCGATCCGCGAACTGATCGACGAGCATCCCCACACGGTCTACGTCCGCGCCGAAAACCCGCGCCGCCTCGCGCGCGATTTTCTCGAGCAGGCCGACGTTCGCAGCATGAAGTTCGAGGACGGTGCGGTCACCGTGGAGACCGGAAAGCCCGATGCCTTCTACGCGCGATTGACCGAGTTGGCCGCCAGCGGCGAGTACGGCGCGATCGAAGAGGTCACGTCGCCTGACGATAACTTGCAGGCGGTGTTCCAATATTTGGTGAAATGATGGTCGAACTCAAACAGGAGAAACGAGAGAAAACGGGAGGTAGCGCTTTTCGGTCTACCAAATCAGCTCCCGTGTCTCCAGTTTCTCTTGTTTACGTGTCTGTGAATTGCGCATGAATAACGAAGTCGCCACGTCCCGTCCGATCCCCGCCGCCCCGGGCTTCTTCGCGTCAGGTGTGCGTATCTTCGACCTTTCCCTCGGTGAAATGCTGTGGTCGCGGCGAACGATATTCATGATGCTCGTCGCTGGTGCGCCGGTCGTCATCGCGTGTTTCCTGCGGATCATCGTCCTGTTCGGGGCGCCGGTTTTCGAGGAGCACCGATCGACACAAGGTGGTGTGACACAGACGATCCGAATGACTGGACCGGCCATCTTCGGATTGATGATCTGGATCTTCTATCTCCGCTTCACCGTGCCGGTGCTCGGCGTTTTTTACGGCACGTCATTGATGGCCGACGAAGTCGAAGACAAGACGATTACCTATCTCTTCACGCGTCCGATTCGACGCGGTGCTGTGCTGTTCGGGAAATATCTTGCCTACCTGGGCTGCACGGTTTGTGTGGTGCTTCCCTCGGTGGTGCTCGTGTACCTGCTCGTCGTCCCCATGCGCGGCAGTCTCGGAGCATCGTTCATCGATCTTGTGAAAGATCTGGTGCTGCTCGCTCTTGGGCTGGCGGTGTATGGCGCATTGTTCGCGTTCGTCGGCGCGAAGTTCAAACGGCCTCTGATCGTCGGGCTGATCTTTATCTTCGGCTGGGAACAGGCCGCGCTCGCCTTTCCTGGGTATCTGAAGCGGTTCACTATTGCCTATTACCTCCAGGGTTTGGTGCCGCATGCCATGCCCAGCGACAGCGTCCTCAGCCTTATCCAGGGGGCATTCCGGGAAAGCCCAACGTTAGCGGGGAGCCTTTTCGGGCTGGCACTGATTCTGGTCGTTTTTGTTGGGCTGGCGACGTGGGTCGTGGAGCGACGGGAATACGTTTTGGAGCAGTAATGCTGCTGGGCGCTTGGCTCCTGGCGATTGGGCTCGACGCTGTCGGCGCCAAAATGGACGAAATGAAAGGGAAAGAACCAGCAGCCAGCCGACAGCCGGGAGCCGAAGCTAAGCCAATGAAAATGAGCTATTTTGGAACTTTTTACCCGTTTGGTCTGTATAATTCCTACAGAGGACTACGGAATGACTAAGCGAACCCGATATTTCCTTGCCGCGTCGGGAGCGGTGCTCGCGGCTGGCTTGGGAACCGGTCTTGTGGCCTATTACACGGGGGGTTTCGAGCCTGTTTCGGCCTCGGCCGTTTCAAATGAGTTGCGCTACGTCCCAGCCGACGCTACCGTCGTCGCTTATGCCGACGTCCGCGGCATCATGGATTCGGATCTTCGCGCCCGCCTGAAGGAAGCCTTGCCGGGACATCAGGATGGTCAGCGGGAATTCCTGGAGCACACGGGGATCGATATCGAGAAGGACATCGATTTCGTCGTCGCCTCCTTGACGGCCGGCGCCGAGAAGCCGGCTCCCCTCGTCGTTGCCCGCGGCCGGTTTAACGATACACAGCTTGAAACGTTGATTCGCGAGCACGGTGGCGCGGTCGAGGAGTACAAGGGCAAGCGCCTCATCGTCGCTCCGACCGGACACAGTGATACGCCGATCCAGAGTGGCAGTGTCACGCTGGCGTTTCTGGAACCCGGTCTTGTTGCCATCGGTGAGTCGACTGCGGTGAAGAACTCGATCGACGCCCAGCTTTCCGCGCACAGTGTCACCGGCAACAACGAGATGATGGAGTTGGTCAACGACATCGGTCAGGGGAACAATGCCTGGGCCGTCGGACGCTTCGACGTCCTCGCATCGCAAGCGAAACTCCCCGAACAGGTCTCCGCTCGCCTCCCTCAGCTCAAGTGGTTCGCCGCCGCCGGACGTGTGAATGGCGGATTGTCTGGAACGCTCCGCGCCGAAGCACGCGACGACCAGGCAGCCGAGAATCTGCGCGACGTCGTTCGTGGCGTCCTTGGTCTGGCGCGTATGCAGGCACAAGCGGACCCGCGCACTCAGGCACTCGTCGAATCATTGCAGCTCACCGGCACCGGCAAAACCGTAACGCTCTCGTTCACCGTGCCGGCTGAAATTCTGCAAATGATCCCGAAGACGGCGGTGCCTCGGGTGCAGGCAGAGCAGCCAGAGAAGTAGGGCTAACAGCTACCAGCTACCAGCTTCCAGCTCGGAGAGGCCGCGTGTCGTAGGACCGCGGCCTTTTTCATTTCTCGGCAATCTGTCTGCATTTCTCACTGCGCGTGGGCCCAACTTTTCTCAATGCGCTTGGGTTTCCTTTTGCCTTTTCCCTTTTCCCTTTTCCCTTTCAAGTACACTGTCCCCCGTGGACTGCGTCTTCTTCTACGGCACGCTGATGGCGGGCTTCGATCGACGTCGTCGAGTAGCGATGGACACGAAGCTTTCCTTTCGCGGTCGCGGGTGGATTCGTGCTTCGCTTTTCGACCTCGGACTGTATCCTGCGGCAGTCCCGTCACCCGATGGGTGCGTTTGGGGAGAACTGTACGAAGTGTCGGATTTGGCGACGGTGTTATCCGCGCTCGATGAAATCGAAGGCTACAGACCGGGTGATACTGACCATAGTTTGTACGTGCGCGCGCAGGCGAGCGTGATGATGCCTGACGGAGAACAGCACACCGCGTGGGTATATTTCTACAACGCGCCGCTCGGTCAGGCGCAGCGGATCGAGTCGGGGGATTATCTGCAGCACGTCAGGATCCGATAAGGGTACCTAGTGCCCGCCGGCGGGGCAAAGCGCGCGAAAGAAGACGCGAGCGAGCGCAGCGAAGCGAGCCACGCGAACGGAGCGAGCCGGCGAAGCGGCTCGCGAGAGAGCGTGTCGGGGGGTCCGCGGGGGCGGAGCCCCCCGGATCTAATAATGACAAACACGCGAGACAGCGAGCGCATTCCGACAACTGGTCAGGTGACCGGGGAGGTCACGGTTTATGAACCGATGACGATCCTCGATCTCAGCGACCGCGGTGCGCAGGTCGAGACCAAGTTTCCGCTGCATCTCGATTCGCTGCACGAGTTCCGTCTCTCCCTCGGTACGCGTTCGGTTGTCGTCAAGGGCCGAATCGCGCATTGTCAGATTGGCGAGCTTGGCGAGACCATTCTCTATCGCAGCGGCATTGAATTCATCGAACCCACCGAACACGCACTCGCCGCGATTCACGCGTTTGTCGAGGCGCTGAAATTCGCTGCGGCGGCACCTCCCGGAATCTTGGACGCGGAACTGTCGGAAGAATAGTTCCAGTTTTACGCTTTTACCTTTATCACTGCGCTTGGGGCCCCACCCCCAAGCGCTCTCGCTCGCGGGCGCTTTACCTTTTCCCTTTTCCCTTTTCCCTTAATAATCAATTCCATGCCCTCTACCACCACCATCACCACCTACAACAACTACATCGACGGTCGCTGGATCCCCGGTGTGACCGGAGAAACGTTTGAGAATCGCAATCCGGCCAACACCGACGACCTGATTGGTGTCTTTCAAAAATCAACACGACGTGATGTGGAAGCGGCGATCGACGCCGCGGCGCGTGCCTACAAGAGCTGGCGGCTCGTGCCCGCGCCGGTGCGCGCGGAAATCCTTTTCCGCGCGGCGCAGCTCATCGTCGAACGGAAAGAGCAATTTGCGCGCGACATGACGCGCGAGATGGGGAAGGTGCTGAACGAAACGCGGGGCGATGTACAGGAAGCGATCGACATGACCTTCTACATCGCCGGCGAAGGTCGGCGCATGTTTGGGCAGACGGTGCCTTCGGAACTGCGCAACAAGTTCGCCATGTCGGTTCGTCAGCCGCTCGGCCTGAGCTCGATCATCACGCCGTGGAATTTTCCGATGGCGATTCCTTCCTGGAAGATCATTCCGGCGCTGGTGTGCGGCAACACGGTGGTCTTCAAACCGGCGTCGCAGACGCCGTTGTCGGCGCTGAACTTCGTCAAGGTGCTGGAGGATGCGGGCATTCCAAAGGGTGTCGTCAACATGGTCACCGGCGACGGCGACGAAGTGGGCACGCCGTTGACGACACACGAGGACGTGCGGGTTGTGTCATTCACTGGTTCAACGCACGTCGGACGGATCGTGAATCAAGCTGCGGCGCCGGGATTCAAGAAGGTTCATCTCGAGATGGGCGGCAAGAACGTGATCATGATCATGGACGACGCCAATCTCGAGCTTGCGGTTGATGGGTGCTTATGGGGAGGGTTTGGGACGACGGGACAGCGGTGCACCGCCGCGAGCCGCGTTGTCGTGCACGAGAAAGTCTACAAGGCGTTCGTCGACCAGTTCGTCGCCCGTGCAAAGTCGCTGCGTGTTGGTGATGGTCTTAAGGACGAGACTCAGATGGGACCGTCGATCAGCGAGTCGCAGCTGAAGACGGTGATGTCGTACGTGAAAATCGGCCGCGATGAAGGAGGGGCGATCGCCTGCGGCGGCAACCGGCTCGAGCGTGGAGCGTACTCGAAAGGGTTCTTTCACGAGCCGACGGTCTTCACCGACGTTACGCCGTCGATGCGGATCGCGCGCGAGGAGATCTTCGGCCCTGTGGTGTCAGTGATCCCGTGCCGTTCACTCGAAGAGGCGATCGACATCGGCAACGGGGTCGAGTACGGACTGTCGGCGTCAATCTACACCCAGGACATCAACCGCGCGTTCACTGCAATGCGGGATCTCTACACCGGCATCTTCTACGTCAACGCGCCAACGATTGGTGCCGAGGTGCACCTGCCATTCGGCGGCACGAAGAACACGGGCAACGGCCATCGCGAAGCCGGCACGGCGGCGCTCGATGTCTTCTCTGAGTGGAAGTCGGTTTATATCGATTTCAGTGGCAAGCTGCAGCGGGCGCAAATCGACGTGGAGCAAATCTAAGAAGACCGGTGCCGCAAGAAAACGGCGCGAGCGAAGGGAGCGAGCGCTGGCAGGCGCTGGGGGTGGGGCCCCAGCGCAAAGTAAGAAAAGATGACACCATCGGCTGACGAGAGCAGCCGCCAGCGCCAATCGAATCTGTGTTAAAGTTAACCGCCCCCACAATTTAAGCGTGCTCTGAGTGCTCTATCTTTCCCTTGGTCTCGGCTACTGCGTTGCCTACGTAGCGATCGGCTGGCTCCTACGCGGTCACCCGCTGGCGCTGTCGATTTTTGGCGACGTCGGCCTCCTGATTCCTCCGCTCGCCATCTGCGCCGTCATTCTGCGACGACGTCGCTCGTGGCGTGGCTGTCACCGCCTGTTCTGGGACGCCGTCGCCATTGGCGTGGCGCTGTGGATCATCGGCCACCTGGGTTGGGCGTTCGAAGACCTCGTGCTCAAGCAGCAGTCGTGGCTGCGATGGCACACGGTGTTCAGCCTGTGCGGCGGCATTGGTCCGTTGATCGCGCTTTTCGCGCGGCCGCATCGCGGTGTTCGCTCGGAAGCGGTTGGCAGTGTCGGCATCGTCCTCGCCAGCTACGGTCTGCTCGCCGTTTTCATTTATTCCTACTTCGTTCTCATTCCGGGCATCACACCTGGCATCCCTGGGCCGCAGGTTGCGCTCCTGAAGCTCGTCCAGATCAATCGCGCGCTGTTGTTCGGTGCGTTTACAGCGGCGATGATCGTTGCCCGTCGAACTCCGTGGTTCGCGGCATACCGCTGGCTTGCGATTGGAACAGGCGTCGGATTCTTTCTTCGTATCGTGACCAGTCTGGCAATCGTCCGCGGCTCCTACCAGAGCGGCACTGTTTACGATCTCGCGTGGTTCGTTCCGTTCCTTTGTTACGCCGGCGCTGCGCTCGCCGCTCCGGAATCACCGGCAGAGTCTGATGTGATCGAGGCGCCGTCCGCGCCACTGCACGTCCTGGTTTCGGCAGTGCCGGTGTTTCTGATTCCGCTGATCGGATACGGCGCTCTGTACGTGCAGCCACTTGGCGCCGCCGACGACTCGTTCCGTGCGTTGCTGACGAGCGTCATGACCGTCGCCGGGCTCGGGCTGTTGACGCTGCGGCTCGCGGCGCAGGGCGGCGAGCTCGAGCGCGCTGACGCGCGCATGCGGCTGCTTGCGGCGGCGACGGAGCAAACCGGCGATCTGATTCTCATCACGCGGGCGGACGGCACGTTCGAGCACGCCAACGATGCGTTTGTTCGCGCGGTGGGCTATTCCCGCGAACAGCTGGCGCGACTCGATTACGTTGAGCTGCTCGAACGCGGGTTCGACAGCATCGGCGTGCACATCGCGTCGGCGATTCGCGAGAAAGGCATTTGGCGCGGCACAGTGGTCCGTAAACGCCGCGACGGCACTACCTTTCCTGCATCCTGCACTGTCGTCGGGCTGCGCGATCCGGCCGGGTCGATCACTCACTACGTGGATGTCGAGCGCGATACGACCGACGAACTGAAGCTTCGCGATCAGCTCGTCCACAGCGAGCGATTGTCGGCGATTGGGGAGCTGGTCGCCGGCGTGGCGCACGAAATCAACAACCCGCTGCAGACGATCGTCGGATCGGTGGAGCTGATGATGGAGGAACGAAACACTCCATCAGTGCAGCGGGATCTCGAGGTCGTGCGGCGTGAGGCGGCGCGCGCCGGGCAGATCGTCCGCAATCTCCTGTCGTTCGTGCGTCGAAGCGCGCCGAACCGCCGGGCGATCGACATGAACGATGTCGTCCGGGCAATCGTGCAGTTGCGCGAGTACCACCTGCAGCAGAACAACGTCGCGCTGGTTGTGGAAATGCATCAGGGGCCGCTGCCGGCGCTCGCCAACCGGGAGGAGATTCAGCAGATCATCCTGAATCTCGTGCTCAATTCAGAACAGGCGTTCGAAGCCTCGGGGCAGGGCACCCGAATCAGGATTCGCAGTTTTACGGATGGAGGCGACCACGTCATCGAAGTCAGCGATGATGGGCCTGGCATCGGCCCGGAAATCCGCGGACGAATCTTCGAGCCGTTCTTCACAACCAAAGATGTCGGTCAGGGCACCGGGCTTGGCCTGTCGATCTCGCATGGCATTGCCGCCGCCCATGGCGGTTCTCTCGAGCTCTGTCAGACCGTCGAGCGAGGCGCCTGCTTCCGTCTGGCGCTGCCGGCACACGCAGAGGGGCTGAAGAGCGTGCCGCGGCCGACGGCGGTTGCGTAAGCCTGTCATCTTTTCTTACTTTGCGCTGGGCCCTCCGCCTCCGCGCGCCAATTATGCCTACGCGCTATGGCGAGACCTCGCCGTAGCCTTGGCGAAGGCGGGCACCCCCCAGCGCCTGCCAGCGCTCGCTCCCTCGCTCGCGCCGCAAGATCGATAGGTCTTGCCGCCTAGTGTTTCTTCCGTGCGGCAATATCGTCCTTCAGCTTCGGGTTGACCCGAAATCCGGCCTTCTCCGCGGTCTTCACTTCGGCCTCCGCTTCCGTTGCGCGCCCGGTGACCAGATAGACGACGGCGAGATTGCTATGCGCCTCGCCGAAGTTGGGGTTCACCTCGATCGCCGCTTTGTATTCCTTCTCGGCATTCGCAAGATCATTCAGACGGAAATAGGCACTCCCGATGGCCATGGAAACGCCGGCGGGCACTGGTGGCGGGCTGGCGCCGCTGCGTCGGCTCTTGCGGCTCTCCAGCTGCTGAATCTGCGCGCGAATCTGATCGATGGTCGTTTGCGCGCCGACGCCGGTGCCCAGTCTGGCCATATTGCGTTCGTTGTCTTTCAGTGCCTGAATCTGGTCGCGCAGCCGGCGATCCGCTTCAGTGCCAGCGAGTGCCTCAGCCGCGGTTGCCGCCTTGAAGGCGTCTCGCGACGCCAGGTACGCCTTCAACGCATCCGGATACCGCTTGGTCGCCATGTAAACCTGGCCCAACCCATAAAAGGCCGCGTCGTACAACGGATCGATGGCGACGGCCGCCTTGAATTCAGTTTCGGCAACGTCGTACTTTTCTCCGAGTAACGACTCCATGCCGCGCTTGAAGTGCTGCGACGCCGCATGCTGATCGCGTTCGGTCAACTGCGATGCACGGGTCGAAGAACTACCGACCACAGCAATCATCAGAAACAGCAGCGACCGCTTCACGATGATCGACATCATTGACCCCTCCCGCGAAGGTATTCGCGAACCTTAGGCTGATTCGGATCGAGTTGCAACGATTTCTGGAAGCTGGCTCGTGCAGCCGCGCTGTTTCCTGCACACAGCTCCGCAAGACCCTGTGAGGCATACACGGCGGCGTTATTCGGAGTCAACCGCGCGGCCTGACGGAAGTCATCGACCGCACCCGCGCATTCGCCGCGTTCGACCCGATAACGTCCTCTGAACAACCAGACTTCGGACTCGTTCGGCTTCGCGGCAGCCGCCTGGTTCAACAGCGAGATGCTTCGATCGACCTGACCATTTCGCTGATAGCCGATGGCGCGGCCGATCACGTACTTCGTGCCTTCCGGGAGGCCGTTGGCGAACGCACGGACCAGCAGCGCGTCCGATTTCTCGAGCGACTCACTCCGCGACCACAGCAAGTCGCTCAAATTCCAGAGAGCCGACGCAAGGTTCGGATCGACCGAAATCGCCGTATCGAACGCGTCGATCGCTTCCTTCTGCTTGCCCTCTTGTCTCAACAGCAGCCCTTCGTTGTTCAGCGATCCAGCCGTGCGGGTTCCGAACGCGCGCCCCTTTCCCTCGCTCGCGCCGATATAGCCGAGGGCACGTAGCTTTGCAACCGTATCTTCGTCGACGCGTGAGTCGCTGCCGCCCGCTGTCGCCGACGGCGGCGTTGCCGGGGTATACACGGCGCGATAGTCGACCGGTTCGGTGGATGACGACAGCGCGGGCGTGCCCGGGAGTGCCGGGCCAGCGATATGGCGCGCCGAAGGAAGTCCTGCCAGCGCGAGAAGCGTCGCGGAGACCTGATCCACTCTTCCCGTGCCGGCGTGTCCCTGTGACGGTTGAACGCCTGGACCCCAAAGGAGGTAAACACCATTCTCGGCGTGCCACTTCGCTGCCGTGGTATTCGCTGCGCTCGAAAGCGTCGTCGGCCGCCCTTCTCCCCACAGAAAGCCGTGGTCGGACGCCAGCATGATCGTGCTACCGGTCTTTTGCGCCAGTGCGACGTATCGGGCGAGCAGCTGATCGATCAGCGCGAAATATCGTTCAGCGACATCTTTGTAGCGGCCGTAGTCCGCCTCTGAGACGGACGATTGTCGCGGCGGCGCATACGGTGCGAACACGTGCCCGATGCTGTCAGTGCCTTGAATATAGAGGAGAAGCAGATCGGGACTTTCGCGCTCGTACCAGTCGTGTCCAAGTCCGTCGTACACCTTTGTTTCGATCAGGATCCGTCGCAGCGCACTGACTGGATGCGCGTACGGATCGGTGACCGCGACTGCCTGCGTGTATTCGGCCTGCGTCAGCCATGGAAGGATGGCTTTGACGGCGTCGTATCCGGCTTCGTCCTGTGCGCGTTTCAAGCCGTCTCGCGCCCATGACTCCATCGATGCTGGATAGACGACCCCGGGTGGCGGTGACGTTTCGCTGAACAGAAATGTGAACAGTCGATCCGACACCATCAGTCCGTTGACCGATTCGGCAGGATAGGTCGCCCAGTAACCAAGCGCGCCAACCTTCTTCCCTCCCGCCGTGGCCATATTCCACACCGCGGGAACCTTCCGTTCGTCGCTGGTGATCGGTTCGCGCTGTTGACTTGTCGGATTGACGCGCAGGAAATCCAGGATCCGATGTTCCAGTGGGCTCACCCCGGTCATCATCGTCGTCCAGATCAATGGAGACAGGGGCGGGGAAATTGTCTTGACCGTTCCGCTCGATCCTTCCGACACAAGCTTCGCGAGCGTCGGCATGACGCCGCGCGAGACATATTGATCGAGCAGCGACCAGTCCGCGCCGTCGAGGCCGATGAAGATCACGCGCTTGCCGGACGTCGCCTTCGACGCGATCTGCGGAATTGCGGCAGCAGGCGACGCCGAGGGTGTCGGCGTCTGCGATTCGCGTGAGCGACAGCTGACGGGACCGACGCAAACGATGGTCAGAACTAACAGAAGCGCGCAGTTGCGCATTACAGAGAATGTAGCGCAGCCCTTCAGGGCTGCCCAAGCGTCATCGGTCCGTGGCTTAGCATTCGGTGTTGTTCCGTCCGTGTTGTTCCGTGTTGTTCCGCGGCTAGATCCGTGTTCTTCCGTGTTGTTCCGTGGCCAAATCCGCGTTCTTCCGTGTTGTTCCGTGGCTAAATCCGTGTCCTTCCGTGTTGTTCCGTGGCTAAATCCGTGTCCTTCCGTGGCCCAAAAAAAGAGGGCCCCGTTACCAGGGCCCTCTCACATGAAACCGAAGCAGCCGAAAGCCCGCTACCGGTTAAAGCCTTTCCGTGTTCATCCGTGTTCTTCCGTGGCTTAGAACTCGAACCGAACACCCACGCGAAGGCTGAACGGCTGGGTAAACTGGACACCCTTCCTCAAGTAATCGGGGTTTGTCGCCGTCGTTCGCGGATCACCGAGCGATCCGATTGGTGTCAAGCTGTTCCCCGTTGTCGCGATTCCACCGTCGTGGTTGCACAGGTTACCGGCAAGCCCTGCGCAGTCGCCGTCCTCAATGAGGTTGTACCGCTCGTCGAGGACGGTGGCCGACTGCCGATTGAACAGGTTGAAGATGTCGGCCTGGAGGATGAGGCGCCTCGGGCCCGACAGCTTGATGGGATACCGTGCCTGCAGATCGGTTTCCCAGTCCTTCGGTCCGCGGCCAGCCGATCCCCTCGGCACGAGGTAGTACTCCCAGTTGTTATAGGCAATCGAATATCCGTAGGCGTTCAGCGGGAGTCCGGAGAAGACGTGCGTTGAGAGGCCAATGTTCAGACCTGTCAACCCGCCCTTAGAGAACTCGTAACTGCCATCGAACTTGAACTGGAAGAGTCGGTCGTTGCTCAACTTGCCATCAGCATTCACCAGGAAGTCGGCGTAGTCGAAGGCCGAGTTGATGTTCGGATCGAGCTGGCCCGTTGACACCTGATAAGTGCCGTCGTAGTTGCCTTCCAGCTTGCTGAACACCGCGCTCGCCATGAACTGCCAGTTGTTGGAGAACCGCTTGCGCGCGTTCACTTCGAACGCATTATTCGTCCGCTTGGCCTCTGGTGCCGGGGCCGTGTGCACGCCATCGTAGAAGCCCATTTCGGTTCCGACGCCAGTACCAGGATTGGCGATGAAATAGGTGCCTTCCGAAGGAATCAGGAAGTCTTCAATGACCCGCCCGAGCTTTCGATGCGCATACTTCGCGCCGACGACGAGATTCCGTCCGAGATCGTACTCGAACCCGGTGAGCCACTCGTCAATGTACTGACCTTTCAAGTCCGGGTCGGCTGGCGTCGGCCCACCGAGAAGAGACTGCGGACGCGGAGCAGCCGGATCCTGAAGGTAGTTCGCCGGGTCCGGGCTGAAGTTGTAGCAGAAGCACTGGACCTCGCCGCCGAAGGACCGGATGTTGATGTCCATGGGGATGCTCTCGAAGAAGCGGCCCCAGTTCGCATACAGCTTACTGCGATTATTCCGTGCGACATCCCAGACGAAGCCTATCCGAGGCGCCCAGTTGTCTTTGAGGTCGAACGCGGTCTCGTTATCGCGGTTACGAACGTTCTGCCCTTCCCATCGGACTCCGGCGTTCACCGTGAGTCCCGCACCAGCTTTCCACGAGTCTTGCGCGTAGAACGATGTGTTGTACGAGTCCGGCTCAGATGTAAGCGGCACGGCGATCTGCCACGTCGCAGGGTTGTTGCGGTCGTACCCGGTTGCTCGGTCGTTGACGTAGTACCGGTGCCGGTAGTAGATAGTACTGCCGCTGATCCGCTTGTAGATCCGCTGTCCGGCGCCGCCGTTGTAGTTGTTGTTGACCGCCCTGACGTGCTCGCCGTCGATCCCGAACTTGACATCATGCGAGCCTAGATAGCTGGATGCATCGGCTTTGTAGACATCCCTCTTGAATTCCTGGTCCTGGAAGAATCCAAAGCCGCCTGAGTTTGCGTTCGGCGTGACCGTCTGATCGATAGACTGCGGAATGTCGTGTCCCGGTCCGCTGGACTTATCGCTCTCGTTGTGCCGCGCGACCATGCCGTTCAAGAGGAAACGGCTGCCAAACACCCCGGCGTACTTTGCGACGAAGTCGGTGCCGCCCTGCTCACGAACACCTTTCCACGTGCTCTCGGGACCCGAAATCGTAAAGATCGCCCCATCTCGAGTGGATGGATCTCCCATCACCGTGCCGTTGAGGGTCTGGCCTTCAGCGATCCGATATGTGAGCTTGGCAGCAAACAAATCACGGTCTATGGACGTGGGAACCTCGCTATTGATCCCTGGACTGCCAGGCGAATCAATCAAACGAATCACCGTCGTATTGCGATTCTCATTCGTGCGGTTGTACGCGCCGAAGAACCAGAGGCGATCCTTTGCGAATGGCCCTCCTATCTCACCACCGAAGTCGCTGCGGCTGTCGACATCCGTGACCGTCGTCGTCCAAGCCGGACGCTTGTCGCGCGTGTCGTCATTCGCCTGCAGGAACCCGCCCTCGGCATTGACGAACCCCGAGCCTCTGAAGATGTTGCTGCCGCTCTTCGTGACGACGTTCAGGACGCCACCGGTCATGCGGCCGTACTCGGCTGGAAGACCACCCGTCTTCACCTCGACTTCCTGCACGAAGTCAAAGTTGAGCGTCTTCCCCTTATCGCCGACTTCGACGCCCGTGGTATTGAGGCCATCGATGATGTACTGGTTCTCCGCGCCGGTTGAACCGTATACGACCGTGCCGACGGCGTCTTCGGTCGTGCCCGGCGCAACCCGCGCGACGGCGTAGAAGTCGCGCCGCAGAGGAATGCGCTCGAACAGATCCGCGCCGGCGTTGACGCCGGTCACGGTCGACGTTGTGTCGATCGTCGAGCTCACCGCGGTGACGGTGACAGACTCGGTGACACTGGCGAGCTGCATCGTAATTGGCACCGTGACGGTTTTGTCGAGACCGACATCAACGTTTGGCTGTTCGAACGTTTTGAAACTGGCCAGTTCCACTTTGACGGTGTAGCGTCCGGGCGGCAGGCTGAGGAATCGGTAGTTTCCCTCCCCGTCGGTGACCTGCGTCTGAACACCCTGCAGATTTGGACTGGACACCGTCACAGTCGCCCCGGGGAGCGCGGCTCCCTGGGCGTCCACGACCTGTCCAAGAATCCGCCCCGTCGTCTGGGCCTGGGCCCCTGTCGCTGGGACGAGTAGGAGAGCGGCTGCAACGAGCAACAGCGCACTCGCTCTGCGTTTGAACATTGTCTGCATCCTCCTGGCGATGCCTTCGAAGAAAAGGAGAAACCAGCTCTGCCATTGCGCAGAGACTGGGACGAATATCGATACCAAGATCGATACCAAATACGTGATGGCCCTAAGTTTAAAAACACCAAGCCGTTATCGGTCACTTCTGGTCGCCATCTGTCCCACCTCCAAAGTTTTGTGTTTTGAAATCCAAACAAACGGACACGTTATAGGTACCACCTCGACGATCTGAGCCGTTATCACACATGTTTCTGTGACGAAATGCGCAGATTCAGGGGCTTGAGAGCTGGCAGGTAAGATACGAGCGCATGTTTCAAATGACGGCGGTACTGCTCGGGTTTCAGCTGGTCGCGATGCAGAATCCCGCCACCACGACCTATCGCGGAAGCGCAGCGCTGCCCGGGTCGATCGACTCGTTTTCGCGTGCGATTGGATTCGAATCGGGTGACCCCTCGACGCTGCTCTTGCGCACGATCAGGCTGGCCTACGGACGCCCCGACGCACAGGCACAACGTGCGCGCGCCGCGCTCGGCCGCTTTCTCGACACGGCAGGCGCAAGCGACGATCCTGTGCCCCTGCCGCTCGCTCCAGAAATCTGGAGTGACGTCATTCTCCAGACGCGAGTCGATCAGCGCGGACTAGTAACAGCGATTCTGCGCGATCGAAGGAGCGCGCTGCTTTATTACGGACTGTCTGCGCTCGATGACGAGACGTTGCAGTGGATGGCGGCGAACCGCAGCACGCTCGTTCACCTTCAAAAGTATCCAGAGATCTTCGCTGCGTTTGGCCGCAGCCTTCGCATTCACGACGGACGCGTCATCGTCGCCGGCGGTCCGGATGCCGAATCGTTGTGGCGAACGGTCATCGGCATCGATCCCGCGCGTCCAGGCGCATTCGTTGAACGCGTGATCGCAGGTGACGGACGGCTCGCGTTTTTGTACGACCTCATTGCGCACCTGGATGACGCGCATCGGCGCTTCGCGCTCGGACTGCAGTTCTCGCCTGGCTCGCGTGAGGCTCGGCTGCGATCGTTGTTGACGGCCTTCAGCGCCGCCGCTCCTGAATGGAAAGTGGTCGAGCGCCCGTTTGCCAGACCGCCCCTCGACGGAGCGATTCTGCTTTCGACGATCGGCGTGACCGCGGCTGGTGGCGCGGTGCCGCCTCTGACCAGACGGCTGTGGGTTCGAGTCTTCCGTGGAGACGATTTGAACGATGTTCAGTACGAAGCAATCTCGGATGCAGAGGTGCGAGCGGTCACTGGGTCGCTGATTCTGGATGCGCCCTGGCTCGCCGACCGGATTCTGCGCGTGCCGTACGCCGTCGGACGACGGCGGCTCGACGCCTTGCTTTTTGGCCAGCGCGTGTTTCACGCCATTTCAGAACCGGAGTCGGCCGATGTTGCAACCGCGTTGCGAGGATACCTGTCGTTTCCAGCGTTGATGATCGCCCTCGAGCGGATTGGGATTACCGATCCTCACATTTTTGTCACAGCGGCCGAACATGCGGCGCGTTTGAACTCGATTCAACCGCCATCCCGGCGGCGAATCGCCATCGCGCAATTTCAATCAGCGGTTGCGCTGATCGAGCGGATGAAACGGCTGCGCGAGATCAGCCTCGCACGCGCGACTGCGTTGGTGACCGCTCTGACCGATCTCGAGATCTCATCTCGAGCGCCGTACGGTTCCGCATTTGTGACCTGGCTCCGCGAGGAGCTCCTGCTGGATCTTCCGAAACGCACCACGCTGGAGGAATCTCTCGTAGCGGCAGTCGCAGGCCTCCCGAGGGATGAGGGCGAGTTTCCGATCGTCGAGTGGGAAGGAAAGCGATATTTCGTCAACCCGGCGGCGGGCGAATTCACCCGGATTCGCGCCATCCGGAACGCGCAACAGGAACCGACGCTCGATCACGCGCTTTTGTCAGACAGCCCGCAGATGCTCGCCGATGCGCTCGTCTCGATCGTGTATGCCATCCACCTTGGAGATGCGGAAGGCGCGGCAGTCACATCGAGCAGTGTCGCGTTGCGCCACGATTTCGGCCTGCCGGCGGCACCATCTGGAGGGCCATCCGAGGCATGGCAGCTTCCGATCGAGCGTTTCGACGGCAAGGAAGCGTGGCGCATTCGCGGGTCACTCCTCGGTCTGGATGCGGCGCTCTCGAGGTTGGTGCTGCGCCGCGTCGATCGCACCGCTATGCCAGGGGAACCCACGCTTGGATCTCAGGATCGACAAACCGTGATGCTGACCGCAGCGCTTTCGAATCCAGCGGAGACTTCCGACGCGTCACGCGACGCCATCACCGCGGCGATGGCGCGCGGACGGAGGCGCGTGGCGGCACTCGCGACGGACGGGTCGACACTCGATGACATCGCAGATGCGGCAGGTCTGAGCGAATGGCGCCGGCAGGCATTGGCATGGAGTCTCGAGCAGCGCCGCGATGTGCTGCCAACTTTTTCGCTGGTCGAACTCTTTTGGCTTGGTGCGTCGGGCGGCGATGCGCCTGGTGTGGCTGACGGCTGGGGAGCGGCAGCCTTGCGACTCACTGGCTGTCTGTGTCTTCAAATGCCGCACCCGTCTCCGTGGGAGCACCTTGCCGGATATGCGACCGAGGTACTCGCCACCCGTGGCGCGGACGTGCCACTGAAGATCGCGGAGGCCCTCGCGACGTTGAAACTACCCGGCGCTCTCGCCCCGGCACTGTCAGGCTTCGTGACCCAGGATGTCATCGATCACGCCCGGCTCGCGTACCCGGACGACTGGGAGGCCTTCAGCCGGGCGGTCATTGAACTGCCGAGTGAGCGAATCCTGGACTATGTCGCGGCATTGACCGTTGCAGGACCGCTTGTAGAAATAAAATAGCAGGCCGGAGGATCAACGTTCGGGTCATGAGCGCAGCTTGTCCGCATTTCTCACGGCGCGTGGGGCCCCACCCCCACGCGCTCTCGCTCGCGGGCGCCGCGTTGCGGCGCTTTCCTCCGGCCGCTCGCTCGGGCCGCAGGCGCTTGCTCCTTGTCGCCACCGTCCTAGTTGCTGCAGCGA